>NZ_SSMG01000293.1 GCF_009873615.1 Photobacterium lucens
GAGAATTTATTGATCGCTGTTCAAAAAGAAGCTTTGCATATTTATAAGGAAATGAAGAAACACTATGCGAAGGTTGGAAGTAGAAAATTGACCTCATAAATGAGTTATTCATACTACAATAATGCACTGTTAATAGTTGATTTGCAGATTATTAATAAAGCAGACATACAATTTTTCGATTGTTAATAGGTAACAAAATGTAAAAAGCCCAGAAAATCTGGGCTTTATCGCTAAATATTGCAATTTTTTATATAGAAAATCGCGCTAATTATTAAGATTATCATCTCTTTTTAGCATTATTTTGTCTGTTAAATTCATCAGTTCAGGCAAGCTAATGTTACTTTCCTTCGCTAACTCACGTTGCTCATTGAGAACATCTTGCAAGATAGTATTTGTGGTTAATGGGTTTGCCAGAACGACACGGAAGACCGTGGTGATTTTGTGGTTCCATTTCTCTGGTGTAATTCGTGTACGTGATACAAATGTCTTGCCGGATTCACGCTGTCGTTTTTGGATAAACTGCGTCAGATCATTGAGTAGTTCTAATAAAATTTCGCGCTCTTCGGGTGTCGCAATTTCTAATGCTTGTTGAGTACGTTTTGGTACGTAACGATAGGTGAGTAAGCACAGTTCTGGCTCTGTCACTAATTCAAAATCATCTTGCTGCTTGATGAGATCGGCAAAGTAACGGGCTTTTTCAATACTATTATTGATCAGTAATTCATAACCAGGACGGCTAATAATATTTAAGCTGGCATATAACAACATCGCCATACCACTACGTGAACCTTCTAACGTGTGGCTACCTAAGTCTTTTGAACCTTTACGAAGAATATATTCCGCATGATGTTCAATAGCTGTCATTAGTTCTGGATTTTTGAAGATCACCATACCTGCGCCCATTGGAATGTAAAGCTGCTTATGGGCATCTATAGTGATCGAATCAGCGCGTTCAATCCCTTTTAATAAATGACGATATTTATTCGACATTAAGGTGGCGCCACCCCAAGCGGCATCAACGTGGAAGTGACACTGATGTTCTGCTGCGATATCGGCCAGTTGTTCTAAGGGATCGATATTGCCGGTTTCTGTGGTACCAGCAATCCCAATAATGGCGAAAGGTTTAATATTACGTTGCTTAAGATCGGTGAGGGTAGTTTGTAGATGATCTAGATCGATACGGTTATTGTCGTCTGTTTTTATTGATATCAAGCTGTCACGACCAATACCTAAAACATCGGCAGCTTTCTTTAATGAGTAATGACCACGCTCTGAGACTAAAATGGCTAAGTCATCATAACCATAATGCTTCATTGCTCGGAACAAACCTTCCTGTGCCACGCCTTTAAAATCACCATCTGGTTTTAACACGGTATTGCGGGCGACCCAAAGGGCGGTGATATTGGCAATGGTACCACCAGAACAAAAAGCGCCTAAAGAATGGTCAGCACTGTGCATCCATTGTTGGTAGAAGCTTTCCTGCTGATTGAATATGAGTTTATGCAGCATCCCTAGCACTTGGCGTTCAAGTGGTGTAAATGCTTTTGATGTTTCTATTTTTACCAAGTTCTGATTCAGCGCAATCATGATTTTGGAAAGCGGCATCATGAAATAAGGCAGGGCAGACGTCATATGCCCAATGAAGGTTGGCGCTGAAGTGTGAACCGACTGGGATACCAGCTTGTTTAATAGAAACTGGGTGTGCTCGGAAACAAAACTTGGTGTTTCAGGAATAGCAGGATCAGAGAAGTCTTTCTCTATTTCAATAAGAGGCTTTTCTCTTGCAGCAATGTGCGTTCGCAGAAACTCGTTTAGGTTTTCTGAAAGCTCTTTTTCGATCATCCCCAAGGTGGAATCTGGGGCTTCCGGTACTGTAAAAATGCGATGCAACGATTCCTGCGATGCATCGGCAGTGCGATTATTAACAGCCATAATACTCAGTAACGTTTCTTTAACTTGGGTAAAGTGCTGTTAATCTAATGGAAAACCTAACCTATGTCTCGAAAAATTTATGGCTCTGTATCATAACAGAGCCATAAATTGCTTATATAAGACAATGCTGTGCTGTTAACAGCACATTGTTAGTTTTGCGATTAAAAACGGTAGTTCATCCCTAGACTAACAAGCGTTGTATCAGCATCGTAGAAGTGGATGTTTGATTGAGTTGTGTTGTAACCAAGCAATGAAACAATACTCCAGTTCTTCCAGTTAAATGGCTGGCGATATTCATAAGCAAGGAAAGCACCGAAGCGGTCATCTTCCTGTTTCTTATCAAAAATAGGATTTTCTGCATCAAATAGTGCTTTTTTATAACTTAAGGTTAAGATCAAGCTTGATTGCGGGAATAACTGGATGAAACTTGCTGAGCCACCGTAAATATCAGCAGCCATTGCTTTACCATCAGCATCTATGTTGCTGTAGTTCAAGGCTGTACGGATCATTTGAGAACGGCTTAGTGGTAATAAGTGGCTACCCTCAATAAAGAATAGCTTCGCATTACGATCAAGTAGGTGAGTATCAATGTTTGACCCTTCACCACTTCTTTCTTGGTCGACATCATAGCGGCCATAAGCAGTATCAAGGGAGTACATTGAATCGCCAATATTTTCCCATTGTGCTCGGAAAGCTTTAACGTTACTCCCTGTTTTCTCGCGTGAAGTACCCGTTAAGTAAGGGTTTTGCCATGTTTTTAAATCTAATAAACCCGGAATATAACTGAACGAGACAGTCCCGTTATTTTCTAATTTCTGGCGATAGCCAACTTCAGTGTGGAAACGTCCTAATGCGACATCAGAGCGATCAGTACCAAAGAAAAATTGTTGCTTAGCACTGGCTAACGTGTAAGCCAGTGTTCCCAGTGGAGCGGCAAGGATATGGCTTTGATCATTACCTGAAGAGTGTAAATTCTCTGTTGTTGCATTATCTGAATCAAATTGGGAATTTGTTCGAGTATATGCAGCCATTAATGAGATATCACCATTGAACCCTGGTGTCCAATCAACAGGTTTTGCCATTGTATTACAACTTACAATAGCAGTTACTAAACCAATGTAGAGTGGCTTCATGCGTAAGCATCCTTTTCTAAATAGGTTTATTTCATCAAAGCAAGATTAAAAATGAAATAACAAACAAAAATACAAAATAAGTATAGATTAATTTTATATTAGCAAGGAAGGGGATTGAATCAGGAAATGGTAATTTAACCAAGTTTTGATAATGGGCATTTATTTCGATGATATTTGGAAGAAAAATAAAATTGGAATGTTAAATATTGCTCTTATTTTTGACGTTTTAAAATAAATAAGAGCAATGAAAGGTGTGATTATTTACATGTAGTGGCGGATAATTGCTGCATTTTTTCATTGTAAGTATTTAGGGGCTGCTTAATATCTGCTGGATGCGTTAATAAATCAGCAAAAGCACTACGTAATTCATAATTTTTAGGGTGTGGCTTTGTTTGACGATCGTTAAATGCTTTTTTGGCTGTTTGCCCTAATGGTGTATTTTGTTGTGATAAGGTTTTAACGTCTTGTTGCGATAATTTCAGCCACGATTCAACGGAGCTATCTAAATTTAGATGAGTTGCATCATTAGCTAAATACCAATCGAAAGCTTCACGGTTTAATTCGAAATGGTTCATTCTTCCTTGCATAAACCAATCACTGACTTCTTTTAAATCTGGGTGTTTTTGTACGGTGAGATCCACGAGGTTTTGATACCACTCAAGGGAAGCGTCAACGTATTGATGATACTTATCACTCTCGCATTGGTTCGGTGAGGCTAATGCAGCCGTCGGCATTAGAGACATTAAAATAAATGTTGCTGCAAGTTTCATCTGACGTCCTTGTAATACTAATTGAAAGCAAATTGTAACGATTTAAAAGCATTTCTAACACAAGAAAATGATGGCGTTACTTCTACTATGTTACTTAACGATAATCAGTGACCGCTGTAGCAAACCTGAAGCAAGTTATACGCTGTTGATATTAATGTGATAATTATCTTAATTCCGTACAAATTGATTTGATAACATCCGTGTAACACATCTACACTTAAGTTAACAAAATGTTACATATCCAAGCAGGGATAGATAAGGAGTTGAGTATGGAACAAGACTTAAAACTGGCTGTGATTACCGTAACACTGACGTTAACAACCATTTTTAGTTACGCCATCGTTGCGTTAACGGCTTAACATATTATTAAGTTAAAGAGATAAGTATCAGATTTATCTCTTTAACTTGTTAAGTGTCTATTCATTTTAAATACTCAACTAAGTTAGTATATTACGTCAGAATGTTTTCTAACCTGTGGGGGAGAAATGAATTATCTGCCGTTTAGTTTGAGTTCTTTTGATAAAGAATCGGTATCAGCTTTTTCGTCACATATTTATGCCTCACAACATAAGAAAATCGCTTTAGTTGTTCAGGGCGGTGGTCAACGTGGCATTTTTACCGCAGGGGTGTTAGATAGTTTTCTTGAACACCAATTTGATCCCTTTGCTATGTATATTGGCACTTCCGCAGGGGCGTTGAATCTTTCTTCTTATATTAGCCGCCAGCATCGTTTTGGTTATCAGTTTATTCAAAACTACACCACAACCGACAAATTCTTTAGCTTATATAAATATTTAAGTAAACAGCAGCCGATGAATCTGGATTGGGCGCTGCAAGTGGTCTCTCCATCGGGCGAGTTGCCGTTAGATTTTATTACCGCTAAGAAAACATTGCGCTATCGTGAAGCTTTTGCCTGCGCAACGCGTAAAGATACGTTGCAAGATATTTATATGCCAATGTATCAGGAGAACTGGCGAGAAGTGTTGCGTGCCAGTTGTGCGATCCCTGTGCTATATAACTTGCCTGTAAACCTTGATGATTTGGAATGGGTTGACGGTGGTGTTAGTGCTGCTGTTCCGGTTAAAGAGGCATGGCATAGAGGGGCCGATTTAGTTGTTGTTATACGTACCGAGCCATTAGAGCATGAACGGGAAGAAGAACGAGGGATCTTTGAAGACTGGCGTGAGAGTGTGGAGTTATATTTTCCATATTACATAAATAAACTCAGTTTAAATGAATCTGTTGATCGCATTAAAACGATTCATCAGGAGTTAACTGGTCGATTTGAACAATGGCGTGAGCAGTACCGAAAAGAAGACATCATTGATGAGAATAAACGTCATATTCAGGATGAATTAACGCATTTAGAAACAAAGAG
>NZ_SSMG01000294.1 GCF_009873615.1 Photobacterium lucens
ATTATTGAATTTCAGATTTAAGCTTAATCATTATGAATATATCGAGAAACAACTCATCTGAGTGTATGCCCCATGCTACCGTTGGGATCATTGGAGGCGGCGTGGCTGGCTCAACCATAGCGCTTCGTTTAGCTGAATTAGGAATTTCAATAAACTTGTTTGAAGAAGGAAGAAGCCTTGTAAATGGCCCACCCATCTGCCATTTACATGCAGGAGGTAATCTTTATCGAGAGATCTCTGAGAAACAATGTCTTGATTTATTGAAGCAATCTATTGATACACTAAGAGTTTTTAAATACACCGCAAATATTCGTCCAACAGTCATTGCGGTACCTATGGATGATAAGGGCTTTCCTTGCGAGTTGCTCCCAAGGCTTAAAGTGCTTAATGATGCATATTCATCACTCGTCACACTTGATCAAAGGAATAAAGTGCTAGGCGAGCCATCAGACTACTTCACTTTATATAGCCAACAAGATTTAGAACGTTTACAACAATTAGATAATCCAACCCACCCAGTAACGCCTGATGAATGGATGATCCCTGTTGCTAAATCATTACAGCTAGATCAATTCAAATACCCTATTGTAATGGTTCAAGAGTACGGCTTAAGTGTATTTCGTATTGCTGCCACCACAGCTTTGGCTCTAGATCAAATGGTTAACTGTCATACATTGACCTCAACTAAGGTCACGAACGTACAGTATGAATCCTCATCTAAACAGTGGCGGATTACTTATCGAACTTCTGATAACAGCGAGCAGCGCTGTCACGTTGATTATTTAATAAACGCTTGCGGTTACCGTTCAGGTTCTATTGATGATTTAGCCCATATACCTCGTGAACGTATGGTGGAATTTAAAGCCGCTTATGTCACCCACTGGGCACAATGTGAAGGTGAATGGCCTGAGCTAATCATTCATGGTGAGCGTGGCACACCAAAAGGTATGGCACAGTTAACACCCTACCCTAATGGCTATTTCCAATTACATGGCATGACCCAAGACATCACCTTATTTAAAGATGGTTTGGTGTCATCATCAAAGTGTACGGCTCAACCTGTACTGAATGCCTCATTCCAAGAAAAACTAAACCGCCAATGGCCACAAACTGAAGTCGTTGAACGAACAGAAAGAGCCATAAAGCATGTGGCTCAATACGTACATTCATTTAAAGATGCTGAAGTCGGTGGAAAGCCATTATTTGGAGCACAACAGATCCCTGGCACAGATCCAACGTTACGTGCTGCTGATATTTCATTTTCAGGCTGCAATTATGCACGTTCTGAAATAGTTAAAGCTTCTTCAGCACTTTCGGCAGCCGATGCTATTGTAGCCGAACTAATTAATAAGCAATTAATCGCTCAACCTGATAAAAGCAACGCAAGAGAGCAATCATTCCCTATCACGCTAGGACTATCAAAAGATGAGATCGTCAGTTACGCAGAGAAAATTGCTGAAGAACGAGGGTTCCCTGCATCCTTAGCTCAACCTATTGGCTAATAAGAAAAGAAAACGCCACTAACATCTACTGGTAATCATAGATATAGTGGCGTTTTTGTATTGAAAAAGGGTAATTTAAGAAATTTAAGCACCAATCCTTTTGTTTAGATCTGCTAACGCTTGCTTTAATTTTAGCTCCTTCGCTTCTGCTTTACTGACCTCTGCTTGCTGGGCATTGTATTTATCACAATCTTTTTGTGATACCCAATTCCAACTATCACCAGATTTAAATTCATCACACGCTTTTTTTGATTTTTTGCTTTGCGCTTTTAAATCTGCAGTCACCTTTTGCGCTGCCGCTAGCTCACTTTGTAATTTTGCTTTTTGTTCGAATAGTTGACTAGAGTTATCAATCACTTCTTTTTGTTGCTTAGTTTGCGTTTTTAAAGCGACTACTTCTTTGTCTAATTTTTTCTTTGTGACAACCAGTTTCTTTGCTTGTTCTTGCTGCTTTTGTTTAACTTGCGCTTGTTGCTTCTGAATCGTTTCCAGCTGCTGACTTAACGCCACTAGCTGCTGTTTCTGCGTATCTAACTGTTGATTTAGCTCTGTCAGTTTGTTGCTGGAATCATCCATTAATTGTGTTTTTTCTTCCGCAAGCTGTTTTGCCAACGCTTTTTCATGATCCAATTCGGAAACTAAGCTTTGATGCTCGGCTTGTAATGCCTTGTAAGCCTGATTATCAGGGACGTTATTATAATATTGCGCTCCAGCTCCCAAAGCACCGCCAACAACTAACCCTGCAATTAAAGACAGTTTCCAATTAATTTTGGCAGTATTTGTTGCCATGTTGCTTCTCCCTTAGTAATAAAAACAGCAAAATTTATAAATATATTGAATGTCTTACTGCGTAATTTAACACTTAAAATGTAAACAATTGTCATAATTATGATATAGCTATGAGCATCTTCACTACATCAGCCTTAAAAAGTACTCTATCAAGTAAAGTAGGATACTTGTCTCAAAACTAATAATGTGTATCACAAATAATAGATCTTGCTGTTAGCTACATTTTCATTTGCCACAAGCACTAGTGTTTAAGTAGAGGCAAAATGTTGTAGGTATTTGTTAACTGTCTTTATCTTTTAAAAATGGTGCGCACTATGATTACACCACTACTTTTTCTGACTGTATCGGCATTTTCAACTCCACTGCTTGAAAACTCTGCGTACATCAAAAACAACTCAGCATGTACTTTACGTATAAAAGAAGAGCGCTATCAAGATAAAATTGTTTTAGCATTATCTTCTAATTACCATAGCAACTTTGAAATTAAAATATATCATTTCAATGACTTGTCAGCACCTTCACGTGGAAAACTAATACAAGAGCCTATTTTCAATAAAACTAAAGCTGACATTAACTATCTTGTTGATCATAACTTTTTTAAGCGAATTGATAATGAGAACGTTATCTACAGCACCACTATCGCTAATGATAATGTCAGTCCTAAGTTGTTTATCGACACTTTTCGCTCTCATGGAAACCGCTCTCGCATTCAAATTGAGGGGTTAGAACATCCGCTTTCATTTGTTGCGGATCATAAGCAAGCCCAAGACTTTTACAAGTGTACAGATAATTACACAGCTAACTCTGGTGTCTTAGCAAAGAAAACGAAAACAATTTCACCGTTTACGACACCCTAAAACGATAATGAATGCACATTTCTGTTTAACGGTTTGCGTGTGTTAACAATCGCATTCCGAGTGATGGCACAATACAATAATATGAAACCATATTGATATTTTTCATTACCTTCAAGCTCTCATACTTTATATTTGATAACAGTAGTTTGGAGGTTGTGCGATGACGTATACAGTTAGCCCTGACGTTAACAAAGTTAAAACTCCCCTCAATCCTATCGCTGCACTGATTTTATTATCACTTTCATTTTCGGCTCAAGCCGGGCTAGAGATAATGAAAGCAGAGTCCCTTGATATCCAGAAAATCACCGCCAACAACGCTGAGACAAATTCCCCTGAATTTGCAATCAGCGAATATTTGATCAGTGAAAAACTAGATGGCATTCGAGCCTATTGGAATGGCTCAGAATTACTAACACGCTCAGGCAATAAAATTTATGCGCCAAGTTGGTTTACCGCAAACTTCCCCAATACCACTTTAGATGGTGAATTGTGGATAGATAGAGGTAAGTTCCAGTTACTCACCCAGATAGTTATGGATAAAAAGCCAGACGAAGCAGCGTGGCGCTCAGTGAAATACATGGTATTTGATTTACCCCAATCCCCCCTTCCTTTTGAGCAACGTTACTTAGCACTAGAACAATTGATCAACAGTATCTCCATGCAAAATGATTATCTTTTTGCAATTGAACAAAAACGTATTAGTGACATTACTATTTTGACTCAGTGGCTCGATATTGTAGTCAACAATCACGGTGAAGGCTTGATGCTACAACACAGCGACAATCTCTATGTAGCAGGAAGAACTCACCAACTATTAAAGCTCAAACAGCATCAAGATGCTGAAGCCATTGTCATTGGTTACGAAGAAGGAAATGGTAAATACCAAGGCCAAATGGGCGCAGTTTGGGTAAAAACAGCAAGCAATGAAACTTTTAAAATAGGATCAGGTTTCACCGACCAACAACGAAAAAGCCCACCAGCGATAGGCACTACCATTCAGTATCGCTTTAACGGTTATACCAATCGAGGCATACCTCGTTTTGCACGCTTTAGCCGAGTGAGAGTCTCACCTGATAGTTAGTCAGCATATTACTTCAAAAGTTAATCGAGTTATCAGTATAAAGCTCCAGTAATTATTAACTGATAACTCTATTTACGAACCTTTCCACTGTATTCTTTTCTTTACTGTTATATCAGCAGGAAACCTCAAGCAAGTTGCTGCCAATTCGTTACACTTAAATTATCCAGTTCAAGCCGTTATAACGATTAGCCTCTTTAGTTGATGACTTTAGAGCGATAAACACAAGGAGCTTGGGATGACCATTCAAACACAACCCATGCATCGTTATATTGATCATTGTGGCAAGCTTGTAAGCCCCCTTCCAGATTGGGCTAGCAATGAGTTATTACTGCGTTTTTATCGTGACATGGTATTAGTTCGTCACTACGACAAGAAAGCGATAGCGTTACAAAGAACAGGAAAGTTAGGGACTTACCCTTCACACCTCGGCGCTGAGGCCATTGGTATTGCCATTGGTCGAGCCATGAAACCAACCGATACCTTTGCCCCCTACTACCGAGATATGCCAGCATTATGGGCACGTGGCGTTAGCATGGAAAAGAATCTCCAATACTGGGGCGGTGATGAATTAGGTAGTGATTTCCCCCCTGCGCCAAACCAATTACATAATGACGATATGCCATTTTGTGTGCCTATCGCGACACAATGTTCTCATGCGGTCGGCATTGCCGCTGCCATGAAAATTAAAGGTTCACATCGGGCTACCGTTGTCACCTGCGGCGATGGTGCTACTTCTAAAGGGGATTTTCTGGAATCACTTAACTGTGCTGGGATCTGGAATATTCCATTAGTCTTTGTCATCAACAATAACCAATGGGCGATATCAGTTCCACTTCATTTACAATGCCATGCTGAACACCTAGTCGATAAAGCCAAAGGCGCAGGTATTGAGGGGATATTAGTTGACGGTAATGACATTATTGCCATGTACGACACCATGCTATACAGCTTAGATAAAGCAAGAAAAGGCAAAGGTGCCACCTTAATTGAAGCCGTTAGTTATCGACTCTGCGATCATACCACCGCCGATGATGCCTCTCGTTATCGCCCTGATGATGAACTTGAGCAAGCATGGCAATTTGATCCTATCGCTCGCCTTAAAACTTATCTCATCAATCAAGCATTATGGTCGGAAGCACAAGAAATCGAGTGGCAGCAAGAATGCGATCAACATATTAATGAAGCCGTTGAACACTATCTTGCTTTAGTCGCACAAGCGCCTGAATCAACCTTTGATCACCTTTATGAACATATCGATGACGATCTGCAATATCAACGTGACAGCTTGATCAATAAAGCACTTCGAATGGAGAAACAATCATCAGGAGGTGATCATGGCTGAAATCACGTTATTAGAAGCGGTTAACCTCGCCCTTCATTATGAAATGCAACATGATGATAATGTAGTTGTTTTAGGTGAAGACATCGGCGAAAACGGTGGTGTTTTTCGAGCAACCGTTGGGTTAAAACAAACGTTTGGTTGCAAGCGAGTAATGGATACCCCTTTGGCAGAAGCACTCATTGGCGGTATCACTGTTGGCATGGCATCACAAGGGCTTCGTCCTGTTGCCGAATTTCAATTCCAAGGCTTTATTTTCCCCGCCATAGAACACTTATTTTGCCATGCAGCAAGGCTGCGTCATCGCACTCGTGGTCGTTTAACCTGCCCTGCGGTTTTTCGTGCGCCTTTTGGTGGCGGTATTCATGCGCCTGAGCATCACTCAGAAAGTGTCGAAGCATTATTTGCTCATATTCCCGGTTTAAAAGTCGTCATTCCTTCTTCTCCACAGCGCGCTTACGGCCTATTACTTGGTGCCATTAGAAGCAATGATCCCGTATTATTTTTTGAGCCAAAACGTATTTATCGCACTGTAAAGTCGCAGGTTGAAAACAACGGTATTGCGCTACCTATTGATTGTTGTTTCACACTTCGTGAAGGGCGAGATATCACCTTGGTAACATGGGGAGCCTGTGTGGTCGAGTCTCTTCAAGCCGCAGAAACCTTAGCGCATCATGGCATAGAACTTGAAGTTATTGACTTAGCTAGCATCAAACCTATCGACATGGCGACTATTCTGCACTCACTAGAAAAAACAGGGCGTTTATTAGTTGTCCATGAAGCAGTTAAAACCTGTGGGGTTGGTGCAGAGATCATTACGAGAGTAGCAGAAAGTGCCATGTGCTTACTCAAAGCACCACCCAAGCGGTTAACTGGGTTCGACACCATCATGCCTTACTACCGCAATGAAGATTATTTTATGATCCATCACGATGACATTGTAAATGCCGCACGTGAACTCATGGAGGGTTGGCAATGAAAGCATTCACATTACCCGATCTTGGTGAAGGTCTAGCAGAATCAGAAATTGTACAATGGCATATCAATATTGGTGATACTGTTACAACGGATCAAGTCGTTGTTACCGTTGAAACCGCCAAAGCAACCGTCGATGTCCCCGCGCCCTATAGTGGCAAAATTATTCATCGCTATGGTAATGAAGGTGACACCATCAATATTGGTCAGTGTTTATTAGAAATCGATGAACTTCGTACTTCAGCATCATCGACAACCATTGATAACGTAGAACAAGAATCAAACGACAATTCATCAGCGACTGTTGTTGGGCAAATATCGCAACTCGATAAACATGTCGATATTGATCATTTCTCTTACGATGAAGTGCATGCCATTCATGTTAATTCCATTACCAATGCAGATCACCCTTTGATTGCCACCCCCTCGGCCCGA
This sequence comes from Photobacterium lucens, assembly GCF_009873615.1. Classification (GTDB taxonomy): domain Bacteria; phylum Pseudomonadota; class Gammaproteobacteria; order Enterobacterales; family Vibrionaceae; genus Photobacterium; species Photobacterium lucens. The sequence continues at coordinate 6,979 of NZ_SSMG01000294.1, forward strand.
TTACTGGCTCAAAAGCTAGGCATAAAAATCGAGGACATAGAAGGTTCAGGTACCAATCACCTCATTGTTGATACCGATATTTATCAAGCCTACCAACAACAAACACCGGGCACAGAATTACTCAAAGGTGCGCGTCGCAACATGGCTAAAAATATGGCGCAATCACACCATGATGTCGCCTCTGTCACCATTACTGAAGAAGCACACCTTTATCACTGGCATAAAAATGATGATATTACCGTTAATCTTGTTCAAGCGATTAATCATGCCTGTCATACAGAGCCTGCGTTAAATGCGTGGTTTGATGCCGATACCATGACACGCTGCTTGCATAAAACCGTCAATATTGGGATCGCCGTTGATAGTGCCCATGGGTTATATGTTCCTGTCCTGCACCATGCAGAGCAATACCATAATGAAGGAATTCGTCGTTGGATTGATCGTACTGCAGCCAGTATTCGAGGTCGAAAAATAAGCCGTCATCAATTACAAAAAGCGACCATCACCCTATCTAACTACGGCGCAATTGCAGGTATTTATGCCACCCCTGTCGTCACACCGCCGCAGGTTGCGATTGTCGGTGCAGGTAGGATCATGGATAAAGTCGTGATGGAAGGTGAACGAATAAATACCGTGAAGGTGTTACCACTCTCTATCACCTTTGATCATCGAGCATGTACTGGTGGTGAAGCCGCACGATTTATTAAAGCGCTTGTGCACAGTTTGGAGCACCTAAGCTATGACAAACTAGAATAACCTTAACGTTAAATAACAGTTTGTTACATCAAACTATAACAATATATTGCATAGCTGCAACAAGTGCCTATGATGAATGTTACCTATTCTTATTCAGTCGTACTTATGCGCTATTCACTATTTACTGCAAGTCTTGCAACCCTACTTTTTTCCAGCTCGCTAATGGCAATGCCTGAAGGTGATGCAAGCAAAGGTGAAATTAAAACCCCAAGCTGTCGTTTTTGTCACGGCAGCGACGGTATTGCTCCTCGTCCTGACTACCCTAACTTAAAAGGTCAACAAGCGGAGTATCTCTACAACGCTATGCAAGCCTATCTCGATGACAGCCGTACAGGTGCGATGTCGGCAATGATGAAGGCGCAGCTTAAAAATTTATCGCAACAAGACATTGCTGATATTGCTGAATATTACGCCCAAATGAAGTAATAGATAACCAATCACCAGCCGCTATTTCCATTGTGAACAGCGGCTGGTGTTTTATTAGTCATACAAACTAATTTCCCAAACTTTATAGCGGAAAAAACATTATAGGCAGTCTATCTTTGTGATAACTTGAGATTAAAACCTATAACGAGAATCATAAAATGAAAATCTTCAGTAACTTTGAAAGTGGAAGTATCAATGTCGTAAAAGCAGATAGCAAAGACGATATCCAACTTACCATTCCTAACGACAACAATTCAGAGCTACACCAATGGTTCCATTTCCGCTTGGAATCTGAAGCTCAGCAAACACACAACTTCAAAATTCTTGATCTAGCAAATTCAGCTTACCCAGAAGGCTGGAAAGGTTACGACGTAGTCGCATCTTACGATCGTGAAGAATGGTTCCGTATTCCATCTGAATTTGATGGCGACACCTTAAGCTTTAGCGTGATCCCTGAACACGGTTCAATGTACTTTGCCTACTTTGCACCATACAGCTACGATCGCCACCAAGATCTACTGCACCTTGCACAAAGTCACTACAACTGTCGCTTAGAGACACTAGGTCAGACACTCGATAACCGTGATATGAGCCTGCTGGTGATCGGTGATGAAGCAAGCGACACTGAAAAGAAAAAAGTATGGGTTATTGCTCGTCAACACCCAGGTGAAACCATGGCGGAATGGTTTGTAGAAGGTTTAGTGCAACGCCTGCTTGATGAAACAGATACGGTAGGCCGCGCTTTACTGGAAAAAGCAGTATTCTACGTAGTGCCAAATATGAACCCAGACGGTAGCGCCCGTGGTCACTTACGTTTAAATGCAATTGGTGTAAACCTTAACCGTGAATGGCAAACACCATCATTAGAAAACAGCCCTGAAGTGTACTACGTACGTGAAAAAATGTTTGAAACAGGCGTTGATCTCTTCCTAGATATTCATGGCGATGAGGCGATCCCTTACAACTTCGTTGCAGGCTCTGAAGGCATTCCATCATACGATGCTCGCCTAGAAAATCTTGAAAATATTTTCAAGCAAGCACTGCTAACTATTACACCTGAATTCCAAGTAGAACACGGTTACGACAAAGACAAACCAGGTGAAGCAAACTTAACAGTTGGCTCTAACTGGGTTGCAGAGCAGTTTAACTGCTTGTCTTACACTATTGAGATGCCATTCAAAGATCACAATAACCAACCAGATAGTCTGTACGGTTGGTCACCTGAGCGTAGTGTTGCTTTCGGTAGCGATACTCTAGCAGCAACGCTTGTGGTAATGGATCATTTGCGTTAATCGCATCTAACTCCTAATAAAAACGGTCACATCAGTGACCGTTTTTTGTTTATTTCGCCAGCATCGGATAAGTGAAAAATATCAAATGACTAAGATTAAATAGAAAATGTACAGCAACTGCCGCCCACAACCTGCCTGTTAAATAGAAAACCAAGCCATAACCTAAACCTGCAAGCGCTGCGAATACAACCAGTAACATCCCACCAGCGAAATGTGCTAAACCAAACAGTAAACTCGCAACAATAAGGCCCGTTACCCAACCAAACCGTTGCGATAATCCTTGTTGGATAAAGCCTCGGAATAAGGCCTCTTCAGCCACACAAGTAAATAGCAAGTTGTTCAGTATAAATAGCCATAACCAATGGGGAGTCGATAGCGAAAACGTTAATGCACCTAAACCCACAGCAATTGGCAATAACGATAAAACGCCTACCACTACCAAGCCAATCACTTTCAGATCACAAGTTTTCTTTTGCCCTAATAACGTAGGGAATGCCAGTAATAACCCAAAGAAAACAAGAGGCTTATCAAGATTTAAGTACATGGTAAATGGGATGCTATCTCTACTTGCATATACTTTGTCGAGCACCTTTAAGTTATCAAAGCCCGGAATCGCATGAGCAAAAAACGCTAATGACCAAATTAACATGAACGTTAATCCGGCATAACGCCACTTCCCTTCTTGCTTGGCTGTGAAATAAGCAACACCAAAGCCAATCACAATACTACTTAGGGCAATAATTGATAAGCGAGCTTGCAGTAGAGCAGCAACAATACTCAATACAACTAGCGCTATTGTCAGCCACTTTTGTCGAGTAAAACCACTGATCACAGCACACGCAAGTGATCCCCATATCCAAACTGTTGGTTCCATTTGTTATTCCATTAATAATAAGAGTCTTTATCATCTAGATTATCAAAAGCACAATATTCCATGAAGTAATAATCATTCATTCTTTCATTTTTATGCCCAATAAATCGGACAAAGGTAATACTAACCATCCTCACATCGCCAAATTTCAGGTTATACTGCCTGTTCACCAGTAAAAGAGATCCCCTATCCATGGCAAAAAACAAACCTGTCATTCACTTACATTCATACGGTATTTTCACCACTTGGGATGCCGAATCCAAAAAACTACCGAAAATCAAAGAATTTACACTAGATATACCGGCCGAAATTGATATTGAATTTGGCTTTACTGTGAATATCAAAAAAGCCAAAGGGGAAAAGCTTCATTACTGCATTTATCACCCCAATATCACCAATGATGACGGTGAAGTACTCGATCCCTTCGATGGTTATGTCTATGTTCGCAGCAATGACTGGGACTTTTATCTTGGCGACACCATATGGGCGCCAATAACTAATAAGATTGGTCCATGGCGGATGACGTTAGAAATGAACGGCACCATTATCGCGGATAAAACCTTCAATGTTTTTAATCATGATGAAGGACAATTCTGGAAACGTCGCGGCTGTTAATTCATTTTTTGGAACAAGATGATTCCATTATTGAAATCTAACCTTGATTAGCAACGTCCTTTTTTGAAACAAAGTTGTCACATGACCACTTTAGTTTAGTGAGCAAATAACTAAGCAGCCAAAGGACGCAACATGACTAAGTCACTTCTTACACTTTCATTAATTCTAAGCACTGTCGCAGCTTCAAGCTCAGCGATGGCTGCAGAGCACATTGCTGTATCAGGTTCTACATCTGTTACTGATGTGATGGAAGTTTTAGGTGAAACTTATCACAAGAGTCATCCAGACGTATTTATCGACATCAATGGTACAGGCTCAAGTGCTGGCATTAAATCTTCAATTGAAGGTGTGAATGATCTAGGTATGGCATCACGCAACCTATCTGCAGATGAGAAAAAAGCAGGTCTGGTTGAAACTGAAATTGCACGTGATGGTATCGCCGTTGTTGTAAACCCGAAAAACCCTGTAAACAATTTAACAAAAGCACAAATTGAAAAACTGTTTAAAGGCGAAATAACGCAGTGGTCAGCTGTTGGCGGCAACAGCGATCCTGTCGTAGTCACAACACGTGAAAATGGCTCAGGTACGCGTGGTGCGTTTGAAGAGCTAATGGAACTAACCACCAAAATCAACGGTGTGAAAGTATCGACAATTAGCCAAAAAGCACAAGTGGCTAGTGGTAATGGTATTGAAAAGACTGTTGTTGCTAGCAACAAAGATGCGATTGGTTTCGTTTCACTAGGCTCTGTTGATAAGACTTTAAAAGCTGTCAGTGTTGATGGTCACAAAGCATCGGTTGAAGATGTGGTTAACAAGACTTACCCACTATCACGTCCATTCTTGGTACTGAACCAACCAGGTAAACTAAAACCTGCAGCTAAAGCGTTTTTAGCGTGGATCATGTCGCCAGAAGGACAAAAAATCATTAAAGATAAAGGCTATATTTCAATGTCTTAATCTTTAAGATTGCATCGCCACATGCCTTTCTGTGGCACGAATGAACTTTCACCCAAAGTATTTCGGTACTTTGGGTTGAAACCCTACTCGTCTCATATTTCGTAACCACCTATCGCACCATATATTTTCTCTATCACATCTCACTTTTAACCTGATCTTTACCTTAAGTCCTATACCATGGTGTTATGTTTCTGCTAGTGTAAAAAACACAATTCGATTAAAATCGAAAAACGACACATAGATGAACTAATGTTTTAGTTATCAAGGATAAAAGGAATAACAAATGGGTCTTTTTAACGCGCTGTTAGGCAACGCAGGTGAAATGAGCATCGCTGACGCGACTGAGGAACTATCAACTATCCTTGGTCCAAACGAACATATTGAATTAGCTTACAAGCTAGTTCGTGACATGATTGTTTTAACCGATTACCGCTTAATCCTTATTGATAAGCAAGGTTTGACAGGTAAAAAAGTGGAATACCGCTCTATTCCTTACAAAGCAATCACCATGTACGCAGTAGAAACTAAGGGGCATTTTGATTTAGATGCTGAGCTAAAACTGTGGATCTCTGGTCAACACGAGCCAATGACACTAGAGTTCAACGGCAAGACCAACGTTTATGCGATGCAAGGTCTGTTAGCAGCAAAAGTCGCTGGTAAATAATTCCTCGCTCTGAACGAAAAAAGCCTGTTACTTCATGTTGCAGATAGACACATTGAAGTACAGGCTTTCTTTTTAGATGTTATTAACGAGAGACACTGATCAACGCATCGGCTAAATGATCAATATGCTGCTCTTGCAATCCGGCAATATTAATACGGCCATCCCCTACTGCATAAATCCCATATTGTTCACGAAGGGTTAGAATTTGCTCAGGCGTTAACCCTGTTACCGAAAACATACCTTTGTGCTGCTCAATAAAATCAAACTGATTTGAACCTCGCTGGCGAATCGCTTGAGTTAACCCTTGTCGTAAACGCAAAATACGACCATGCATTTGATCAAGTTCTTCTTTCCATGTTTGGGTTAATTGCTGATCATTTAAAATCTCAGCCACTAACGCCGCACCATGATCTGGCGGCATGGTATAGCTTGAACGTGCTAAAGTTAGGATACGACCTTTGGCTTTTTGTGCTTCTTGCTGGCTATCACTGATAATAATCGCCGCCCCTGTTCGTTCACGGTACAAACCAAAATTCTTTGAACAAGAAGTGGCAACCACCATCTCTTCAATATTATCAGCCATGTATTTAAGGCCAGCACCATCTTGCTCAAGTCCATCACCAAAACCAAGATAAGCAATATCAACAAATGGCATAAAACCGTTTTTATTCGCTAATGCTGTAATGGCTTGCCAATCTTCAAAGCTAATATCAGCACCAGTTGGGTTATGACAACAACCGTGTAGTAATACCACATCGTTAGGACCTGCTTTCGCTAATTCCGCTAACATTGCTTGGCTGTTAACTTGCTTCGTTTCAGGATCAAAATAGGGATAAAACTTCACTTTTAGCCCAGCAGCTTCCATCACTGGCTTATGATTAACGTAACTTGGATTTGTTAACCATACCGTTGTATCTGGCTGCGCTATATGATTAAGATCAGCCAACATCCGAAGAGCACCACTTGCTCCCGGTGTTTGTACAGCTGCACATCGAGCATGAGCAGATGTATCTACCAATAACAAGTCAATCATTGATTGATTAAACACTTCACTTCCCGCAAGCCCGACATAAGACTTGGTGGTTTGTGATTGTAGAAGACGTTGCTCTGCGAGAGAAATAGCTTGCATGATCGGTGTTTCGCCTTGGCTATTGCGATAAACACCAATACCTAAATCCATTTTATTTTCACGAGGATCTTCTCTATACGCTATCGAGAGAGAAAGGATAGGATCTAACTGGGCTGGAGAAAGCGATTTAAACATCAAATTAATTCCATTTATATAACAATGAAATTAAGTTATCACTTCATTTAATTAACGTCATTAGAAAAGCGACAAATCGTGTTTTTTCTTCATGGAGCACGAACAAACTGTACTACTTCCATCCTAGAAGTAGCACACATATTTATATTAGTAGCGTAAATTACCTGATATTGAGTGCAAACATGTTGCTTGTTCAATACTGGTATATAAACGCTCAGCATGTGCATACAATAATTTACTCGCAAGATCTGCATCGCGACGTAATACTGCATTCATCACCGCTTCATGCTCACCTTTGTCATGATAACGATTCATTGGTTCGATATCTTTTCCTAATAAGAAATGACGATATCGATCTTGCTGATCATATATGTGGGACAGTAGATCTAACAAAAATTCAGAGCCTTTACATTCAACAATGGAAAGGTGAAATTCTTTATGACGTTTATCCCATTCATCAACATCAAAATCATCACTGTCAGGATTTAAACGGTTAAGCTTATGAAAAGCTGTAAGAATATTTAATTCCCATTGTTCATCACCGACTGCAACAGCTTCTTTTAAAGCGATACGACCAATAGCAAAGCGGCTTTGAATAATGTGCCTTAATTCATCCAGTGAGACATCAGCAACCCAAAACCCTTTTTGAGGTTTCATTACTAAGTACTTTTGCCATGCTAATTGCACCATTGCTTCGCGTAGTGGTGAGCCACCAACGTTATAATGTGCTTTTAAATCGTTAAGAACTAACTTCTGTCCGGGCTGATAGGTCCCATTAAGAATGTCTTTCTTAATAACTGAAATTAAACGATCGCTGATCGTCGTAAATTCCACTTTTTCCATAGTAATTTATATTACCTATTTAAACTGACTTTTTTATTTTTATAATTAGGGTGAAGCTTTATTCTTTGAGTATAGTTTTTTTGCATGAGTTATCATACTAAATCAACCAATATACTTTAAAAAGTATTAGTAAATGTCACAAATATTCACTAAATCACTGGCATTGCAATATTATGCAAGCAAATAT
>NZ_SSMG01000295.1 GCF_009873615.1 Photobacterium lucens
ATTACAACTCGCATTTATGGATATAAAAAGATATAACGTTGGAGTGATTTTACTATGTGTTCAGTATTTGGGATCCTAGACATTAAGAGCGATGCAGCGGCATTGCGCCCTATCGCATTAGAGATGTCGAAAAAACTTCGTCATCGTGGTCCTGACTGGTCAGGTATTTACTCATCAGATAATGCAATCCTTGCTCATGAGCGTCTTGCAATTGTTGGCCTAAACAGTGGTGCTCAACCGCTATATAGCCCAGATAAAAAATTAATTCTTGCGGTTAACGGTGAAATCTACAACCACAAAGAAATCCGTGCTCGCTACGAAGGCAAATACGACTTCCAAACAGATTCAGACTGTGAAGTGATCTTAGCTCTATACCAAGACATGGGCGAAGCTCTACTTGAAGAGCTAAACGGTATCTTCGCATTCGTATTGTACGATGAAGAAAAAGATACTTACCTGATCGGTCGCGACCACATTGGTATCATCCCGCTTTACCAGGGTTACGATGAGCATGGTAACTACTATGTTGCTTCTGAAATGAAAGCACTGGTACCTGTTTGTAAAACCGTCAGTGAATTCCCTCCAGGTTGTTACTACGGCAGTGCAGATGCAGAGCCACAGCGCTATTACATTCGTGATTGGAACGAGTACGCAGCGGTGCAAGGCAACACCACGAGCAAAAAAGATCTAACTGAAGCACTAGAAGCAGCCGTTAAACGCCAATTAATGACAGACGTTCCTTACGGCGTACTACTATCAGGTGGATTAGATTCATCAATCACCTCAGCAGTGGCAAAACGTTTTGCCGCAATGCGTATTGAAGATGATGAAAAATCAGCAGCATGGTGGCCACAACTTCACTCATTTGCAGTGGGTCTTGAAGGTGCGCCGGATCTAAAAGCGGCACGTGAAGTAGCAGCACAAATTGGTACCGTTCACCACGAAATGACCTACACCATTCAAGAAGGTTTAGATGCGATCCGTGATGTTATTTACCACATAGAAACTTACGATGTAACGACAATCCGAGCATCTACCCCAATGTTCCTAATGGGTCGTAAAATCAAAGCAATGGGTATCAAGATGGTACTTTCTGGTGAAGGTGCAGATGAAATCTTCGGTGGCTACTTATACTTCCACAAAGCACCAAACGCGAAAGAGTTCCACGAAGAAACAGTACGTAAGTTACTTGCACTTAACATGTTTGACTGTGCACGTGCGAACAAATCACTGGCGGCCTGGGGGGTTGAAGGTCGTGTGCCATTCCTAGATAAAGAATTTATCGATGTAGCAATGCGTCTAAACCCAGAAGATAAGATGTGTGGTAACGGCAAGATGGAAAAACACATCCTACGTGAGTGTTTTGAACACTACCTACCAGAATCTATCGCATGGCGTCAAAAAGAGCAGTTCTCTGATGGTGTAGGTTACAGCTGGATCGATACCCTAAAAGAAGTTGCAGAAGAAAAAGTAACAGATCAACAACTTGAAACAGCGGCTTACCGCTTCCCTTACAACACACCAACAACCAAAGAAGCTTACGCATACCGTGAGATCTTTGAAGAGTTGTTCCCACTAGAAAGTGCTGCGAAATGTGTTCCTGGTGGCCCTTCAATCGCTTGTTCAAGTGCTAAAGCCATTGAATGGGATGAGAGCTTTAAGAACGCAGCAGATCCATCAGGTCGTGCAGTGGCAGCAGTTCACAACGAAGCTTACAAAAAATAATCTTGCGCTAAATTGCAGATAATAAAAAACCGCCATCATCGGCGGTTTTTTTATATTCATAAGAAACTTAACGCTCCCAGTATGCTTCTTCCAAGCTATCTTCACGCTCAGGTAGGCCACGAGATAAACGTGGTGAGTATTGAGCCAATACTTCATAGCTCACGCGGTTTGAATATAAACAAACCTGAGAGAACGATGAGTAAGTTAGGAAAGAATATTGGTGCTTACTTGAATTTGGCACGTTTTCTTTGTGGTAACGGTTTGCAGACATGTCGTGCAGCAACGCAGATAGTGCGCCATCACCAGCACCGTTCGTATTCTTAATACGCTCAGGGCCGCCCATGTATGGTGCGATATGTGAGTACACCTTGATTGGGTTTTCACACGCATCTTTTAGCATTGGACGACTAAATTCGTAGCGGTTAAATTCTGCAATTTCACCTGGAAGTAATGGTAAGCTTGTTTCGCGCTTCGCATTTTCTTCCGTGTAACCTGCCGTATAAAGACCAACAGGACCCGCTGTACATAGCACAAGATCAACCCACTCTAGCGCTTTATCCGCTGCTAATAATGGATCTGATTCACCTGTTAGCGCTTCACCTTCATCTTCGTTCATCGCAACAACCGTTACGTTATCGCGAAGGAAGTCACGCCACCATTGAGGATCATCTTGGATCACGAACTTAGTACCCAGAGTTAATACAACTGGCACATCATATTTCTTCGCATATTCAATTGCGCGCATTGTTGCAGCAGGCATTGGATCGCCAGGCTTACAACGAACTAAATAAGCAGTAAGAACAAGAGCAGAGGCATTTTCGAATACACACTCAGGGATGCTTTCTGGTGCTAGCTGGTTCATCTTACCTTCGTTGATAGCAAACGTACGTTCACCTTCTTTTGAGATAAGAGCAAAACAGCGACCAATAGGACCCTCAACAGGCTGTAGGTAGTTCATATCCATACGGCTTGATGTGTTACATAGGTAACGGTAAGCGTAGCTACCAATCTCAATGTCTTTACTCATCACGCCAAGAAGAACAGATTTGTCATCCGCTAGTACAGAGTAGTTGTGCAGGGTGTTACCAATCGTGCCACCAGCAAATTCGTGGGTAACAAGATTGTTTTCTTTTAATTCTTGATATAACGCTTCTGCTTTCTCGTCAGTAATAACCAATGAATGGCCTTTACTTAACTCGTAACGTTCCAGGAATTCATCATCCACATAAGCTTCAATATCAACCAGTGTTTGGTCAATACCGACAACGTGAGTGCGAGCTAAACGTTTTTCTTGTTTAGTTTGACTTAAAAGTGGATCGCGAGCATGTACAGGGAAGTAATGCTTAGATTTTCGTTGGCCTGGAAATTTCATGTCTATGCGCTATCAAGTTGTAAATTTTGCGAATTCTATCACAGAATATAGAACATAAAAGCAAAAGCTCTCATTCGTTTTGCGATATATCAGCACAAATGAGAGCGTAAACGTTATCGTCTGATAAATTTTTCAGAAAACAAGCAACAATTACCAACCTTGAACGTATTGTTTCACCAAGCTTTCCATCATAGCGATGTGAGCTTCATCGTCATTAAGGCATGGGATCAGATTAAATTCGACACCACCGGCTTCAATGAACACTTCTTTACACTGCTCAGCAATTTCTTCTAATGTCTCTAAGCAATCCACCGAGAAAGCCGGACACATCACATCAAGGCGTTTAACCCCTTTCTCCGCTAACGTTTTAATGGTGCCTTCGGTATAAGGCTTTAACCACTCTTCACGACCGAAAATAGACTGATAGCTCATGCTCATTTTTTCACGCGGCATCGCTAGTGCTTGCGCTAGTAATTCTGTTGTGCCGTTACAGTGATCAGGGTATGGGTCACCATTATCAGCGTAACGCTTGGGAATCCCGTGGTATGAACATAATAAGTAGTCAGGCTCACCTTTCTCAGCCCAAACCTTTTTCGCTGAATCTGCTAACGCCGAAATATAATCAGGATGATCGTAATAATGATTAATAAAGCGCAGCTCAGGAATATAAGGCGTCGACTTAAGATCTTTTGCAAGGCGATCAAATACCGCAGCAGTTGTGGTTCCTGAATATTGCGGATACAGCGGCAACACGACAACTTTATCGCAACCTTGCTGTTTTAACGCTTCTAACCCCGATTGAATACTAGGATTGCCATAAGTCATACCTAACGCCACAGGCACTTGTAATAACGCTTCTAGGGCTTGTTGCTGACGTTTTGAGTACACCATTAACGGTGAGCCCTCTTCCATCCATACCGACTGATATAACTTCGCTACTTTAGGAGAACGAACAGGCAAAATCACACCATGCAGGATTGGGCACCATAACCAGCGGGTCATATCAACAACACGCTTATCATGTAAAAATTGAGATAAAAATTGTTTTACCCCTGCTGCCGTTGGTGTATCAGGCGTACCAAGGTTTACTAACAATACACCGTATTTATTGTTGTCTTTATTCATCGGTCTTTCGCTCTTATCAATCCAAAACAACGCATTCAGATCTATAGGTAAATATATTCTGTAACCCAAGCTAAACGATCATTGGCCGCCATTGGATCACTCTTATTAAAAAAGACTCGTCCAACCAAGCCCTTATTACAAACTATGCCCAAGCCGCTTGAGTATCGTCTTAATATTAAAACCAAAAAAAACGGGCAATACCAATAGGCAGGCCCGTTTTTTCTCATTGTTATAGACTATCTAGTAGCCAACAACAATATTAAGCTAATGCTTTTTCTAGCGCAGCGCTAACTTCAGCAACAGGTAGTGTACCGTCGAACTTAAGGTACTGAGTGTTACCAGCTTCTGCTTCTTTACCGTAGTACTCGATAAGTGGTGCAGTTTGCGTGTGGTATACGTTTAGACGTGCACGTACTGTTTCTTCTTTGTCATCTTCACGGATAACAAGATCTTCACCAGTTACGTCATCTTTACCTTCAACCTTTGGTGGGTTGTATACAGCGTGGTAAGTACGACCTGAAGGAAGGTGAGCACGACGACCCGCCATACGCTCAACGATCACATCGTCAGCAACGTCAAACTCGATAACGTAATCAACGTTAACGCCGTTTTCTTTTAGACCATCAGCCTGAGGAATAGTGCGTGGGAAACCGTCTAGTAGGAAGCCTTTTGCACAGTCTTCTTCAGCAATACGCTCTTTCACAAGACCAAGAATGATATCGTCAGATACCAATTGACCTGCATCGATCACTGATTTCGCTTGTTTGCCTAGCTCTGTACCTGCTTTGATTGCAGCACGTAGCATGTCACCAGTTGAAATTTGAGGAATACCAAACTTTTCCATGATGAATTGAGCTTGAGTACCTTTACCTGCACCTGGAGCGCCCAGAAGAATGATGCGCATTGTGATCCCCTTTAATAGAGTGGAATTTTGCAAAAAAGTGAAAATACACTGATTAAGACAGACTCGCAAGCCCAGTACAATCACTGGGCTTGGTTTACATGCTTTATCAGAATAGTATTTGATATAAGTAAGTTATTTGGTTATTTAATCAGCAACTTGTTAATTGCAGCAAGGAACTGAGATGGGTCATCCATCGTACCGCGCTCTGCTAACATGGCTTCACCTAGCAAGAATTCAACCCAGCGACTGAACACTTCTTCATCCGCTTCATCTGCCATTTTCTTAACTAGCGCATGCTCTGGGTTTAGCTCAAAGATGTACTGTACTTCTGGCGCTTCATGGCCTGCTGCTGCTAGCAGTTTCGCCATTTGTGTACCCATTTCATGTTCATCAGTGACCACAACTGCTGGTGTGTCGTGAAGTTTGAACGTTGCACGTACATCTTTCACACGAGCGCCAAGGTAACCTTTAGTGCGCTCAACCACTGAAGCAAATTCTTTTTCTGTCTCTTTTTGCTTTTCTTTCGCTTCTTCATCATCGAAATTAGACAGATCAAGATCTGATTTCGTGATCGCTTGGAACTGCTTACCTTCAAATTCAGGTAAGTGACCCATTAGGTACTCATCAATACGATCGTACATCAGAATCACTTCCAAACCTTTAGCTCGGAATTGCTCTAGGTGCGGGCTGTGTTTTGCAGCATTGAAGTTATCCGCCGTTAGATAATAAATCTTATCTTGGCCTTCTTTCATGCGGCTTACGTAATCAGCTAATGATACGGTTTGCTCTTGCGCATCATTTTCTGTTGAACTGAAACGAAGTAAGTTAGCGATCTTGTCACGGTTAGCGAAATCTTCCGCTAGACCTTCTTTTAATACCTGACCAAACTCTTTCCAGAATGTTTGGTACTTCTCAGCATCGTTCTTCGCCATGCGCTCAAGCATTTGCAGCACACGTTTAGTACATGCTTTACGTAGAGCTTGAGTCACTTTGTTATCTTGCAGAATTTCACGAGATACGTTCAGTGGCAAATCATTTGAGTCAATTAAGCCACGTACAAAACGCAGGTAAGTTGGCATAAACTGTTGCGCGTCATCCATAATGAACACACGTTGTACATACAGTTTTAAGCCATGCTGACCATCACGGTTATTCAGATCCCACGGCGCTTTAGATGGAATGTATAACAGGCTGGTGTAATCTTGCTTACCTTCAACGCGGTTATGTGCCCATGTTAACGGCTCTGCGTAGTCATGTGCTACGTGGTTGTAGAACTCTTTGTATTCTTCTTCGCTGATGTCCGACTTATTACGGGTCCAAAGCGCTTGTGCTTTGTTGATTTGATCCCACTTAGTCCCTGTCACATTGCCTTCTTCATCCTTTTCTTCTGTTTGGATGAACACAGGAATACCAATGTGATCAGAGTATTTACCTACGATTTCACGTAAGCGGTACTCATTTAAAAATTCTTTTTCATCTTCACGTAGGTGAAGAATAATATCAGTACCACGAGTTGGCTTAGTGATGTTCTCAATGCTGTAATCACCTTCACCAGCTGATTGCCAGCTTACCGCTTCGTCTGCCGCCGCACCTGCTGCACGGGTATTGACTGTTACAGAATCAGCCACAATAAATGCAGAATAGAAGCCAACACCAAACTGACCGATCAATTGTGAGTCTTTACTCTCATCTTCTTTTAACTGAGCAAAGAACTCTTTCGTGCCCGATTTTGCAATGGTGCCTAGGTGCTCAATCGCTTGCTCACGTGTCATACCAATACCATTATCACTAATAGTTAAGGTACCTGTTTGCTCATTAACAGACAGCTTCACACATAAATTTGAATCGTCACCGTACAAATCAGATTGAGACAATGCTTTAAAACGTAATTTGTCTGCCGCATCCGAGGCATTTGAGATCAATTCACGTAAGAAAATCTCTTTATTTGAGTAAAGTGAATGGATCATCAGATGAAGTAACTGTTTCACCTCTGACTGAAAACCACGAGTTTCCTTATTTTTATCAACTACTTGCTCGCTCATCTCAACTCCCAAAAAATTTGTTAGTGGTTATTTTT
>NZ_SSMG01000296.1 GCF_009873615.1 Photobacterium lucens
TTTGGTAAAAGTAAGAAAGGTTTTTAACCCGTCTGATTAAAAACAACGGAGATATTAAAACGGCTTTATTTTCATATGGTTGTGATTTAAATTCCGTTTTTAACAAGAATATTTTCTTATTAAAAACGAAACTATAACGCTGGAATCAACACATCCATTTAAAACTGGATATATACACAGTAATATATGGAGTGACTATAAAGGCATTAAAATACTCTTAACCCTATTCTTCTAACTCGCTGTTGATGGCTTCTTTGATTTCATCACCAGAAAAGCCTTTGCTTGATAGATAACCATAAGCTTTGCTCTTTTCTTTAAAATCGGTGAGATCGTAGCGTTTCTTGGCGAGGGCTAATTGGCAGTTGTAGTAGAAATCTATTTCACCTGATTCGATAAATTCATCAAGTACAGTATCGAGCTCTGAGATATCAACATGCTTCATTTTTAGCTCTTGTGCGATTAATGAGCGTCCTTTTAGTTTCTTGGCAAGTTTGATCACTTCAGCTTCAAGATTGGCGTTCTTGCCTTTGATTTGCGCTTTGGTCAGTAAAGTATCTGATGCGCTATGCTCTGAAATACCACGAGAAATGTCATCCATACTAAAACCACGTTTTAATAAGTCATTGACGACTTTCTCTGCCGATGTGGTTGAGAAGTCTTTGAAACGTGCCAAGCGTGTATTGATCATCGATTGCTCGCAGACGTTCATGCGTTGCATGGTTTCTGTGATGGCTTGCTCTATGGTGAGTTCGTCGATGCCTTTGGTTTTAAGCTTTTGCTGAATGTATTTGCGCCCATATTGGCTATTAAAGGCTAGCTCACAGAAATGTAATGAAAATGCATGGTCGCTTTTTAGGTAACCATAGCCTTTCATCTGCTCAAGAACAGTGTTTACCCACTCTTTATTCTCGGTTTTTGCTTCGAGTTTTTGCCTAAGTTCATACTCAGAATGATCACGTAGGTTTAAGTGGTAAATTGCGCTATTAATGACGTTTTGAATGGTGGAGGCAGGATAAGGCTTTTTCATACAGCATCGGAGAATTTCTAAAAGTTATTGCTATGATAACAGTTTACTGCACTGAAACGAAAAAGAGGCACTCATTGAGCGCCTCTTTGTTTTTTATTGCTAAGTTTCTATTTCATACTACTGGCTAGTATTGAAACTTTGCGTTTTGATTAGTGGTGTAGATCAAAACGGTCAGCGTTCATTACTTTAACCCAAGCATTAACGAAGTCGTTAACGAACTTCTCTTCAGAGTCAGCACATGCGTAAACTTCTGCCAATGCACGTAGTTGTGAGTTAGAACCAAATACTAGGTCAACACGTGATGCCATCCACTTCTGCTCGCCAGTCTTACGATCTGTACCTACGAACACATCTTGGTCAACAGAAGTTGGTTTCCACTGTGTTGCCATGTCTAGTAGGTTAACGAAGAAGTCGTTAGTTAATGCTTCTTTACGCTCAGTGAACACACCGTATTCGCTGTTGTCGTAGTTCGCACCAAGTACACGCATACCTGCTACAAGCACTGACATTTCAGGGGCTGTTAGGGTTAGTAGTTGTGCGCGGTCTAGTAGTAACTCTTCTGCTGCGACTGTGAACTTCGCTTTTTCGAAGTTACGGAAACCATCAGCGATTGGCTCAAGAACAGCAAATGATTCAACATCTGTCTCTTCTTGTGATGCATCCATACGACCAGGTGTAAATGGTACTGTGATATCACGGCCTGCATTCTTCGCAGCCATTTCCACACCTACACCACCAGCAAGTACGATTAAGTCAGCAAGAGATACTGTTTTCTCGAAGTTTGCTTGAATGCCTTCAAGTACGTTTAGCACTTTCGCTAGTTGCTCAGGTTGGTTAACTTCCCAATCTTTCTGAGGAGCTAGACGAATACGTGCACCGTTTGCACCACCACGCTTGTCTGAACCACGGAATGTAGAAGCAGATGCCCAAGCTGTTGATACTAGCTCGCTGATTGATAGACCAGATGCAGCGATTTCTTGTTTAAGTTTTGCAATATCAGCATCGTTTACTAGCTCGTGATCAACCGCAGGGATTGGATCTTGCCATGTGAACACTTGTGCTGGTACTTCAGGGCCAAGGTAACGAGACACTGGACCTAAATCACGGTGAGTTAGCTTGAACCATGCACGAGCGAATGCGTCTGCGAACTCTTGTGGTTTTTCGAAGAAGCGACGAGAGATTTTCTCGTATGCTGGGTCGAAACGTAATGCTAAGTCAGTTGTTAGCATCGTTGCTTTGTGCTTCTTCTCTGGATCAAATGCGTCTGGGTGTACTTCACCGCCTTTTGATACCCATTGGTAAGCGCCTGCTGGGCTCTTCTCTAGTTCCCACTCGTTGTAGAATAGGCTGCTGAAGAAACCGTTGCTCCACTCTGTTGGCGTTGTTGTCCAGATAACTTCTAGACCACTAGAGATTGTATCTGCGCCTTTACCGCTACCGTAGCTTGATGTCCAACCGAAACCTTGCTCTTCGATTGATGCACCTTCTGGTTCAACACCTACGTGTGCTGCATCTGCTGCACCGTGTGTTTTACCGAATGTGTGACCACCAGCAATAAGTGCTACTGTTTCTTCGTCGTTCATTGCCATACGAGCAAATGTTTCACGAATGTCGTGTGCCGCTAGTAGTGGATCTGGGTTACCGTCTGGACCTTCTGGGTTAACGTAGATAAGACCCATTTGTACTGCTGCTAGTGGGTTTTCAAGATCACGTTGCTCGCTGTCTTTTTCGTAACGTGTGTCATCAGCAAGCCATGTTTTTTCTTTACCCCAGTAAACGTCTAGCTCTGGTGCCCAAATGTCTTCACGACCACCCGCGAAACCAAATGTTTTGAAGCCCATTGATTCTAGAGCAACGTTACCAGTTAGAATAATAAGGTCAGCCCAAGAGATCTTGTTGCCGTATTTTTGTTTGATAGGCCAAATTAGACGACGAGCTTTATCAAGGTTTACGTTATCAGGCCAGCTGTTCAGTGGTGCAAAACGTTGGTTACCTGTGCTCGCGCCGCCACGACCATCAGCAGTACGGTATGTACCTGCACTGTGCCATGCCATACGAATGAAGAAAGGACCGTAGTGACCGAAGTCTGCTGGCCACCAATCTTGAGAATCTGTCATTAGTTCACGTAGATCTTGCTTAACAGCTTCAAGATCTAGCTTTTTGAATTCAGCGGCGTAATCGAAATCTTCACCCATTGGGTTTGATTTACGATCGTGCTGGTGAAGAATGTCTATTTTTAATTGGTTAGGCCACCAATCGCTTGGAGAAGTACCGTTACCTGGGTTAATCGCTGGATTCACCGCTTGTGTATTATGGAATGGACATTTAGACATTGGTGTTCACCTCGTTATTCTAATAAGTATTTTATTTTTAATTCTTTAGCTCTATCCAATATAGCTACTAAGCATTGAATAGCAA
>NZ_SSMG01000297.1 GCF_009873615.1 Photobacterium lucens
CGCTAAGTTTGCGTAAAAAAGTTGGCGGAAATCAGCAAGTTGGCTTAGACTTGACTCTAGTTGATAAGGAACTGGAGATGTTAATCTCTATAAACACCAACGATAGGTGTCTACGAACCGTATCAACGTAACCTTATTCACAGTAACAGGCCGGAATGATGCCAGCATTGTTACTATCCATTCAACATAGTCTTGAGGGAGTTATCTATGGCGCTCACAAAAGCCGATTTGGCTGAGAACCTGTTTGAGAATGTTGGATTAAGCAAACGGGACGCCAAGGATACGGTGGAAGTCTTCTTTGAAGAAATTAGGAAGGCTTTAGAAAGTGGCGAACAAGTAAAACTATCTGGTTTTGGTAATTTTGACTTACGAGACAAAAACGAAAGACCAGGGCGTAACCCAAAAACTGGCGAAGATATTCCTATTTCTGCACGACGTGTAGTGACTTTCCGTCCAGGTCAGAAGCTAAAAGCACGCGTAGAAACGCTAGAAGTACCTAAATAAGCTAGTTTGCACGCTTAGTTTAATTGAAACCCAAGTGAATTTATTCATTTGGGTTTTTTATTTTCTGCTATTTGCAAACAGCAGCTTGTTTACTTGGTTATATTTTTGTTTCGTTTATGTATCAATGATATAAGTAAGGTATGCTTAACAATGGCGATGCATTTTCGTTAGTGATGATACTAGTGTACATGGAGGTAATATGACGTTTGTTGATGAAGTGAAAAAGGGTAGGTTTTTATCTGCAACGTGTGATTTCTCACTTCCATTTATGTCTGCAGAGTGGGTTTTAGAGTCGGGTATTCATTGTCAATTATTGCAGCGAGGAGTGTTACAAATAACGCCCAACGAGCAAATAAGTACGGCTAAAGATATTGTGTTGTCATCTGGGGTTCATGGTAATGAAACAGCACCAATTGAACTGATTCAACAATTAGCGGAAGGGATCTTGCTTGGTCACATTGTTCCTGTACATCGCTTACTTCTTATTATTGCCCACCCAGAAGCTATCAATAACAAAACACGTTTCATTGAAGAAAATATGAATCGGCTGTTTAAAGTCCGCAATTTAGAAAAAAATATTGATTGTAAAGTGGCGAATCAGCTTCAGGAGGCTGTTAATAGCTTCTATGGCGTCTCTACAGCCGTTCAGCCTGAAAGATGGCATCTTGACTTGCATTGCGCCATACGCCCATCAGAGCACTACACGTTTGCAATTAGCCCATATAGTCACAAACATTCCCGTAGTAATAGCCTGTTTAGTTTTATTCAACATGCAAAAATAGAAGCAGTATTATTAGCAAACGATCCTTCTTCTACTTTTAGTTGGTTTAGCGCTGAATATCATGGCGCACAAGCCTTGACGATTGAACTAGGTAAAGTTGCAGATTTTGGCAATAACAATTTAGCGCTATTGGCGCATTTTAGTCGAGCGATGATGAAGCTAGTGACAGAAAGCTCTTTGCCTATAACATGGAATAACGATGTCGAGGTTTATCGTGTTAGTCGTACTTTGCTGAAGCAATCTGATGATTTTAATTTCTCTTTCCCTGACGATTTGCCTAATTTCACCTTTTTCGATGAAGGGGTATATTTAGGTAGCGATAGTGGCAAAGATTTTATTGCAGATGAGAAAGGGGAAGCGGTGGTATTTCCCAATGCGAATGTTGCATTAGGGCAACGAGCTGCACTGATGGTAAAAAAAGCTCATATTATCTTTGATGAGCAAATCCGATTGTGTGGCTAGTTCTTAAGTCACCAAACAATTATTAATTTCTACTTTTGTTCTTTTTCCTGAGGCAGTAAGGTAGCGGTTTTGCGCCTATCCAAAGATGGATCTCATGTCACTTAATGCATTATTAATTCGCCAGCGTTCTCGGTGGCGAATGAGTTTTTGGCTCCTGTCGCTATTATTGGTTGTTGTTTGTTTTTACTCGTTATCTGTTGGGGAGTTATGGATAAAACCATGGGCTCCTAATGGTACATTAGAACAACAGTTACTGTTTCAATTGCGTTTGCCGCGATTACTTGCCGCCTTTGCTGTCGGCGCTGCATTGGCAAGCTCTGGTGCGGTACTGCAAGTGTTACTTGGTAATCCGTTAGCAGAACCCGGTGTGCTAGGGATCTCTGGCGGTGCGAGTTTGGCGTTAGTTTGTGTATTATTTTTCTTACCTTTTACACCATCACCTATGTTGACCATGATCACCGCAATGATTGGTGCATTGATATTTACCTTGATATTAGTCGGGTTATCTAGGCGTAAAACGGTTTCGATGACTCGTTTGCTATTAATTGGTGTGGCGCTCGGTATCCTTTCTAGTGCAGTGATCACTTGGGCGTTTTATTTCAGTGATGACTTAAGTATGCGGCAGCTAATGTATTGGCTCATGGGCAGCTTAGGAGGTGTGAATTGGCCTCAGTTATCGTTGCTGCTCTTTATTGTGCCAGTGTTGGTTGTACTGTGTTGTCAGGGTAAGAAGCTTGATATTTTGATGTTAGGTGAGTTACATGCCCGTCAGTTAGGATTGAATGTCACAAGCTTACGTTGGAAGTTGATTTTAATGGTATCACTGTTAGTAGGTAGTTCAGTGGCGTTGGCTGGAGTTATTGGTTTTATTGGCTTGGTTGTCCCTCACCTGATCCGTTTGATGTTAGGCACAGAAAATCGTTATTTATTGCCATTATCAGCATTGGCTGGCGGTTTATTGTTGGTTTTTGCTGATACCTTATCTCGTATCTTATTACCATCTGCTGATCTTCCTGTTGGCGTTGTGACCACGTCACTGGGTGCGCCTGTATTTATCTGGATGCTGATGCGTTCTTCGCTGAATTAATAAGTGTAGTTAACTATGTTGAATGTTAAAAATATTGCACTAGATCCTCGATTACAGCCTTTGTCATTTACGGTAAAAAGCGGTGAAATTGTCCATCTGATTGGCCCGAATGGCAGTGGAAAAAGCACAGCGATAGGCTTGATATCTGGGCTTTTTAGCGCTGATGGTCAGGTGACATTAGAAGGTGTGGACTTGGCTGATCATGATTTGGCATCGTTAGCGCGTATACGTAGTTATATGTCACAACAAGATAAGCCTCATTTTGCGATTCCTGTTTTTCAATATCTTTCATTAGCTTTTACGGCACTCGGTGAGGTGAGTGAAACGTTAAAGCAGCAAGCCATTGATGACGTGTGTGATTGTTTGTCTATCACCGACAAGTTAACTCGTAGTATTCAGCAGTTGTCGGGAGGTGAGTGGCAGCGTGTCCGTTTAGCATCGGCATGTTTACAGGTTTGGCCATCTTTAAATCCAGATGCTAAGTTTTTACTGCTTGATGAGCCAGCAGCGTCACTCGATATTGGTCAAGAAGCGGCAATGTACCGCTTGATCCGAGAAATCGCCTCGCAAGGTATTTCAGTCCTAATGGCGAGCCATGATTTAAATCGTTCTCTGCGTGAAGCCGATAAAGTGGTTTTACTTCAGCAAGGACGTTGTGTGGGGGTTGGTGCGCCTGAAGACGTGATGACAATAGAACAGTTAGAGTTCATCTTTGCTACTAGGATTATAAAAATAGAGCATCAAGGGCTGCTTAGTTTGATCTTTGTTGATTGAAAATACTGTAAATATCTAAATAAAGTGAGCTTAAATCTAAGATCTTGGCTTTGGTAAAATATTTTATCTGGCTATTTTCTTTCTGCAGGTTAGACTGCTCTTTTTTTTTGTAGTTGTGTGAATTATGCAGTGTTCATTCTCACTTCAAGGGGTATGTCCTTCGTGCCCACTTGCCTCGACGTCTTATGCTCAGCAAATTAAACAAAAAGATGACACATTACGTGCATTATTCTCTGAGCATCACCCTCAGCAATGGTTAGCACCTGTAGAAAGTGCTGAAACAGGCTATCGAAATAAGGCAAAGATGGTAGTGTTGGGTGCGGCGCATGAGCCTTGTTTAGGTATTCAAACACAATCTGCATTGGATAAAACCATTAAGCCAGTTAGTTTATGCGGGTGTCCGCTATATCCTGCTGATATGCAGGAACTCTTGCTTTATATTGAGCAATGGATCCGTCGTGCAGGTATTCCACCTTATAATCTAGTGAAGAAAAAAGGTGAGCTGAAATTCGTTCTCCTTACTCGTAGTGAAAGCACGGGTGAATTTATGCTGCGCTTTGTTATGCGTAGTCATACGGCTATTGAGCGTATTGAGAAAAATCTGGCAGATTTATTAGCGGCATTTCCTGCAATAAAAGTGGTTTCAGTGAACATTCAACCTGTTCATATGGCAAGACTCGAAGGCGAAGAAGAAATCTTTTTAACCGATGATCACTATTTGCTAGAGCAGTTTAATCATGTGCCATTAGTCGTCAGACCGAAAAGCTTTTTCCAAACTAATCCAAAGGTTGCAGAACGTTTGTACGCTACAGCAAAAAGCTGGGTTAGTGAGGTCAAACCTGCATCAATGTGGGATCTATTCTGTGGTGTAGGTGGTTTTGCTCTACATTGCGCAGAAGAAGTAGAGCAGGTAACAGGTATTGAGATTGAACCTGAAGCGATAGCCAGTGCGAAACGTTCTGCGGAAATGATGGGGGTTAATAACCTTGATTTTGCAGCACTGGATTCAACCAGCTTTACTCAATCAAATGAAGCGGCACCTGAATTAGTGTTAGTGAACCCACCACGACGTGGTATTGGGGAAGCACTTTGTCAGCAGCTTAATACTTTTGCCCCTAAACATATTATTTATTCAAGCTGTAACCCTCAGACGTTAGAAAAAGATCTTACACGTTTAACGGGATATAAAGTGATGAAGTTTCAGTGGTTCGATATGTTCCCTCACACAGATCACGTTGAAGCCATGGTGTTATTAGAACGTATCTAATGATAACCAAACTACCTAGCCATATTTGAGAAAAGGGCATGAAGCGATTCATGCCCTTTTTGTTACTTTCTTACGTGAGAATAATATTCGCTAAGAAGGTGTGTTAGTTGTGAAAACTGGCGGGCAACTTCTCGGTTTAGCCACAGATAACCATAGTAACTGATATCACTTGCATCACTTTGTTCATGCACTTCAGGTGGTGGTAGTAACGAGAGCATTTTTATCTCATCGCGCTTAACAGGCAAAATAACCTGTTTTTCCATTTGCTTAGACAGTTGTTCAAATCGGTTTGCTAATTGTTCCTTGGCTTCCATTAAGCCCGGCATATCACTGATTTTGGACTGACCTAACTGGGTGTCCCATTTGGTATGGAGCATTGAACCTAGCATGGTGAAGATTTGCTCTTCCGTTAACATGATTTCCGTGAGTAGTTGTTTACTTGCAACATTTTCATTCTTGGTATGAGGCTGTAGTGTCGTTTGCTTATCAAGAATGGTTGATAAGGGACTAATATCAATCGGCTTATAATTTCCCGTTGCTATTTGTTGATTATGCTTATGGTAGTAATCGCAACATAGCTTTATAAAGTCGTGTGTGTAGGCGAGATAATGATCGGTCGCACGAGCAGGGAAAATAAATAAGCTACAGCAGATAGCGACAACAGCAGCCCAAAAGACATTGATAGTACGCCACATTGCAGCATGAAGATCTTCAGGGCCGCCACCAGCAATAACAACAATTGTGATCGCAACGACCAATGACGCATAAGAGTATTTGCCTTGGGTAAAGAAAATCGCTGTTACCACTGCTGCAATGAGAATAACGTGGTGTAACCAATTATAAGAGGCAGGTAGCAAGAATAATGATAAGCCGATAATCGCACCTAATATTGTACCAGTGATGCGCTGGCTAGCTTTAGATAATACGCCGCCAAGAAAGGGAATACTTCCCATAATGGTCACGGCTGTGATCAGTGCCCATGAGCCATATGGCAAGTGAAGTAATTGGATAATGCTAATAATAATACAAAGTGCTACAAAGACTCTGAAAACTAAGAGCTCACGAAAGTATTTGATGGCGAAATGGGAATAATTTTTCATACATAAGAGACATTATGGTTTTTTAAATCATACAAATTATGTGATGAAAGTCACGCTAAAAATGATAAATCAAATGGTATGAAACAACGGGTTGCTTTAAGTAAGGCTCGCTATTTACCGAGTAACAAAAGAAAAGGCACTGTCTACATGAGTACAGACAGTGCCTTTGTATTGATTGTTCGTATTAATGAAGGGGGTTATTTAGTTTTAAATTGCCCTACTAATTGTTGTAGCTGATTACCAGCATCATCAAGTTGACTCACAATATGCTCTGAGTTCTTACTCTCTTGAATAAGATCGGTGACGATATTTTGGATTGAACCCATGTTCCCGCTAATTTCACCAGTCACGGCATTTTGCTCTGTTGATGCAGCAGCAATCTGATTGATCTTACCATTAATTTCAGTCACTGCTTCTGTAACAGAAAGTAGGTTATGTGAGATCTGGTTGGTTGAGCTGACCGCTTCATTACAGGAGGCTTGGCTCTTATCCATAGCTTGTACCGCTTGCGTTACTAAGTTATGTAGCTGATCAAGCATTTCATTGATTTCTAATGTGCTACTTTGGGTACGGCTTGCAAGGCCACGTACTTCATCAGCAACCACGGCAAAGCCTCGGCCTTGTTCACCTGCTCGTGCCGCTTCAATCGCTGCGTTTAGCGCAAGTAGGTTGGTTTGCTCAGCGATATCACCAATAACTTTAAGCACATTGTTGATGTTGTGAGATTGCTGATTGAGTGCATCGATGTAGCTTGATGCTTGAGTCACTTCATCAACAAGCGTGTTAATAGAGACAAGCGAAGTATCTACTTGTTGTTGAGCTACTAATGCGACATCACTCATGCGCTCGGTACCGGAAGCGACATCATTTGTATTTTCAGCAATTTCATTAGCCGCTAGGCTCATTTGTTCAATAGCTGCAACGACTTGTTCTGTTTCGCAGTTATGTTCATTTAATTTAGCGGTTAAGGTATTGGTTTGCTTATGTACATTATGCGCTGCTGTTGTCAGGCTGTTCGTGGTTTCTGATACTTGAGAAATGATGCTTTGAAGCTTATTCGCAAAGCGGTTAAAGGCATTACCCAGTGCTGCTATTTCGTCATTACCTTCAACAACTAAGCGCTTAGTTAGATCACCTTCACCGTCAGCGATGTCATTTAGAGTATCAACCATACGCTCAATAGGTTTGATAATACGGCTAGCGACGTACAAGATCAGAGCGGCTGAAATCACGGTTAAGATCAGTGAAATAAGCAATACGGAGTTAATGCGATCTTGCATGTTTGAATGAATTTGAGCCGTGTATTGCGCCACACTTGCATCAATATCATCAATGTATAAACCAGTTCCAATGAACCATTTGCCACCGTTTAAAGAAATAGCATAACTTTCTTTAGGTTGGGCAGGCTGATTTGCTTTTTTAGGAAAACTGTATTTAACGAATTGGCCGTTGTTTTTCGCCGCATCAATTAAGACTTTAATATATGCCACGCCATTGGCATCCGTCGCACCAATTTGATTCGTTCCCTGAATTTCAGGCTTTAATGGGTGAGCAACGTTCACGCCATTCATGGTATAGATAAAAAAGTAACCAGCATCATTTTCTGCAAAACGGATAGGGGAGATAAGCTGACGTACATCATCAAGAATAGCCGTTTCATCACTACCTTTAGCCAGAATATTCTCGATTGCATGTTTAGTGATGATGACAGCATCTTTTAATTCTTGCTGCCTTTGTGAAATCAGTTCTTGTTTATAATGCGCAACATTCTCTTCTAAAGATTGGTTTTCTAAATAGATGACCACACCCATGGCGATACTAAGAATCGCAAGCATAGGTAACAAGCTTAATAGTAATAATTTGTGCTTAAGTGTTTTGATCATAATTGCATTTGCCTTTTTCCATTATTAATCACAGTGATGCATACGAAATTCTCCGTTGATAGTATGCATATATAAGTTTATGTAATGATAGGGAAAAATTGTTACTGATAGATATATCTTTGAGATTTGTTCAATTAAAAGAGTGGCTGTTGCAGACGTTACAGAAAGCGGGAATAAAAGTGGGATTTGTATCAATAAAAAAATACCTGCCAGTGTGGCAGGTATTGTAAATAGGTATGCGATTACTTCTTGTCTTTAAGGTATGTAATCGTATTTGCCATATCTTGTAAGCTATCGTGAGCACTGGTATTCACTAGGTACTTACCGTTGATTAAAAATGCAGGTACTGATTGCAGTGCAGCATTACGAACAATTTCTTCAGATTGTTGGAACATTTTAAACACTTCAGCTTGCTGCTCTTTTGTTAGCTCGTAAGGGCTCTTCAAACCGTTATCGTGGAAGATTTTAGTAAGTGCTGCTTGACGTTGTTCGTTAGTCATATCTTTTGGTGAGTCTTGAACAAACGCAAATAGCTCTTCTTTCAGTTTATGGCTTGGCTTGTTGTCAGTTTGTACCATTGCTGCGTAGAAGATAAATGCCGCTTTTTGTGCACTTTCATTGAAGATAACGTGTACTTGGTTAACGTCTTTAGTATTCGTTAGCTTTTTAATTTCAGGAAGCATGCTTTCCATATTACGACAGTGGCCACAAGACAGTGAGAAGATCTCTGTTACTGCTGGTAGATTTGGCATTGGAGTTGGGATCACTGAGTATTTGTCACCTTCTTGTGGTGTCTTAGAGTCAGTACATGCAGTTAGCGTCAGTGCTGCGAGTAGCACAACGAAGAAAGATTGGTAAATACGTTTCATTGTCAGCTTCTTTAAAAGATAAAAGTCACAATATTATGGCGATAAATTCTCGACATTGCATCGTAAAGTTACAAAAAGACACGCTTTTTATTCGTTTTTAACTGAATACATACGGTCATTAAGGTTGATATTTTAAAGAGAATAAGACCGTGAATTGGTGTTTTGGTTGGGGTATGATGGTCGGCTTTTCTTATTGCTTTGAGTGTTTCTAATGTTTATTGGATTTGATTATGGGACAGCGAATTGTTCTGTCGCAAGAATGGTAAATGGTAACCCAGAACTGTTACCACTAGAGAAAAATAATCATTTTATTCCATCGACATTGTGTGCCCCGACACGTGAAGCGGTATCTGAATATCTCTATCGTTTCATGGGAATAAAGCCGACTGACAGCATTGGTGAACAAGTGTTACGTCGTGCTATGGCAGTTAACCGTGAAGAAGATATTGAAGTTGTACGCGGCGATCTACAGTTTGGTGAAGCAGCATTAAATACATATCTTTCTGATCCTGAAGAAGTGTATTACGTTAAATCACCGAAATCCTTCCTTGGTGCGAATGGTTTACGCGATGCTCAAATAAGCTTCTTTGAAGATCTTGTTTGCGCCATGATGGTAAATATCAAACAAAATGCTGAGCAAAGCCTACAAGATGATATTACGCAAACGGTGATTGGTCGTCCGGTTAACTTCCAAGGTACTGGCGGTGAATCTGCTAATATTCAAGCTGAAAAAATTCTGACTCAAGCGGCGAAACGCGCTGGCTTTAAAGATGTTTCTTTCCAATTTGAACCTGTTGCTGCTGGGTTGGAGTTTGAATCGACACTGACTGAAAACAAAACCGTATTGGTGGTTGATATCGGTGGTGGTACAACAGACTGTTCATTGCTTGAAATGGGGCCTAAATGGGTTAATGAGCAGGATAGAACACGCTCATTACTTGCACATAGCGGTCAGCGAGTCGGTGGTAACGATTTAGACATTCACTTAGCATTCAAACAGCTGATGCCAGAGTTTGGTCTAGGTAGTAAGACGGTTCGTGGTATTGATATGCCATTTAATCAGTTCTGGAATCCTATTGCGATTAACAACGTTGCTGCGCAAACTGAGTTTTATTCTGATGCTAACTTACGCGCATTAGAAAAGCTCCGTTATGATGCGGCAGATCCTGATAAGCTCAATCGATTAATTCATGTTTATCATGAAACGCTGGGCTATCAGATTGTTCGCCGTGCAGAAGAAGCGAAAATTGCACTGTCGGAGCAAGACAAATATCGTGTTGATATGGCGATCATGAAAGATTTGTTTGCCGTTGATATTACAGCCAAGCAATTTTCAGAAGCCATTGAAACCCCAACCGATAAAATGCGTGAGCTAGTGGTTGAGGCTCTAGCGCAGGGTGGAGTGACGCCTGATGTGGTGTTTATGACCGGTGGTACGGCACGTTCACCTATTTTACGTCAGTGTATTGAGCAGCAGTTACCGAATATACCGATTGTGAGCGGTAATTACTTTGGTTCAGTAACAGCGGGTTTAGCACGTTGGGCTGAGCGTTGTTATCGCTAACGATCAATGAATCTACCCAAGCATCTTGAAGTTACTTGTGTATAGACTGAGTAAAGAAAAAGGCCTCATAGTGAGGCCTTTTGTGTTTTTGATTCTGTCATTATGCAGGCTTAGGTGCGTAAGCTGAGCACCAGCCTTTACCATTAACTAATTTGCCCGGGAAGATTTTACAAGGGCGCCATTCAGCTTTTGCGTCACCTTCAATCAGCATACAGTTATTACAGTTTTTATCGTCGTAACTTGACTTTTCCACGTATTTTAAGGCTTTTGCCTGTGCGTCATCGACAGATAAGTGAGGTAGATCTGCAGCTTGAGCAGGCTTAACCAGTAATTTGTTACCAACGGTTAGGCCAACAATGCCACCTACCGTTAACTTCAAAAAGCGTCGACGCGAAGATTGATTTTTCATTTCAATGTCCTTTTCTCAGCACATGAGTTTTTAACTCACTGAACTTATTAACTATTAAAGTAGGGGATAGTGAATAAGTCTCCATGTGTTATCTAAAATATAGATGAACAATAGATAGAGTTATTTATTAAATCTGTATAGATTACAACAGGAATACGAGGCTTATGTCAAAATAGATGAAATTAATTGTTGTAATTATGTGAAAGGGAAAGTAAAGACAGGGTGTAAAATTGAAAAAGCCTCACAATCGTGAGGCCTTTGAAGTGACCCCCAATAGTTGGACACCAATTATTGGGGGTCTTTTATGTCCAAATATAGTCGAGAGTTAAAATGC
>NZ_SSMG01000031.1 GCF_009873615.1 Photobacterium lucens
ACATAAAGAAACCAACAACCTACAATTTTGGAAAATAGTTTAAAAAGTTACCCTTATGGCAAATACTCCAAAGTTCGACAGACAGCAAGTCATTGATAAAGCAACTAATTTATATTGGGCTAAAGGCTTTCATGCGACATCAATGCGCGATTTACAAAATGCGATTGATATGAGATCAGGGAGTATTTACGCAGCATTTGGAAGTAAAGAAGAGCTATTTAAACTCGTTCTACAAAACTATCTACAACAAGGGATCGTTGAGCTTAATGAGTATCAACAAACTCTCCCATCACCGCTCGCAGCTTTAAAGCGTTTTATTGAACAGTTAGTCATTGAAACGCCCAAAACAGCACCTAATGGCCTGTGTTTTCTCGCAAAAACAATTGCTGAACTGACGAGTGATCAACAAGAGCTATTAGATGAAGCGTGTCAGTTACTTGATCAAATGGAAGCAGAGTTTGAAAAGGTGATCATTGATGCACAAGAATGCGGTGAGATTGATAAAGAAAAAGATCCTGCAAAGTTAGCTCGCTATATCCAAGTTCAAATTGCAGGACTTCGTACTTATGCTAAAGCGCATCCTAATCATGCGCCTTTGCAAGAAATGATCGATGATATATTTACCAACCAGCCGTTTGTATAAAACAACCAAGGGCAACCATCCTGTTGCCCTTATATTTCCGTTTTAATTTGCAGCTTTTACAAGCACGACAGAATTATCATTCCACCAGCGTTGTACTGAAATATTCACTAATGCCATCGTAATGAGTACACATGCCATCACCCACTCTACACTTGCTAAATGGCTAACAATAAAGGTTAACGTAAAGATCCCAACCATCTGCATTGAGCCAAACAGCGCCCCCGTTTGCCCTTTATGTTTAGGGAATAAATACAGTGCACTGACCGCTACCACTGAGGTTGTTAACCCTGCACCGAAACAGTAAATCCCAATACCAACAATAATGGTAATAATGCTATGAATATACAGATTAGACAGGATGAACAACGCACCGATTAACATAATGGCACTGGCTGTTTTTAAAATATTCCCCTCAGTATGGCGGTATTTTAAAAAACGTACATAAATGATCCGAGCACACAAGCTGCAACCAATCACTGCCAGTGACGACATACCAAAGTATTTCGCTGGGATCTGATACTCCTGCAGCGCAATAAACGACCCCATTAAATAGAACACCAATGCCCCACCGTTCGCCATCACGATCATAGTCAAATAACGAAGAAACTGTGTATTTGTGGCGATCATGGTGTAATCACGCACAATCGCATCCGGCTTCGTTGCATGAATATTTTTCTCTAAATGGGTTTCTTTTAAGCCCAATCCAATCACAACCAAGAGTAAGATTGATAAACCCAGCATGAACCAGAAACTACTTTGCCAGCCGTAATGACTTTCTAAATAGCCTCCGATAGCAGGCGTTGAAGCAGGTAAACACATGAAGAGAATACTGACCCAAGACAGCACATCGACTAAGCGCTCTTTTGATAAGGAATCTTGCAAAATTGTACGGCAAAGTAGAAACAATGCGCCCACACCCATACCTTGAATGGCACGTCCTACAATCAACCAACTTAACTCATGGGACGCTAAACATACGCTAGAGCCAAAAATGAAGACCACTGAGCCAAGTAAGGCGATGGGTTTTCGACCAAAACGCTCTGCTATAGTGCCGCAAATTAACTGGCTGATCCCAAGCGCAATAAAGAACACACTCACTGTTTGCTGTACAGCAGTCGATGACACATTCAATGCGCCAGACATCGCAGGTAAGCTCGGCGTGTACATATCCGACGCAAAGAAATAGCTACACGCCATGAGTAAACTGATAGAAACTAAACGAAATAAAGACATGGCAACAATCCTCATAGTTGGTGCCTATATCTTATGAGGCTGGTGGGATTGATGCTTTTGAGCAGACGCCAAGGAGGTTGTGATTTTGCGCCAACTTATATTGAATGAGCAGGATTAATCCAACACTTTGTCTAGTTTAAAGCGATTAAAGGCATGAGAAAATGCAGATAAGCTGTTGTAGCCTAAATCCAATGCAATATCGGTATGCGGCACACCAGCTTGACTCAACTGCCATGCTTTCTCCATCACCCATTGCTGTCTCAGCTCTCGAAATGGTTGATCAAAAGTGGCTAAAAATAAGCGATTCAAGGTTCTTGATGATGCGCCACAATGCTCAGCAAAGCTATCTAATGACAGCTTAATATCAGGTTGTATGGTTAGTGCTTCAATGATCGGCAATAAGCGTTTATCAATATCTTGATGACTTTGATAGGTATCATTTTGATAACGTTGATTCTTTAACTGATCGATAAACACTGCCAGATAATGTGATTGGATCGCTTCATCATACTCCGCCCCCTGAGCATCAATTTCCGCCATCACTTGTACCATTAAACGATTCGTCGAAATCACACCCATATCATCATGAAAATGGGGCATAACATCAGGATGTGCATGAATAATACTGACTCGGGTATCTTTTAAAACTTTTAAATAATGCAGTCGATGTAAAGGCACCCAAAGTAATTGTCCACCCACCGCAAGAAAGCGCTTATCATCACTACTGGCAATACCACAACCACGATGAATATAGAAAAGCTGCACAAAATCATCATGTGAATGCGGTGCTTTTTCTTGCGTGGGAGCATAACTTTGTAAGGTGTGAAATAACCGCATCTATTACCCTTTAACTTATATCCTAGTCATTCGTAAGCATATCTAACTGACTAGGATATATTAATAAGGCGACTATTATGACCTAACAGCCTTCATGCTGTCTAACCAACCGTATACCGCTTCCAAGGTTTCAGATGACGGCATACGATTATTACGAGCTTGAATTTGATCAACCGTATAGATCTCACTACGACGACCATTAGCAAAGTAATGGCGCTTTAAGCCAATCGTCACACGCTCTGGCATGAACATTTTGTACACCAGATACTCGCCTTTTATGATCCGATTGTGGTAAATCGACACACAGTGATTCTGCTCAAAACCCTCTTGCTCAAGTTCTTGATAATCACAAATCGGCACAATATTGTTATTACCAGGAAATGGGATCACATAAGGCTTATTACTATTCACATCAGGGACAAAGTTGATCGTATGCTGCGCCACTACCCAACGATCATGCAGTGCTCTTAACTCTTCATAAGACGTCACAGCATGAATCCGTTTAATTGAATCGACATCTAATACCCGATAACCAAGCTGGAACACATCCGATAATATTTGGTTAATTTGAAAACGCTCGCGCTGATTGGTTCGTGCTAAATGACGCCCTAGCGGTGTACCAGTTAACGTTGGCCATTGCAGGTAAATCTGTAAGGTTAAGTTAGTAATGGTGTTGTAATGACGGAACAATTGGAACGACATAACATCAGGATCCAACAGCCGATGAATGATCAAAACGATCGAACGAGTCGAGAAGTCACTATCAATCCGATCAAGAAAACGTAGCGCAGCACGGCTTGATGCCAAACCTAATCGTTCTAATATCTTACGTTGACCTAATTCACACAGTGCCAGCACTTCATCCTGATCTAACGGGTATTGTTCACACACCAAGTACAGTAAGGTTGGGCGTTGAAGTAATAGCTCACGGGCTTTCTCGCTCATCGCAGCTATCTTAAGCATATATACCCCAAGATCAGCATAACCTCTTGCCTGTTTCACTAACCCCTTAGGAATACTCGCAATCCATGCTTTCCCGCCCTCTAACGACTCAATATGTTCAATGTAGAACGAACAACTCCCCTCTAATGGTTCACGATGACCATCAGGGTAAGATCGGTACATAGCAAGATTGTC
Organism: Photobacterium lucens; assembly: GCF_009873615.1. GTDB lineage: Bacteria > Pseudomonadota > Gammaproteobacteria > Enterobacterales > Vibrionaceae > Photobacterium > Photobacterium lucens. Next base: position 3,851 of record NZ_SSMG01000031.1, read on the forward strand.
CTGCCAATCATAGAATTCGAGTTCAAAAGGGAAAAAAGTTAGCGCTTCATCAAATGATAAAACTAATGGCGTTGAGTGATGAAACTCTTCGCGCTCAGCACAACAAGCAAGCATAAATATCCATATAAATCTGTTAGCCTTGAGTGATTGTTATCGTTATTTGCTCAATAAGTTTTGATATGAAAAACAATAACAATTGATAAATCTATCATGCCTTAGCGAAGTGAAGATTCAACTGGAAAACTGCAAGGATGAGAACCTAGTACGAAAAATCCATTAGACAATATGCGGGCAATTTTACTGTGTGAACACGGTTATTCTTTCGCAAAAACCGCGTCAAATATGCTTTGAAATCAAGCAACAAGATAAATAATCCACCAGCAGCGCTAACTTTTGTGATCACGGATAAAATTTGCTGGTGTATAACCCGTTTTATCACGAAAGAAGCTAATGAATGCACTATCACTTGAGAACGCTAAATGGTGGGCAATATCTGATATTCGCCAGTTTTTAGATAACAATTCAATTGCAGTTAATAAACGCCATTGTTGTCGCCAACTTTGATAGGGCATCCCCACTTCTTTATTAAAAATACGGGTAATGGTTTTCGCACTTGCGCCCACGTGTTGACTCAGCTCAGCTAATGTAGGCGCAGTAAACTCGTCACTATCAATATCAGCCAACCAATGTTTTAAACGAAGATCAGAAGGCAATGGCAAATTTAGATGGTTATCTTCGGCAAGGTTTAACTCTTCAATTAAAAGATTCACTGCATTGATCTGCTCATCGTCAGGCTTATCGAATGACCAAAATGCCATTCTCTCCATTAAGGCAGACATTAACGGATTAATATCAAAAATTTTCAGCGTTCTTGGTAATCGTGATTGCAAGCTTTGAGCAAAATATAACGATCGATACTGAGTCACATTGCTGGTTTGCGCTTTGTGTTCAATGCCAGATGGGATCCAAGCAGCCCTCATTGGTGGCAACACGCATTTCACCCCATCTAAACTGATCACCATACAACCATGATGAGAAAACAATAGCTGATCTTTATTATGGGTATGATAGCCAGAGTCATGTTCAACCAGATCAGCAGCCAAACCAATCACTAAACCATGATGATCATCAGCATGAAACCTGTCACCGTCTGTAATAAAAGCCATTACCTTACCCTTTTTCTTTACTTACCTTGAGCTAAAACTGTCCTTAAAATGATATTTATTGTTCCAATGTTAATATCAGACCATTCATCACCCACTTTATACTTTCCCTCATTGAAATAACAGTCTCGCGGTTCATTCACTAGCGATGACATAGCAGCTTACCCATCGCCACCTATACAGTTTTCACTAAGTTTTGGGTGTGGAAGGCAAAGCACAAGAGGAAGTCATGAACACAAAAAACATTTCAACATTGTTAGCCGTTGCGCTTTTAATGTTTCCACAATTATTAGAAACCATGTATAGCCCTGCGCTAACATCAATTAAAAATCACTTTGCAGTGACGACAACGCAAGCAGCCCAAGCATTATCGATCTTCTTTATGGTCTTTGCGCTCGGGGTGGTGTTTTGGGGAACCATGTGTGATGTGATTGGGCGTCGTCGTTCAACCTTAAGTGGTTTAGTGGTGTGTATTGCATCAGCATTGTTTTGCTATTTCGCCACAAGCTTTCAAGCACTATTAATTGGCTTTGGTACCTGTGCTTTTGGTGCTGCAGTTGGCTCGGTATGTACTCAAACCATTTTACGAGACAGCTTTGAAGGTGCGAGTTTAGCGAGAATATTCTCAATCGCAGCAACCACCATAGGTCTTAGTCCTGTCATTGGAATGCTACTTGGTAGCTGGTTAACCGCACACGGTGGCTATAGTTGGGTATTTGCCGCAATGTTCCTAATGCTTAGCTTACTACTTGTTTGGGGAGCTGTCGCACTGCCAGAGACTAAACCTAACCACATTAAACGCGATAGCTTATTTCTGGTAGCAAATAAGATGATCCGTGACAGCCATATTTGGTATACCGCATTGATGGTGGGACTGGCGAACATTGCCCTGTTCTCTTACTACAATATTGCCCCATTTATGTTTGAACACTTAGGCACCAGCGTGAAGTTCTTCGGAAACACCAGCTTTGTATTAGCTCTCGGATCTATATTAGGCTCACTGCTCAATATTCGATTACTACGTAAAAAGCTAAACGGTGATCTTATTGTCATGCTATCAACCGTGTTGTTACTTAGCGCTGGTATCGGTGTTTACCTGTTACAACAAACAGTATGGTTCTTTATTCCCATGGCGTTAGTTTCATTGTCATTTGGTTTAGCGCTACCGAACTTGTTTAGTACCGCACTGGTTAATTACCGTCATCACCTTGGCAGTGCGGGCGCATTACTTGGCTTGTTCTACTACTTGATCATTGGTTTTGGTTTAGAGCGTGCCTCTAACATGGGCAATCTAGCACTCACCATCCTATTGTGTGGTGGCATTTCATTGGCACTAGTGTTGATAAAATGGCTGGCAGCAAAAACCAATAAACAAACGGGTGATAACGCCACTGCAAATTAATCATCAAGCAATGAATAAGCACTATCGCTAATCGCAGCTAACAAAAAAGCCGCATAAGAGACTCTACTTTAAAAGAATCTCATGCGGCTTTTATCGCGATAGCGTTGTGAAATTAGTTCACGACTGTTGGCAATTCAGGTAACTGTGTCCCTGCGTTATCCGGGTAAATCACAAACTCACCGTGGAACTTCACTTTCGATTTGTAATCTGTGATTTTGTATAGCAACAAGCCTTGTTGATAAGCCAAATCAATAAACTGTTGAGTATTACCACGTACGTAGAATGATAATGGCTTCACCAGTGCGCCTTGCTCATCAATGGATTGCTTGTATTGTGCCGCACACACCACTAACGATGCTTGGCCATCAGTATGATGTGACACTTTACGATTCACTTCATATTCATTAGTGATCAACCAATCTGCCTGTTCCAATACTTGGTAAAAACCATTAATTAATTCAGCATTAATCACGGTTGATTTACCGTCAGTATCATTTAATCCACTTAGAGTATTTTTGATACGCTCAAATTGCACTTTAAGTTGGGCATTTTTACCCATAGTACGAGATTGCTTCTGCCACTGTAGTAAGGTTTTAGACACACAATGATCAAAGTGTTGTTGCTTGATCATCTTCGTTACCCATGCACTTAAAAACACAGTTTCACTCACTGGGTTTTTCTGCGTTTTACCAGCCTCTTGTGCGGCAACCAATGTTGATAACCCTTCCGTTACCACATTAAGAATTTCGTTATAGAAAGAAGTCATAAATACATTAAACAATAAAATAAATAGAGCTTACGACGTGCTTACGCATCTTTCGCTAAGCACCAATAAAATCCGGCAGATAGAACTGCACACACCGCCATTGTTCCAGCCATTGGCCATGCTGTGCTATCTGGCATTAGGGCGACAATACTACCGACAAGTGAACCAATACCAAAGCGGAATGTGCCGCCTAATGAAGATGCCGTACCTGCCATTTGTGGGTAACGGGCTAACAAACACGCCATTGCGTTACTACCGATAATAGATAACGTACCTACGAAGAACATCACAGGTAACACTGTGCCCCATAAGCCAAAGTTTAACCATTGACCTACCAGTAACATGATGCCAGCAAGCAATTGGATCGCTAAACCTAATCGTAGCATCCAGTGTGTTCCTTTCTTTCTTACTAAACGACCATTTAGCGTTGTCATCATGATCAGAACAACAATGTTGAGGCCAAAGTAGAAACCAAAGTTCGCCACACTCACACCGTAGATATCAATGTAAACAAACGAACCTGCGGTTAAGAAAGTAAACATTCCGGCAAACGAGAAGCCACTACAGAAAATCAGCCCCAATACAATTGGGTTTGCTAACAGTTTGGCATAGTTGCGAATAATCGACATGAAATGAAACGGAATACGATTTTCTTTTGGTAATGTTTCTTTGATTTTAAAGATAATCGAAAGCAATACGATCACGGCAAAAATAGCCAAGAACCAAAACACAGAACGCCAGCCAAACCACACCGATAAGTGACCACCAATCATAGGTGCCAATAACGGTGCAACTGTCATTACCAAAGTAACGAATGACATGGTACGAGAAAACTCTTCACGCTCGAACATATCACGCACTAATGCACTGATGATCACGGCAGCTGCTGCGCCAGCAAAACCTTGTAATACACGGATAAAGGTTAATTCGGTAATATTGGTACTTAATGCACCAAGCACGGTAAGAATGAAGAAAGCGACAGTACCGAGCAATAACATAGGTCGACGTCCATAACTGTCAGCTAATGGACCATGGACTAACTGCCCTAGTGCGAAACCCGTGGTGTAAGCCGTTAATGTCACCTGTACAAGACTTGGAGAAACAAGGAAATCTTTAGCAATGCTTGGCATCGCAGGAAGGTACATATCAATAGCCAGTGGCGTTAATGCAGCAATAGCACCGAGGATCAAAATCAATTGCAGGCTCAGACGTGAGCTGTTTGGCGGGTTCATAGCACCTCTTATTATAGGTATATTAGTAAGATGTTCGAAGAAAAGCCTATATTTTACGATAAAAGACTTAAGCAGAACCTTTCTAATATGGAAAAGTGCTATTTCCTTTCTGTCATTATATTCGCTTAGTGAATATTTAATAATCAACAAATAAAATAAAAGGCATAAATAACAAAGCAACGATTAAGTTGTTGTTCTTATGCCTTTTATTACAACACATAATTTATAAACTTACATCACAAATCGTTTATTTAATAAAAGATGCAATCTCTTTTTCCGTTAATGGGCGGTATTCACCTGGCTCTAAGTCTTCATCAAGCTCAACAGCACCGACACGCTCACGGTGTAAGCCAACAACCTTGTTACCCATTGCGGCAAACATACGTTTAACTTGGTGGTATTTACCTTCAGTGATTGTCAGTAACGCTTCATTCTCACCTAGAATTTCTAGCTTCGCTGGGCGAGTTAGCTCTTTCTCACTACGAAGCTGCACACCATCAGCAAACTGCTGAATGTAATCTTCAGTAATTGGATCTGCTGTTTCAACGTAGTAGGTTTTTTCACACACATGGCGCGGTGACGTAATACGGTGTGACCATTGACCGTCATCCGTTACCAGAACAAGACCTGTAGTATCACCATCTAAGCGACCAGCAACATGCATTTTCTCTGGGCTAATTTCATCAAACAGCACGAAGATCGTTGGATTGAAATCATCAACGTGTGAACACACAAAACCTTGTGGCTTATTCAGCATGTAGTAACGAGGGCCTTGCAACGATAACGAACGTCCGTTGAATTCTACATCGCAATCATCTGTGACTTGAACAGAGCCGTTACGAACAACTTCACCATTCACTTCAACCATGCGATCTTTAAGAATTTTACCGGCTTCTTTACGTGTGATACCTAACGTAGTACCTAAGAATTTATCAAGCCTCATTAACTGGCTCCGTTACTTGCTGCAAAAGGTCGGTATTATAAGACCAAATAACAAAGATGCATTAAAAACTTACGTACCGTTTTGTTTCTGTTAACTGCAATCAAACAGCAACAACTCAATACGCCTTCCCCTTCTTTACGCACATTAAATCACCAACAATTACGCTAAAAAGCATTATTTACCACTATGAACACTGTGTTTCCCCACATTTGCGTGCTACATCCTTGTTACGGTTTTGTTTCCTAAATAGAATAGTCACGCTCAGTTAAACGTTTGCTATATACCCAGTCACCTAAAACGGCTGGATATAGATAAAAAAGATAAAGTCAGGATCATCATAATGAAACTAGAAGCGGTAGATTACACGGCAGACAATGCGAAACAGCTCTTTGTTGAATCACTACGCAATACCGGTTTCGGGGTATTAAAAAATCACCCTATTCAGCAAAAATTAGTTCAAAGTATCTATGACAATTGGTACCAGTTTTTCAATAGTGAAGAAAAGTCAGATTTTCTCTTTAATGTAGAAACGCAGGATGGCTTATTCCCGACTGAAGTATCAGAAACCGCAAAAGGTCATACCAAAAAAGACATTAAAGAGTACTTCCACTACTACCCTTGGGGTCAATGTCCACCAGCACTGAAGCAAGAAATCCAACAGTATTACCAAGAAGCCAATGAACTGGCGACCGAGTTACTCGCTTGGGTTGAAGAATTCTCACCGAATGATATTTCAGACAACTACTCACAGCCACTGTCGAGCATGATTGATGGTAGCGAAAAAACCTTGTTACGCGTATTGCACTACCCACCATTAAAAGGTGATGAAGAGTTAGGTGCCATTCGTGCAGGAGCCCATGAAGACATTAACCTATTAACTATTCTTCCAGCAGCTAACGAGCCTGGGCTGCAAGTACTGGCTAAAGATGGCAGTTGGATCGATGTACCTTGTGATTTTGGTAACCTGATCATCAACATTGGTGACATGCTACAAGAAGCATCAAATGGCTACTTCCCTTCTACCACTCACCGAGTGATCAATCCTGAAGGTGCCGATAAAACCAAATCACGCATTTCATTACCGCTGTTTTTGCATCCAAAACCAGAAGTCGTGCTGTCTGAAAAATACACTGCAGATAGCTACTTAATGGAACGCCTACGTGAACTTGGCGTGATCTAAATCACACCAGACCTACCTAAAAAAAGAACTCAGCGTTTACCTTGCTAGGTTAACGCTGAGTTCACTAACTAACCATAATGTAAGTAAGCTCAAAAATCTGAACATTTTTTCGTGGCTCTTGTCTCATTATGAGTGAGTTGAAACCGTTTTGTTATGCAAACAATCTATTATTGGCTTATATATCCAAGTAAGTTCAGGGTACCAAATTAAGCAAAAGTGACTTGGATATAATAACTTACCGCTTTTGTTCTTGATTACGTTTACATTTAGACTTTCAGATCTATAGTTCATTGAGAACCCAAAAGGTTGCCATAGATCTTACTTAGGGACACCGTATGAAAATCTCGTTAACGACGCCAGTACTTTCATCTCTTGATACATTCCTTAAACTGATTGACGAATTATTTGCTTACGAAGCCCTGCCACAAAAGGTAGAGCAAACCTCTGCAGCAGTTAAACAGCTGCTTGCCTCACCAGAATTAGGCCATGCTTGGTTTATTGAAGTTGAAGAAAATGGTCAAACCCAAATCGCAGGACATCTAATTGTTAGTTACGCATTTAGCCTAGAGCATGGTGGTAAGGTCGGCTTGATTGATCAATTCTATTTAAAGCCAGAGTGGCGACAAAAAGGCATAGGCTCTGCCCTATTCCCTCAAGTAGAACAAAATGTGATAAATGATGGGATCAAAGCCCTATCGCTTGAAGTGAATATTGGTAATGCCGGTGCTCGTACCTTCTATGAACGTCAAGGGTTTGTACCGCGCCGTCAGTTCTGCATAATGACAAAAACATTAGTTCAAAGCACCGTTCCGCTACACGTTGCTTCATAAAAATTGCTAACCATCCGCATTCTAAGCCTTGCATTGTCATTATTCATTGCAAGGCTTTTTTGATTAAGCATATGAATCTATTGACGACTTAGCTAGAATCATCAGCATAAACTCGCCTTTTCACTTTTCAAATCAAGGAATGTTATGAGCCTTATTATCACGATTGCGGTTATTGCGCTGCTTGCCTTTATCTATATCTCAATGCGCAATGGATTAATTGGTAAGAAAAACCAAGTTGCTAACGCAGAATCGAGCATTGATGTGATGCTGAAAAAACGCTTTGATTTACTGCCAAACCTTATTGAAACCGCTAAAGCGTACATGCAGCATGAAAAAACAGTATTAACTGAACTCACCGAGCTACGCTCTCAAGCTAATAGCGCCACCAGCACTGATGAAAAAGCTGCGCTAGATAAACAAATGAGTAGTGCCCTTTCCCATTTCCGTGTCGCGGTTGAAGCATACCCAGAGCTAAAAGCAAACGAGAATATTGATACTGTATTACGTTCAATGAATGAGGTTGAAGCGCAATTATCAGCTTCTCGTCGTAGTTTTAATGCCGCAGTTACTGACTTCAACAATGCTGTAGAAATGTTTCCGTCTAGCATTATTGCTAACAGCATGAACCTAAAGAGCTTACCTTTGTTTGAAATCCCAGAGGTAGAACGCCAAAACATTGATGCCGCAGCATTGTTTAATAACAAGTAATCATCACTAGGTCTTATTATGGAAGATCGTATTTCTGCCCTATACGAACAAGGCTTAAGAGAACAACTCTCAAGCCTTGAATCTACCCGTCAACATGTGATCAAACAACTATGGATTGCCTTAGCAACAGGTGCAATAACCGCTGCTATTGCGATCCCGCTTGCGCTGCATTACGACAGCTTGCCATTGGGCATTATCGCTACCTTTGTTATCTCGCTTTTTATGCTGGTACGTTTTTCTAAACAGAAAAAACAATACAGTGTGACTTATAAAGAAAAGGTAATCACTTCTCTGCTGGCTAACATCAATGACAGTTTTCAATATCAACCGCTCTCAGCAATCTCTGAGCATGACTATCAAGCGAGCCAACTGTTTCCAACGCATTATGACAGCTACCAAGGCGAGGATTTCGTAGAAGGTAAAATAAGCAAAACCACGCTGCGTTTTTCAGAACTCAATACTCAAGTTAAAAAACAGCGCATAAACCAAAAAGAAGATCGTGAGGAATGGGAAACCATTTTTAACGGTATTTTCTTTGTAGCTGACGCCAATAAGAACTTCACTAGCAAAACACTGATTGTGCCTGCTAAAAATGCGTTTTTCTCAGCGATTAGCGATTCAGTCACACAATTATTTAACCGTAAATCAGATCGTGTAAAGCTCGAAGATCCTCGCTTTGAACAACACTTTTCGGTTTATAGTAATGATCAAATTGAAGCTCGTTACTTGCTAACCCCAGCGATGATGGAAAGGTTGGTAGATTTTGTCGCCAAAGCGAAAAGCAAAGTCTCACTGTCGTTTATTGATAACAATATCTACATTGCCATCAGCAACAGTAAAAACTATTTCGAGCCCGCCCTATTTACTCAATCTGACAGTTTCGAATCGGTGCAAGACATTGCCCAAGATCTACAGTTCGTTATCGATATTGTGAATGACTTAGATCTCAACACCCGTATTTGGACCAAACACTAGTTATCTCTCATTCCTTGATTTACGATGGCAACAGTGCGTATTAAGACAGCAATGTTGTTATCGTAAATCAGTAAGAAGTTTATACATGAACGATCTCATTACCTACATTTTAGCTTTTAACGCTAATGAATCTTCCATTATCGATAGGAAAATACAGCAACACACTTACCTTGAAGATGATGTAGAGATCCATCATACAGAAGAGTGTGCAACCTTCAGTAACGGTGCCGTTATGTTAAAAACCACTGAGTTTGATGAAACGCTAGATATACTTGACGATACTGTATGCCCTGAATGTTGGATCAATTACGAAATCATTACCCAACCATCAGAAGATGTGATTTCACCGAAAAAGAAAATATTTACCAGCCGATGCCAAGAGTCTTTTTGGCTCAAACTGCAAAAAACACGTACTGAGCTAAACTGACAAATTTATTAGTTCTATACTTAAAGTATGAAGAAAATTACCCCATGTTTTTGTTGGTGGAAGTTAGTCTTTTACGCTGCAATTGCGCTTATTCTCTTACTTCTTACCTCCTAAGCAAAGTTATCTATTTGCTAGATTAATGAGACATTTTAACCCTTTCAACAGCAAGCTTATTCAGTTAATACTTTTGAATAACCATTGTGCCTGCAATGAAATCATGTAACAGCCTCTTATATGGATGGAACTTTAACAGTAAGCCATTAATAGCGAATAATAAAATCGGGGGAACAATAAAGGTCATCATCCCTAAATATGAATAAAATATTTGTCTAAGTACTACAGTGATCATTGATGCTTTAAAACCATTTTTCATCACTATTTGCGTTCCAACAAAACGCATACCAAATGTCTGACCTTCTCTAAAAAAAGACCAATTAACAATAAGAAATAAAACCGTATTTAGAATACTCAATACCACTCGGTTGTATTCCATACCCATCATATGACCAAAGGAGTATATTTCTTGATAACGTATTAAATTATAAAGATAAAGTAGGATGATAGAAATGACGCTAAAAACCAGAAGATCCATTAATCCGGATAAAAAGCGTTTAATAGAACTTGCCGCAGCATAACAATCGTTTTGCTCGGTAAATGCAGTATTACTCTTCACGTTGCTGACCTAAAATTTTTTCGAAGTGTAAAATACTCTTAATAAAAAAACGTCAACTCATGTCACAATACTGTTACTCATAATGTAAAGGCATAACTATAGATAGCCATGCCTTTCATAGTTAATAAGACTAATCTATCCTTTCAAACTTAAATGTGCCGATATGTTGTTTGGTTTGGTACTGCACACCATCTTGAAAATCAGTATCCACTCTCAATGTACTTAATAAAGAAATAGGATTTGGTGGTGAATTCGGAAAATCTGGTGCAGTAAAATCAATACCACTATCGCTACCAGCATCGTAAACCCACAATTGCACCTCTACTTCGTTTTGCCATTTACCATCTTTAAATAGCGCCACACCATCAACCCCAGTAAACCAATCAGGGCTTGGCGCTAACATGGTGATAACCGATACCAGTGGATAATCTTGTGATATATCAAACTGCACTTCGACATCATCGTCTGTCGCTGGAATACCGTTGCCACTAATAATATGTCCTGAATTACCGTTATTTTGAATAACCCCTATTTCAGACTCTAACGTGGTTTTCGAGCCCGTCTCTGCAACACTGATCACACCTGCACTGGCGGTTTGCCCCACTTCAAATAACTTTACTTGCACATTATGGGTAAGCCCAATCAAACCAGAGAAATGACGATCAGCAGGATAATTGGTCGGAAAGTTTGTTGCATTCCACTCAGAATCAAAATCAAGCGTATAACGTGCAGTTTGTGCGGTGGGATCTTTACTGTCATTGTCACTACTACCGCCACATCCTTGAATTAATAAAGCAGTCACAGTAGAAAGGATAAATAAATTGAGCTTCATATCTAGTACCTTCAATAAACATCAGTAGAGGTTAAACACTAGATATAAATTTTAGCTGGATTATAAATGTAAGAAGTCTTATCTAGATGATCTATCCAGATAAGACTCTTTGATAGCTATATTTCAGCCATTACTTCTGCTGGCTTAACGTAATGTTCTTATAATGAATTAGTGCATTACTCTTCGAACTCTTAAAGGTATCGTTCACATCTTGAATGTAGTAAACAGGTAATGATTCTTCATTCGCCACAGCTTTGCCTTCATCAGGACCTAAACACAGCATGGTTGTTGCCCACGCATCGCCTTCAACAGGGTTAGTGCCAAACACAGAAGCCGACACTAAATCGTGAGTAATTGGCGCACCCGTACGAGGATCTAAAATGTGTGAATAGTCTTTTTTACCATCTTTGAAATTATGATGGTAAGTGCCTGACGTATTTAGCGATACACCATTCTCATCATTGATTGTCACGATCTGATACGGGCGAATACCGTCTTTCAACGCTATAGGCTGTTCAATTGCCACGCGCCATTTTTCACCCATTGGCTTATGACCTTTGATCTTCATATCGCCACCGAACTCAACCAAGTAGTTCTCGACACCATCAAATTCTAGGATCTGACTTAAACGGCTGATCGCATAACCCTCACCCATTGACGATAAATCAAGTTGAAGTTGAGGAATGGTTTTGCGAATGCGTAAGTGCTCAGGATCGATTTCAATCTTATCGATACCCATATCATCACGGATCTTAGTAATTTGAGCAGCCGTTGGCACATTCAGTGTTTCACCTTGGAAACCCCAAAGTTTGTATAGCGGCTGAATCGTCGGATCGTAACAGCCGTGGCTAGCTTTATTAATCGACTGCGCTAAAGACACCATGTAGATGAAATCTTTCGACGCAGGTTGCCATTCAGTAGACGTACTTTTATTGAATTTCGAAATATACGAATCGTTACGATAAGTCGAATACTCTTTATCAATTGCCGCTAACGCTGTATCAAATTGTGCTTTAACTTTTGAAGGTGAAACTTCGTCTTTCGACCAGTAACTCACATGGTAAGTCGTACCTTCAGCAAAACCTGCAATTTTTTCTAACTTTGGTGGTTGACTACAGCCCGACAACATCATGATTGCGGATAGCGTTAATGCCGTACAGCTCCGCTTAAGAACAACATTCGACGTTTTCTCGAACATACAAAAACCTTATTGATTCGTAAATGTAAGCAAAGTTTACCAATAGTTACTAAACACTACTAGATAGAGGCAAAACACTGCATTTAGCGACACGTTCTCACCATCAATGAAAGGCTTTGCCAAACCACTGGTTAAATGTACACTAGTCAGGTTTTTAGCTAATCCAGTACCGTGTTATGTATACTCTTCGTCCTTATCAACAAGATAGCGTAAATGCCACCCTTCATTACTTTCGCAAACACAATACCCCTGCGGTACTGACCTTACCGACAGGTGCAGGTAAAAGCCTCGTAGTAGCTGAACTTGCCCGCATTGCTCGTGGTCGTGTATTGGTGTTAACCCACGTTAAAGAGCTGGTGGAGCAAAACCACGCCAAATACGAAAGTTATGGCTTAAAAGCAGCGATTTTCTCAGCAGGATTAGGACGAAAAGAAACCGACCAACAAGTGGTCTTTGCCTCGGTACAATCTATGGCAAATAGCTTAGATAAATTCAAAGAGCAATTTTCACTGCTGGTTATTGATGAATGTCACCGTGTTCCCGACGATGAAAATAGCGCGTATCGCAAGGTCATCAAGCACGTTCAAGAAGTAAACCCAAACATTAAGATCCTTGGCTTAACAGCTACCCCTTATCGTTTAGGTATGGGATGGATTTACAAATACCATACTCGTGGTCAAGTGCGTACCGAGCAAGATCGCTTCTTCCGTGACTGTATTTTTGAACTACCGATCCGCTATTTATTAGACGAAGGCTTTTTAACCGAGCCTAAAATGATGGATATGGCCGTACTTGGCTATGATTTTTCATCGCTAACGCCCTCTTCGACAGGACACTATAAAGAAGCCGATTTAGATAGCGTGATTGAGAAATCAGGGCGTGCGACACCGATGATCATCGAACAAGTCATCGACTACGCCAAAGATCGTAAAGGCGTGATGATATTCGCTTCAACCGTTAATCATGCCCAAGAGATCATGGGGTATCTGGCTGGCGAAAATGCCGCTTTAGTGATTGGTGATACCAGCATTGAAGAGCGTGATCGCATCATCAACGATTTCAAAGATCAGAAAATCAAATACCTTGTTAACGTATCAGTATTAACCACAGGCTTTGATGCGCCCCATGTGGATTTAATTGCTATTTTGCGCCCAACAGAATCTATCAGCCTATATCAACAGATTGTTGGTCGAGGCTTACGTCTATCCAAAGGCAAAGAAGATTGTTTAGTGCTGGAATATGCCGGCAACTGTTACGATTTATACCAACCTGAAGTTGGCGATCCTAAACCGAATAGTGAAAGTGAAGTCGTCATGGTGCCATGCCCTGCTTGCGGCTTTAAAAACAGCTTTTGGGGCAAACTCGATCCCGCAGGGTTCTTAGTTGAGCATTATGGTCGTCGTTGCCAAGGCTATTTTGAAGACGATGAAACAGGTGAACGTGAAGAATGCGGTTATCGTTTCCGTGCTAAATACTGCGAAGAATGTGGCGCTGATAATGATATTGCCGCCAGACGTTGCCACCAATGTGACGCTGTCATGGTTGATCCTGATAAAAAGCTTCGTGATGCGTTAAAGCTAAAAGATGCCATGATCATGAAATGTACCGACATGCGTTTAGAGCCGGGTAAAAACAAGTTTGATAAACCGCAGCTTAAAGTGGTCTATATCGGTGATGAAGGTAATGAGATCAACGAAGTGTGGACGCTTTCCAATAAAACCCAGAAACAAGAATTTCTAAAGCGTTTTATTAATCCCCATTTAGTGGATCGTCATCGCCCATTTACTGATACTGCTCCAACCAAGGTTGCCAATAACGAGCACCGTTTACGTCCTCCAGAGATAGTCATCGCTCGCAAGAATGGTCGATTCTGGGCAATTAGAGATAAGTTGTTCGATTTGGATCAGTATGAGAAAAACTAAACTACAATTGATTAGCTGTACGAGATCGTACAGCTAACATGCTAGTAATTAAACTAACAACAGGACAAAGTCGTTTAGCTTAATGCCGTTAATTCCGCAAGAGCTTGGTTCAGGAGCAGTCACTTGCACTTCTCACTTAGAAGGGAGCATTGAGACCCATTAGCCATCATATCCATTCCTGATCACTGAACTCGACAGTTTCTTTTGACTTAATAGAGCCAGTATGAGCGGTGCTTGCAGGCTCTACCATTAAGAAATGGGTTTCCTCATCAGCCACCGGGCAATGCTCTACACCTTTGGGTACAACATAAAGTTCACCGGGATTTAAACTAACGGAACCGTCCCTAAACTTAAGCGTTAGTTTACCTTTGAAAACAATAAATAATTCATCTTCATTATCATGAGAATGCCAAATTAACTCCCCTTTACCCTTCGCTATTTTTACAAGCTGACCATTTGACTGAGCAATTACTTTAGGAGTCCACTTTTCAGTGAATAAAGAAAATTTTTGTTCAATATTAATCTTGTTCATGTTCTCTCCTTGATGCATAACAACTATATTAATAAC
>NZ_SSMG01000298.1 GCF_009873615.1 Photobacterium lucens
CCCTAGGTTATTTACTAAGTGAATGAAATGAAGGGTTTCTGACGTTTGTTATTTTTGCCATTTCAAAAACCAAGTTACTACCTAAATCGGTTGATGTTCCATTTGCGATTCTGATTCAAAACAAACATTTTCCTAGTGCGCACTAATATAAAAACAAGTATTTTTTACCTTAATTATCAATGGTTTAAGTTGAAAATAAGCTTTGCAATTTAGATTTGTATGAGTAACATAGCTGTAAGAGCTGATAACCGATATCAAAAACAACTCCGCAAGGAGCAAAGCGTCGCTGGACTTTGCCAAGCGAAGCAGCAAAGTGCGCTATTAAACAAAAAAAGATCATTTTAAAGAAAAGAAAATAATACATATTAGTGATGATGTTCCAAATCTCATCGAACCATTGTAATCAAAGGGGTTGAGTGAGATAGGCTGGCATTGATATGTGCAAATTATTTAGATTTGGATTTTTACATATGTGCATTTTTTTTAGATGATCATATCCATGATATGTGAAATTTTTTTAGAAATACGTGCAATTCCATTTTGAGCTTCTCTTCACATGTTTTAATTTATAGGAGCGATATCTCGTATGTTGAAAAATAGTACCCCTGTCGAGTTCGAGCCAATGCTTGAAGAATATGAAGAGTTACTCGAAATCGAAGAAGATACCATTATGCCACCATCGATTATTAAGATTGATGACGATCATTTCAATGTTGTTAATGATGGCAGCACTTTTGCTATGTCTAACTATGTCATTGATGCACCATTTGCAATCGCACTGGATCGCAAGCACCTCAGTGCTCTCTCAATGCAACTTATGGATGTATCCCTTGCTGCGATGGATAAAAGACTTTACAAACTGAGAGCTAATGTTTTTGCAGATAAAAACTATGATACTGATGCGTCTAATCATACAGAAAAGGCTAAGGCAAATAGAAACTATAGGGTAGAGACTGCGAGAAGTGAGCTAAAACGACAGTTTAGAGATGAAGATTCAAGAACTATACGATTGACAAATGCTCACATAGCCTCAATCTTGAACGCGAAAAACAACTCAACCACCAACCTCAATACCACGCACACGGCAAATGCTATTCGATCTCTTATCGATGTGAAGCTTGCGCTCAAAATGTATGATGATGAGGATAAGTCTTATTATTTTGAGGACATTAATGTCTTTGAGAAAGTGATGATAGGCACTAACCCTACAGGCTCCAACAGAGATGCCTTTCTTGTATTTAGTTTGCCTTTTCTGGTGCATAACTTACACCCTGAGGACTATACCCGCTTTAGTCTAGGGCACCATTACAAACTCAAAAATGTATATGCCGCAAGAGTGTATAAGTTCTTGGTGTCAAGAGCCAAACGATCACGTTGGCGTTCAAGCCCAGAGCACGTTTTCTGTGTCCAGTTCAGCGTTTCAAATTGGCGTTCATATCTTGATCTAAATGAAAAGGTCAAAATAAAGCTTGGCACTCAAACTGAATTAGAAGCTTTCATCACAGACAAGGGGCTTGATAAGAGCGAATCAACAGTTCTGATTAAGAATGCCACCGATTTGTTGAGTTCAGATCTTCAATCTACATCAATGTTCAAAGAGTTGAAAACAGAACAGCTGACATCGGTATCAGCGGGCAAAAAAGTGTTGCTTACAAATGTGGGTATCGATGATGACAACAAGGTCATTCAAAAAAAAATAGCTCATAAAAGCGTTCTTGTGTACCGATCTCAACCCTATCCTCTGATAGCAAAGCTGAAAAAAGAAGTTTTTGAGAAAAACATCATGGGTAACATTAACGCTTTTTCAGAAGGTGGTATCAAGATTACAAGTATGGATTTTGTCAAAAAAGGTCGAAATGTAACCAGCATTAAAATCAATTATAAAATTGATCCTGTAATCCTTGGTTCTCAATATAATTTTAGTGATACCGATGAGTTACCAATGCCCGAAGAAGCATTAGAGGAAGTTCCATTTTCTGGCTGGGATGAAGGAGATATTCCGCTCTAAAAGTGGGGCAGATGGCGCTTCAAAAATTGATGACCTTTTTAAAATTTATTATTCTGATAAGAAACATATATGAATAATATTATTTCATCGAGAACAGGTAAATCTGTACAAGAAGAACATGATGACATTGCAGAAGCATACCATTACAACCAATCGATAGTTCAAAATTTGGTAATTGAACACTGCATTGAAAAAGGCTTCATTACATCAACTGATGTCACCACAAAGACAAAGAAGTTCTTGGTTCTCAAAGAGGCTATCGAGACAGCGCATCATGCGTTTAAATTAATTGATAACTTCGATGATACAAACATCACCACCAAGAATATTGCGGCTTGCTTTGAGTATAAGGACAAGTTAAAAGAACGCATTATCAGGGTGATATCAGATAGACTGCTGGTTAGTCTGCCAGATCTGAGACGATAGATACTGACTTATTACCAACCTATGCGTTGCATGACGTGTTAATCATGACATTAGTGCAACGCATCATAATGATGAGAAGATGCAATGCGCAATGTGGTATCCAAAGAGCTGCTTACAATTTTAGTGCAGGCGGAGCGAGTAAAAGGGCAGGGATACATGATTATATTTGCCAGCGCATTTGCCGCAACGCTATCGTATTCGATCTTTCCTTTTCTGCACGAAATTTGGTGGCCACGAGTGATCATTGGATTGCTTGCTGGTGTCGCAGCGTTCTGTGTTACAACGCTATTTTTCATCGTTTGGCTAGTTGAGTGGCGCACTGATAGAGCGTTAGCTCGCCTTCAACCATCAACTCAAGACATAGAAAAACTATTAAGTACGGGTATGTTGTTTCCATCAGAGCAACGCCGATCATTTGAGCGCTATTTAAATACGTTTAATTGCTAGTGAGTTGCGACTCTAAGTGGTGGCATCAAATATGATATGCTTTGAAAATTGTATACACATGTCAGCTCAAGTCTGAGTTAATACACTTTACCCCTCTTACGATCAACCAATTGTGCCCTTACCTACGGTCTGGGTGGTGATGGCGCTCTCATCCTTGCAGGATTGAGGCTTACCATTTCTTTAAACTTGTTGTGAATGTCTGTGTGAATGGCTTTACCCTCTGGTTTAATGTTTGGCATGGATTGCAGTTGTGTTTGGTTGCTATCGATCTGATCAAACAACGCATATCTCGCATCCTCGTTGGTGCTGCGAAATATTGTCAGAACTTGATTCGCGTTGGTAAATGCACTTCTGTTGTTCAATATGTTCTCAAACATGGAGCTGTATGCTGCCATAAAGCGATCCACATGCTCTGCAAGCTTTTGTTTGATGCTATCCAGCAGAGTTTCTTCTTGAGCCATTAAATCAGCGACACGAGCCTCACCATGTTTAATTTTCTCATCTATTTCAGAGGCTTGCTTGTATTTTTCTTTAAGCATGGCATAAGTGCGGTTAATCATGCTTTTATTGCGATCCAGTCTTTTGTCGAGATCTGCCAATTCATCAGTTTTTTGAGTGATTGAGGCTTGATGTAACATGTATTCCTCGGCTAGCTTGGCTTGGTACGCCTTGGTTTTCTCTGCGAGTTTGACTCGATGTTGAGCTACCTCTTTGTTCATTTTTATACGTAGATCATTGTTTGAGTTACTTAGTAATGCATTGAGATTGTACTCACGATCGGCTTTTGGCTTCTTTGCGTCTTCGTATTGTTCGTGGAATGCCTTGATTTTTCTGCTTCGTTTATCAGAAAAGCCGATGCTGAGGTCAGGAAAGTGCTTGCGAACATGCGCCATGAACATGTCCTGTATGATAATGCCTTGCAACTTAGAAGCAGCATAGCCGTTTACGGTCGTATCGATGTTCGTTACATGGTGGGTTTCATGCTCTTGTTTCCCAGCGTTCCATAACTGCACGTTAGTAGGATTGGCTGCTAGGTATGCGTTGGCTGCATTACGTAGCGTTACATTGAGGTTACGCTTCCCCGTTACACTGTCTTTCGTGGATAAAAATATATGTGGATGTGTGCCAGTGCTTGAGTTCTTTATGTGTTCGTCGTCGTGGACAACAACCAGCATTGGGTTGTGGTTCGGAGCGATCTCGGCGTAGAAGCTACGAATACAATCAGCCATTTGCTTGGGTTCGGTTTTAACACGGTGCTTGTGCGGGAACTTGAAAAAGGCTTCGTGAACACGGGCTTGGCGTTGGTCGGATGTACCTTCTACTTTTGATGCGAAATACATGTATTTATCGAGCATCCCCAACAACTGATTTTTGCGCTTAACGCCCTCAATATCATCAATGATTTCTCGGTAGTTTTTCGGCTTTTTAGCAGCAATATGCTTTAGTGCTTTAGCAACATACAAGTTGCCATCCGAAGTCGATTTAGCGATCTTTTGTTTCAGTTTGTACTCATACCGTTTGAAATTCGATTTATCTTCTTTTGTTGCGTTTGTCGAATCAAATTCGTCAGCTAAAACACTATCGATATATGCCATGCGTTTAGCTAGTGAAATGGAATTTAGACGCAATCCGTTAGGGTGTTTTTCATCAAAAATGAAGTTGCGATCTTGGAGTTCTTCTATCCATTCGTTGTGTTTGAATTCAGACGTTTTTACACGCAAAGAGTGTGCAAGTGTTTTGGCAAATTTGGCACGTTTTGAGTAGTTGGCGTGGCGGTAAATTACGGTGGTAAAAGCCATGAAAAATTTTAAAAGTTTTATGCGTCATGCGCTCTTGGGTCGAGGGTGGTAGCCCCGCCAGCAGTAGCTACTCATCTTTTGATTTATCAAAAGTGTGTAGGTACGTAGCTGGTTACTAACCCACACATGTAAAATCTGTGGGTTACATCTAAAAGGTTACAAATTCGACAGCTTTAGATCAAGATGGATACGAGTAACCGACCGCATCGCAAGCAGGGCAGCGATATTGAAAACCCGCCTAAACGTCTTAATAGGCATATGCATTGAACGTTTTTTCTTTCTCTTCCCACTGTTTTTTCTTTTCGTCAAATAATGCCGTCATCTTAGAGTTTTCTTCTTCTTCGGTAAACTGCTCACGCTTCGAAAGAGCTAATGCATAATATTCGTTACGAGCGCCACGTTGCGCAATATGTTTGATCAACCCTTTAATTGGATTATTGATATCAATTTCCTCACAAAAAACTGACTCAATCACATCGATGATTTTTTGCTTAAGTTCAACGTCGAGGTAAGCCCACATTTCGCTCACACTTTCGTTTTTTTCAATGCCAGTGCCCTGAATCAAACGACTTGAAAAAGCCTCACTCGTGCTGCCACCACCAAGTAAACCTTTAATGATGATTTCTTCGTAATGTTCCATTTTTTTAACTCATGGTGATTTCTTCACTGTGAAGAAGTTTTTGGTTGTAATGCTTAGGCTAACTTTCTCAGCTATGCCAAATAATGGTTCAGCAATGTCAATGTAGTTTTCATTAATTACTCACTGCTACTGAAGCGATAGTCACAGAGATTAGTTGGTATTGGAAGTGCCAAAAAAATAGCATACAGCTAATGGGTTGATCACAAGTAATTGATTTTAAATTGTTTGTTTGTTTTTTTGATTGGTTGAAAATGTGAACTTTGTCATCAAAATATTTGTTGTCAGTTATTCTTATATATCGGTTACTTTTGGTACATCAATGTCAATTACTAAACGTGCTCACAAATTGTGCGGCAATATAAAATAAAGAAAAACAAAAAAATCCTGAAGAAATCTGTTATTTTATGGCTTCAGAAGAAAGGTTTTCCAGAAGGAGAGCTAGGCACATTAATGGCATTGGCTTTAGAGTTTAAAATTGAAGGGTTAGAAAGCGTTATTCGTCCATTACGACGTGATTAATGCTTACCTTTAGACGTAAAAGAAATCGATATGAAAAAAATATTATTATCCGTTGTGGCAGTGTTAGGTTTTTCAACTCTTTCAGGTTGTGCGCAGCACTATGCCAATATCAGCGATATTCCTTTTGCTGATCCTAATTTTAAATGTTGCGTGATCCTGCAAGGTAAAGCTTATAGTGAGCAAATTACCGAGTTGAAATGTGAAGGTCAGCATATCGCCCAAATTAAAGAGCTGAGTAACTTTAGAAATCTAAAACAGTTAGATTTATCTCATAACCAACTAACCAAACTTGATGTAAGTGATAACCCACATTTAGAAGTGTTGAGCCTTGAGCATAACTTATTGAATAAGTTGAAAGTGAAAAGTAATAGCCAGTTAAAAGTGCTAAATGTCAGTTTTAATCGCTTAACGGATCTGAATATTAAAAAAAATAAACAACTGACGTATTTAAACTATGAAGGTAATCCATTGAAAAATGTCGATATTAGTCAAAACCCTCAACTGGTAGAGCCATATTCTGAAGTTTATATTAGTAATGGACCAAGCCAATAAGCAATGCAATAAGGAAAATCATCATGTTAAAAGGTATTCATCATGTTGCGATCATTTGCTCTGACTATGCGCGTTCGAAGCACTTTTATACACAAGTCTTGAAACTGCCAGTGATCAATGAAACCTATCGAGAGCAGCGCCAATCGTACAAGTTGGATTTACGTTTGCCTGATAATAGTCAATTAGAATTATTCTCTTTTCCTGATGCACCAACGAGGCCAAGTTACCCTGAAGCGCAAGGGTTACGACATTTGGCTTTTGTGGTTGAAGATATCCATAGTGTGGTTGCGGATTTAGAAGCGCAAGGTGTTGAGGTGGAAGCCATTCGTATTGATGAGCTGACAGGTAAAGCGTTTACTTTTTTCAGTGATCCAGATGGGCTGCCGTTAGAGTTGTACTCTCAATAATAGTGTCAATCTCCGTCTTATCTTTAAGAAGTGTTTGATTTTAACTAACAAATATATGCTTATGAGTGTATATTGTGTTGGTTGATAATTAAACGTTGGGAAGGGAAGGATGCGTAGCATTATATTTAATCAGAAAGGTGGTGTGGGTAAATCTAGTATTACCGTGAACTTAGCAGCGATCAGCGCGGCTCAAGGTCATAAGACATTGGTGATTGATCTTGATGTACAAGGGAACAGTAGTCATTACTTAGGTTATGACATTAACCAGAAAAGTGACAAAACCATAGCTGATCTTTTAAATCAAACTGCATCTTGGTTCTCAATGGCATCGCCTACATTGGATTACCCCCAACCTACCCGTTATGACAATCTATTCATCATTCCTTCTAGCCCCAAATTGGATAAATTAGAGTCAGAATTAGAGCGTCGCTATAAAATCTATAAGCTTCGTGAAGCCTTAGATGAATTAGAAAAAGAGTATGATCATATTTATATTGATACGCCGCCTAACTTAAATTTCTATACCAAGTCTGGCTTAATTGCTGCTCATAAATTATTAATACCTTTTGACTGTGACAGTTTCTCCCAACAAGCGTTAATTAACTTAATGGATAATTTAGCTGAGCTTCGAGATGATCATAATCGTGATTTGTCGTTGGAAGGTATTGTAGTGAATATGTTTAATTCTCAAGCTAACTTTCCTCGCCAAATAATTGAAAGTGTTAAAGAATTAGGTTTCCCCGTATTAGAGCCATATTTACCTCAGTCAATCAAAATGAAAGAATCGCACTTTCAGCAAATCCCCCTTATTCACTTTCAACCTAAGCATAAATTAACTGAGCAATTCTCAGCTTTATATCAGCAGTTAAATACAGCAGAGCAAGCAGTCAAAAGTTAATTGCAATGCTTTCTACCTAAGCCACTTGGGTAGAAATACCAAAAGGGCAGAGTGTTAATCTCTGCCCTTGTTGTTTTTTATTCTGCGTTTTGAGGAAAACGTTTTTCGTATTCTTCCATAAAGTCTTTTCGAATTTCTTGCTCTAAATGTGTCGCTTGTTCAGTTGGGCAAAATAGCATGAAGTGCACAATCTGCTCGCCATTTACGTTACTGCTAATATGAATGTGTGGTTCAGAACCAGGAAGATCGACACCAGCATGTTTTTCGATCACGCTATTATAGCGGCGAGCTACATCAATAAACTCTTCACAGTGATGCTCAATTTTTTTCTCAAGAACTGGAAACATTGGATAAAGGTTTACGAAGTTAGCCACCGCAATAGAAAAGTTATGGTACACATAGCGTTTCATAAAGTTGAGGTTTTTTACTGGGTAGGTAAAGAACATGCTATTAGGCAATGTGGCTGTTTTTCCTGTGTAGTGATATTGCCCATGGTGAAGATCGATTTCTTGGATCACGGTTGCCATCATATTGTGCTCGATCACTTCACCGCACAATTTGCCGACTTCAATCCAATCGCCAATTCGAAATGAACGTGAACTTGCTCGTTGGATTGAGCCTGTAAAACATAAAATGATCTCTTTTGATGCGACCACAATAGCAACGGCAATAGCGGTCACAGAGAGGGCAAACTCACTGATTTCGGATTGCCACAGTAAAAATAAGATCACAACAAGCAGTGTGAAGGTGCCGTTTTTTGTACGAGACATCCATTTTCGTTGCTCTTCAGAAAGAAAGAGTGCGTCACCGCGAATTGTTTTTAAGGTCAATTGGCGAATAAGCATGAAGCTCGCGATGATCAGTAGGCTAAGGATCAGTTTATGGCTAATCAAAAAACTGACAGCATCCATTATTTTGTTCATTTACTTCCCTTTGGTTGCATACATCAAACTTGCTCTATTCAAGTAACCTCAATCAAAGTGTTAGGTTCAGCGAAGCTAACTGCGTTGCTGATGTTAAAACGGTCGAGGTTATAAACAGTTATATCAAAAATCGAGCTTAGATATGTGAGAGAAAAGAAACTTTATGGGAGATAGATGAAAAAGGTAGAGCTCAAAAACGAAAAAAGGAGCAGTAATGCTCCTTTTTAAAATAGGGGGAATAGCGATTATTTATTATCACGCTTGTACAGTTCAGTGAAAGAACGTTGGTAAGCTACGGCGATTTTGTTGATGATTTTCTTAGTCATAGTCACAACCTGATACTGGATATAGTGGCGTAAAAGTAATAAATAAATTCGGTTTTAGAGGCGCTGTGCTCTCTTGTTGATGCGCATTATACGTATACCC
>NZ_SSMG01000299.1 GCF_009873615.1 Photobacterium lucens
CCTAAATCTGTATTGACCTTAACGTTGTGACATATTTGACAACCAGTATGCATAGATGAGTTTACATTCTTCATTATCGTAATGCCTTTAAGATCAATATTAAACAACACATTTCGATAAGTATCGTATATAGTGTTATCAAATACAGAATGATCTGCTACGTTATCTTTATTAATAGCAAGCTGTTTATCTAAACTAAAGATGGACAAATCACTACCCATCGAAATACTAATAATATCATTCGCATGAACAGTTAAAGCATTATAATACTCTACATGATCATCATGTAAGTGTGGGTTAAGACTTAACGCTTTAATAAATTTTGTCGAAATGTAAGTAATGGAATCAGTAGCACTCTTTAATTTCTGTATACCTTCTAAATAATCAGATATCACAAAAAGTTTAACTGAAAGCAAAAAGCTAAAAAGCAAAACGATAAAAAATCTCAATTATTAACCCTTTATAAAAACGATATAAGCTCTAATGACTTATCAATAAGTAAGCTTTTTTAGCGGCACATAACATACCGCTAATAAGTTCATAATCGAGAAGAAAAACTAGCGATGCTTTCTGGTTTATAGAAAAGAAAACCTTGGTATTTATACACACCCAACTTCTCTAATGTCGCTAATTGCTCTTGGTTTTCAACCCCTTCAGCTATCAGGTTAATATTCAGTTTCGATGCTAACAATACTACACTTTCAATAATATGAAGTGTAAGTTCACTCGACTCTATTTTGTCAACAAATGATTTATCAATTTTAAGTGAATCAAAATCATATAAATTTAAATAATAAAGTGACGAATAACCCGTACCATAATCATCAAGTGCAAATTGGATACCATGCAATCGTAGTAAATGCATCGCTTTCAATGTGTCATTCACATTTTCAAATTCACTCGATTCTGTAAATTCAAGCACTAACTGGCAATGTTCGGCTAATTTAATACATAACGCTTGAATATTTTCATCATGCAAACATTTTTCTGTTAAGTTAAAGCTTAATATTAAATTTTCTCTACGTTTAACTAATTCACTATTCAGTACTTGTTTCAGTAACTGCGTTGTGAGTAACGGAATTAATGAATACTTTTCAAGCTTTGGAATAAACTCCATTGGTGAAACCATCGTACCATTTCGTTTAAACCAGCGAGCTAACACCTCACCGCCTATCACACGCTTATCTTGATCAACAATCGGCTGAATATAAGGACATATTTCATTATTTGTGATCGCTTTTCGTAACAAGTAATAGTCAATATTGTTGTAC
>NZ_SSMG01000300.1 GCF_009873615.1 Photobacterium lucens
GGGTAAGAGTGAACTTTTCTTATAAAATACCAACTTTAGAGAAAAGAAAATCTTCTGAGGAATCCTATTCATATAAAGTCGGAAATCTAAGAACTGTTGAAGTTTTACGTAATTTCTCAGAGATAAAAAATAATTGTATTTATTTGTCTGACTCATATGTTAGTGGGCGGTTGAATGCGGAATACGATATTGCATCACGAAAGGAATTTAGCGTTGTTTTTTCAAAGCAAACACTTAATAGTAATCTTAATGACATCGAAGAATCTATTCGTAATGTAATTACTAGAGTTGATGAAGAAACAGAATTATTAAAAATGGATAATCTAGCAAGGGGTGTTTTGATTGAGTCGAAACATGGTAGTGCTAGAATTCAAACCGGATATAATAGTAATCGGTTTTGGAGTGTGAATCTGGATTCATTGAAGCCTGATCCTGAAAAGTTATCAGATGTTGAATATTGGGGATATGTAGGAAACTTTGAGACTGATTTTGTGTCAGCTACTGATCAATATCCTTGGATGCCATCAAGTATTTCAGGTATAGAAGTTCCATTCTAAAATATTAACTAATAAAGATATGTATCGTATAGCCGACAAATATGTAACTGTTGGGCAAATTCAAGTGATCTTATATAAGT
>NZ_SSMG01000301.1 GCF_009873615.1 Photobacterium lucens
TTTCTTCCATTTCACGCATTTGCGATAAGTATTTTACCCAGCTAGATGCCGCCGCTGATGCTTTAATATTATTGGCTTGTTTGGCATGAATAATTGCATTGTCGAAATCATTCAACTTGTAATACGCACGTACTTTTGCCAATTCAACATCAGCCTGTTTATCTTTACGTTTTACTTTATTTAATTCAGTTAACGCTTTTTGATAATGCCCTTCTTGCAATAACAACTGTGCTAACTGCCAACGGTACTTGTTATTACGCTGAGCTGCTTTTCGCCAAACATTAATCGCAGATTGCCACTCTCTTGCCATTTGCCAATAGTTCGCTTGCTCTACCAACAATTGTGTATTGCTATCAGCGCCATCAAGCTCAGCAATTTGTTTTGCGGCACGCTCGGGAATACCACGCTGAGCATAAAGCTGAGCTAAACGATGTAAGTCTTGCTGTGTTAACGCCACACCTTGGTATTTTGCTAACTTCAATGTACTTAAAGCGTCGTTCGGCTTTCCAGCTCTGATCTGAATATTTGCCAGTTGTTGCCACCAGTTCAGCTTAGTAGGCTCTAACGCAATTAACCTATTTAAGGTTGACGTCGCCCCGCTCCATTGCTTTAACTGCAATTGCGCACCAAGTTTAATCGATAGCGGCGACATTTCGTCTTTACGGTTATAACCATCGTAACGCTTCATCGCCGTTAGCACTTTTGACCATTGGCTTAATTGGTAATGGGATTGTGCAATACGAAGCCATAACTCGTATCCCTTTTGATTTTTAGGAATACGTTTTGTTAGCTGGTAATAATGCGGTAATGCTTGGCTATATTTTTGCTCTGATAACAAAATATCGGCCAACATACGTTCAGTGACCCAAGCCTGATCGTCTTGCAATAAGCCACTTTTTACTGCTTGAGTTAGGTTACCAATTGCCTTGGCGCTATTACCTTGTTGCCAATAAAACACCCCAAGCATACGTTGAACAAACGCTTTGTCATAAGCCTGGGTTGGCTTTAACGACACCAATAAAGCAATCGCCTGATCGACTTTATTATCTAACTGTAAGCTATTGGCACGTTGCACTTTTACCGCGATTGGCTGAGACAATTGCCCACCCGCATAAGCACTTGATAACGGTAAACTTGTCGCAACAGTTAAAGCAATTATAAATGCTAGTTTCTTCATCATTGATTCAACTTAAACTCTATACGTGCGGTTTGACCATACTGCGCCACAGCAGTGCCGTTTTGCTCTTGAGGTTGGTATTTCCATTTACGCAACGCACGGATCGCTTCTTTATTAAACAGACGACTTGGCTTAGCTTCCACCACGCTAATATCAATTGGGCGACCTTGCGGATCAATGGTGAATTTCAACACCACATAGCCTTCTTTACCCTGCTTTAAAGCACGAGGTGGATAGCGTGGCTCTACTCGATATAACGGCATTGCTTGCTGACTTAGCCCTACACTCGGCTCACCAACAACAGCTACAGCACTACTAAAATCACTAAACTTCGGCATATTAATCGCAATGCCTGTCACTGCGGTGTCTAAGCCTAAGCTATTAACAGAAGCTACTGGCTGCACGCTTGCTGTTGCCATTTTAGACATAGAAGGCTTTGCTTCTGGCGGTGGCTCCGGTGTTTCAGGTAGTGGTGGTGCAACACGCTGACGACGTTGCGGTGCTTGTTCTTGCTCCACCATCACCATATTGAAAGCCAAAGGCTCTTTATTATCCGGCGCTTTATGATTTCCGTTATCCACCATCCACGCCATGAAAGTAAACAAACCTAACGCAACCGCAATGGCGAGTGGCAATGCCATTAATAAACGGATCATTAGTTTTTCTCCGCCGCCAATGCGATATTCTTAATGCCCGCACCTTTCGCTGCATCCATTACCTTCACAACCGTACCATTGTAAGCATGTTCATCAGCTTGGATCACCAATGATGCATCGGGTTGTTCCGTTAACATGTGCTCTAATGTTGCTTGTACACGTTCCACATCAACAACGCGCTTATCAATATAAACATCGTTAGCAGAGGTGATGGCAACAAAAATACCGGCATCTTTTTGGCTTACCACATGGCTTGCTTGAGGACGATTAACTTCAACACCTGATTCGCGCACAAATGAGCTAGTAACAATAAAGAAGATCAGCATGATGAATACAATGTCGAGCATCGACGTTAAATCAATTTGGGCATCTTCACGGTTTGAAGAACGACGACCGAGTCTCATTGCTGACTCCTTAATAATTTTTCCAATTTAAGCTCACGCATCTGACAAGCTTTAGATAAACGTGCGTGAACAAACATACCCGCCAATGCAGCTACCATTCCCGCCATCGTCGGCAAAGTAGCTAATGAAATACCAGAGGCCATTAATTTAGGCTGGCTACTGCCTTGGGTTGCCATCACATCAAACACAGAAATCATGCCAGTTACCGTACCAAGTAAACCCAACATCGGGCAGATAGCAACTAACACTTTGATGAAATTAAGATTATGATTTAAAGCAATTTTCGCTTCGTTAAGCCAACCATCACGAATGGCACAAGCATGCCATGATTCATGATCTTGTCGTGCCATCCATTGGCTTAACCATTGATTTTTTTGTTTAGGAAAATAGAAAAACAAATAAATCACACGTTCAATCACCAGTAGCCAACACAGCACCACAACCGCTGCAAGCCACCATAATATGGCGCCACCTTGCGCCATAAAATGTGAAAGCGAGAACCACCAGCTTTGTAAAATGCTGATATCCATTATGCGGCCTGTCCTGCAACTACGGGTTTATTGTTCGCTTTTTTTGCATCATTCTTTTCTGCTTGTTCAGCAACTAAGCTAATACCTTGTTTTTCAAGAATTGAACGAATGTTTTCTGCCTGAGTGCTTAGTACGTTATGAGCAAGTAATAATGGCATTGCTGCAATCAAACCAAGAACCGTTGTCACCAATGCCATTGAAATGCCACCAGCCATTACTTTAGGATCGCCGTTACCAAACTGAGTGATCACTTGGAACGTTTCGATCATACCTGTCACCGTACCTAATAAACCAAGCATTGGTGCTAGTGCAGCAAACAATTTCAGCATAGATAAGCCTTTCTCTAGTCCCTGTTGTTCATCAACAATGGCTTCAAGTAAACGCAACTCTAGCGCTTCTACACTACGATTTTGTTCTTTATTGTAAACAGCCAGTACACGACCTAACGGGTTGTTACCCACTTGGTCTGGGTTTTTAAGCTGTTTCTTAATTTGTTGCTTGATCGTTGCCAGTTTAACACCACGGAAAATGGCGATACCCGCACCAATAGCCAGTAGTAACAGAATAATTTTACCAACAACACCACCAGCTGTTAGCCGATCTTCCAACGTTGGTGCATTAGCTAATTGATCCAGCATCACACCACGAGAAGGATCAAGTGCAATGCTCTCTTTGCCTTCTGCTGCAATATTAGCTAAATTCGCTAATTGTGGACCATTTTCAGGTTGCTGCTGATAAGCCATTGCAATGTGACGCGTACCATCCCATTTTAAATAGCCTTGCTGTGCGACTAAACCTAGCGCACCTAAACGTAATGCATCTTCAGTCGATTGCTCACCGTCACCATTGATAAATGGCACTTTTACTTTAGCCAATTCACCGCTTGCAATAATTTGTGCTTCCATTGCTTGCCATAAGCCACTTAGCTGCGTCATTGAAGGCAGTGCTTTGGCATCAACAATTTGATTGACCAAAGGTACATATTGAGTGACATCAACACCAGTGACAGCGTAACCTTGTTCAGCTTTCAGATCTTTAGCCGTTTGACGAACAACACCAAAAAGCTCACCTAAACTGCCAGAATCCAGTTGTAGCTGTTGTTCTAACTTTGCTAATTCTGCTTCATTCTTACTAAAGCTTTGGCTTAGGGTTTCAGTTTGCTGCTTTAACGCATTACGTTGCGCCAATAGTGCATCACGTTCACTGCGAATTTTTTGCGTCGATTGATTAAAGCCCGCTTCACGCTGTGCATTATGCTGTTGCTGAGCAATGTTTTCTTGTTTTGCTTGTTGCACTACAGATTCTGCCGATGCTGTAAACGGCACTGATGCCATACATAGTGCGATGGCTAACGCTTTTAATTTCATTATTTGCTCTCCACGTTAGCGACAGTTGCTGAAACAGGTAAACGTAATAGGCTCGGTGCAACTTGGTTATTTGCCATTTCAAACGCTTTATTGATGTTTTCAGCTTCACTGCTATCAAGCGCTTGCCATTGTTTAGTTTGGCTATTCCAACTCCAGTTGTGCGAACCATTTAAGCTACGCGCGACAAATGCCATGCGACCTAAGTACAACAAATCAGCTTCAATGGTTTTACCATCAGAAAGCGCGATCTTGTCTTGGTAAGTACCTAGCTTAGTGCCGTAATCCATTTCAATTTGGTAGGCTTCCAGAATACGACGAAACTTCTCTGCATCACTGATATCCGCTTTAGACATCATGCTCTGTAGCTTTTCGATACGTGCTAGACGTTGGTCGTGCTTGATAGGTTTATCTTGCTCAACAATCGTCGATAAGCCATCAATCATCTGATACATCAAAGGAACAACACCTTGGCGAGTCTCTTTGATATTGGCGATTTGCTCATGAATAGACGTGATTTCTTGGGTTTGATTATCCACCATACGTGCAAGGTGATCGTGGTACACCTGAAGGTTCTTTAATTCTTCTTGCAGTTGCTCAATTTCAGCTTTCATCGCAATAGAAGCATCAGCATTACGATCAATCTTGTCTTGGCTAACTGCCGATGCAGCGTTGGTTTTGTTTTCAATCGAACGTGCTGTATCAAGACTGCTTGCCTGTACCCCAGTTGTTACACTCAAAATAACAACCGCTAAACTGGTTTTAATAAAATTCATAATCAAACTTAGTAATGAGTAATCTTTAAATGCAAAAAATAAAAAAAGGTTTAAAAATAAAAAGTTAAAGATTATAACTGATAATAACTTTGCCAATAATACTTAATCGTAACAAAGGGGAAGCCATGACTTCCCCTTTTATTACAGGTTTACAAATTAGTATTTGAACTCAACGGTTGCCATAAAGTTACGACCTTCGCCAAGTGTTACGCCTGTTGCGCCAACATAGTCTTTACTTGTTGAACCGCCACCAGCCATGTAGTCAGTATCAAATACGTTCTCTACGTTAATACGACCAATGATATCTAAGTTAGCATCGTACTTGTATGTGTGCGCCACACCTAAATCAACACGAGTGTAACCGTCTTTCTTAAAGGTATTTGCTGCATCACCATAACGTGAACCTTCATAAATCACACCAAGATTAACATCCGTTGCAGGTGTTACGTTGTAAGTAGACCAAACACTTGCAGCAAATTCTGGTACATCCGCAGGACGATTACCTTGGTATTTCTGATCTTTAGTGTATTCAGCATCAAGGTACATTGCAGA
This sequence comes from Photobacterium lucens, assembly GCF_009873615.1. Lineage (GTDB taxonomy): Bacteria > Pseudomonadota > Gammaproteobacteria > Enterobacterales > Vibrionaceae > Photobacterium > Photobacterium lucens. The sequence goes on from NZ_SSMG01000301.1 coordinate 5,460, forward strand.
TGCGCTCATGCTTAGCTTATCAGTCACGTTACCTTGTAACGCAAGTTCTGCACCATTGTGAACACGCTCGCCCGCTTGGTTTTTCTTATACAGATTCTTACCCACTTCAACATCAATGGTGGAATTCTCTTGCGTGATGTTAAATACCGCACCCGATACGAACAGACGATTATCTAGCAGTTCCCACTTAGTACCAAGCTCATATTGCTTACCACGTAGTGGATCAAGTTGTTCACCATCGTTCACGTAGTTTTTAGAACCTGATGATACTGTACCTTGAGGTTCAAAGCTTTCTGAGTACGCTAAGTAAATCGAGCCATTTTCAGCAGGATGGAAAATCGCTGCTACTTTTGGTGAAACCGCTTCTTCTGCCGCTTTGCCTTCTTGCGTTTGACGATCAAAACGTACGCCTGCTAACACCTGCCAGTAATCGTTAATCGTCACCATGTCTTGTGCATAGAAGCCCCAAGCATCATAAGATGAGTTAGACACTTTCGGCTTACCCGCTTTAAATGTTGGTACAGGTGTTGATTGATTTGGTGCTACTTCTACAGAGTTAAATGAACGTTGGAAACGATCGTAGCTGTAACCTAGCCAGTTAGAGCCCACTAATAGCTGATGCTGCATACCTAGTACATCAAACTCACCAACGAAATCTGCGTAAGCGGTTTTAAATTTCCAGTTATCATGACGATCATTACCGCCTTGCTTCACTAAACCTGATTCTTCATAGTTTGCAAAGTTCGGGTAACTTTCCACATCATGACGTTTAAAGTCTTGGTAGTTAAAGCCTGTATTTAATGCCCACACATCGGTTAGCTGAGCTTTAACATCAAAGCCGTAGTTTTCAACTTCGTTGTTAATTTTTGACCACTGTGCATCCCACACATGATCACGACCTAATACTGGCTTACCATCAACAATGTAAGCACCTGAATCTACACTACCTTTATCGTTTGTGCGATCGTAATGTAGTGACAATGTCACGTCATCATTAATGTCGTAATCAACAAATAGGCCACCAACGAAACGATCGGTTGAAGGTGTAGAACCATCGCCGTATTTACGCCATGAGTCGTAATCTTCTTTTGCAACAACAGCACGAGCACGTAGTGTTTCATCTTGGTTTAATGAACCACTTACATCTAACACGCTACGAGTATGATTATTTGAGCCAACATCTTGGCTAAAGTTTACTTGGGTTTCGTAAGTCGGCTTCTTCGCAACCATGTTAACTAGGCCACCCGGTGCAGATTTACCGTAAAGCAAACCAGCAGGGCCTTTCATTACTTCAACACGCTCTAATAGCTCTACAGGCTGACGGTAATGTGACCAGTGTTGGTGACCATCGCGTAGGAAACCACTGCTGCTACCCAGTTCAAAACCACGAAGCGAGAAACGCTCACGGTTACGACCAGTACCACCAGCTGAAATACTTGCATCATTCTGTAACACCTCACCCAACGTACTTGCACGCTGTTCATCGATAAGTTGTTCATCAATCACTGCAACTTGCCCAGGAGTCTCTAATTGAGTCATCTCCATACGCATCGCTGTTGAGTTAGTGTCTGCCTTGTAACCATAGTCACGACCTGTTACCACCATGTGCTCATCCGCTTCCGTGGTTTGAGCATAAGTAACAGGCGCAGCAAGTACAGCACCAATTAACAGCGTCAGCTGGCTTTTAGAAAACATATTCCTTTAACTCCAAATAAACGTATAACCGAAAATAAACGCCATATTTGATTTGCTGCTATCCCCTGCGTTAGCTAGTACAAGGTAATGTTTTTAATAATATCGAGAGCAAATCATGGCTTGCTGCTGATAAGTAAAAATACGCTTATCAGCAACGAGAAAGGAATATAAGTGATAATTATTACCATTTGCATTAAATTTACATTCTTTGCATTCGTAAAGATTTTGTCGGTGTTTGTAAAGATATACAAAGGTGAACTTGGTGAATTTATCGCCACAACAACGAAGAACAAGCCATTTATCCGTATTCAATACTGTTTTTAACGAAGACATTTGTAATTAACAGTCGTATAATCTGCCCGTTTTTTTTCATTTCGCGGTATTTAATGTGACTCAACTAAGTCTTGAAGCTATTCACCAACAACTCAATGAACGCAACTTTATTGCTGAAAAGGTCCGTATTGTGACAGTAGAGGCAATGGATCCAGAAGTGCTGGCAACATGTACTACTACAGAAGATGAAACCTTCTATAACAGCTACATGAATGTGATTTATTGTAAAGGTGATCGTTACGTTCTTGGCTATCGTTGTAATGAAGAAACTATCGTAGACCAAGCGATCATTTTCAAAGATGGCAAATACTACGATCCAACATTACAGGCAAACAGTGAAAACTTTGAACCGTACCAGTACGCTGTACTAGCAGAGTTTAAAGTTTTCGACATGATGAAACATGCCAAAACAAACAAAGATTTCCCGCCTGATGTGGATTACTTATTTACAAAGAAAAAGCATTTTAAAAACGTAATTAAAGCGTAATCTTTTCAAAAAGCCGACCTAGTGTCGGTTTTTTATTATCTATAACTCAGTGAATAGATTGAGTTCAGCCATTACCAACGTAAAATGAATCTAAGGATGACTAACACTAAGGATAGATGTGCCATGAACTTACAACTCAGCTCGCTTTCGCCAACTCAAATCTACCACTTGATGACCCAAACTATTATCCCGCGCCCTATCGCATGGGTACTGACAGATTCTGGTGAGCACAACTATAACCTTGCCCCTTTTTCCTATTTCACCCCAGTTGCGAGCAATCCGCCTCTATTAATGTTCTCTGTGGGTAAAAAGCCAAGTGGCGAAGTCAAAGACACTACCCGTAATGTCATCGAAAATAAAAAGCTAGTGGTTCATATCGCAGACATTTCACTGGCAGAGCAAGTGACCCAAACCGCAGCAACATTAGATCACGGTGAATCTGAAGTTGAACAATCAAACCTTGCCTTAGTGCCTTTCGATGATTTTGATCTGCCAAGGCTTAAAGATTGCCCTATCGCTTTTGGTTGCAGTTTGTATGAAGTGAAAGAGATTGGCGAAACGCCACAAAGCCTGATCTTCGCTGAAATTGAACAGGTTTACATTGATAATACTGTGATTAATAGCGAGCAAGAACACCTAGTCATTGATGCTTTAAAAGTAAATCCACTCTCACGTTTAGGCGGCAGTGAATACGCAGTATTAGAAAAGACGTTTGCAGTGGCAAGGCCAAAGTAAGGCTCAAATTTACTTATTCCAAGATCAAAAAAGCCTAGAGCAAAACTCTAGGCTTTCAATTCTGTGTACATATCTACATTACTTGTAGAATGCTTCCACTTTACCTTTTAGCGTGATTAGCATTGGCTGGCCACGACGGTCTAGTGCTTTAGGTGAAGGGATTTTTACCCAACCTTCACTGATGCAGTACTCATCAACATCAAAACGCTCTTTGCCGTTTAGACGAATGCCGATGTCGTAGTTAAAACATTCTGCAACGTGGTGTGGGCTGCGAGGGTTACCTGAAAGACGATCTGGTAATGCTGGTTGTGATGTAGTATCTGTCATGATCAAATTCTATCGTTAGTAAAAAACGCCGCCATTGTAGAGAATTTCATTATCGCTAACAAGATAAATTCCCTACTCTTTCTAGGATATTCCCGCCAGCTCTATGCTTTATCTATCTGAAATATTAAAGAATTATGACAATTGATAGCTATAAGCATCACTAAATAACAACTAAACATAAAATATTTTCATCTTAATTCTGAAACAACTCGCAACTTACACCCAAACAATGCAATCGATTACATATTCATTATGATAATCCTTATTGGCATATAGAATTATATGAACATGGTTGAGTTAGGTGCTTGAGGAAATAAGAACACAATGAAAATCGCAAATAAGATCAGTCTTACTTTATCAGTCCTGTGTACTTGCTGTGTGGTGGTGTCAGGGATTTATATTGCCTGGAAAAGTGCAGCAATAAGCCAACAAGCACTTTATGATCGAGCGATTGAGCAACTGATCTCCATTAGAGAAATCAAGAAAACAGAAATCGAAAACCACTTTAATACCACTGCCACGCTGATTGGTACCTTCTCTTCCGATCCTAGTATTAAACAAGCCATGCAACGTTTTGATGCTGGCTTTAATAGCTATCCCAACCAAGATATCGCAATGGCCGATAAACAGGCCTTAGTGCAATTTTATCAGGAACAATTTGCCGCCCTTTATCGTGACAAAAACAAAGAAGCAACAATCGGCAATATTTATGAGCAACTCAGTGATACCGCGGTGAGCCTACAGTCTCGCTATATCGCTAATAACAGCAATAAGTTAGGTCAAAAGCATTTTCTTGATAATGACACGCTAAATACTAACTACGATAAAACCCACCAAATCTTCCATCCAGTGCTACGCCACTATCTAGAATCCTTTGGTTTTTATGACATTTTCCTCGTCGATAACCAAGGTAACGTGGTTTATAGCGTGTTTAAAGAAGTGGATTTTGCGACCAACCTACAACAAGGCCCATTTAAAAATAGTGGCTTAGCCAATGCTTATCATGGCGCGCTTAAACTCTCTGACGGTCAAGTTACCTTAACCGACTTTAAGCCTTATACTCCCTCATTCGAGTTACCGTCATCGTTTCTCTCTACCCCTATTTTTGAGAACCAAAAGCGTATCGGTTACATGATCATTCAAACCCCGATTGATGCGATCAACAACATCATGACCTTTGATCAAAACTGGAATAAAGCAGGTTTAGGTAAAAGCGGTGAGATCTATTTAGTAGGGATGGATTCAACCCTACGCAGCCAATCACGTTTCTTTATTGAAGATAAACAAGCCTATTTACAAACCCTTCAAGCGAACAATATTTCAAGTAATGTAATTGATAACATCAGTAAAAAAGATACTGCGATTGGCTTTCAGCCAGTGAATACCCCAAGTGTACAATTTGCCCGAGATGGCAAAACAGGTAGCCATGCCATTACAGATTATCGTGATATTGCAGTGCTTTCTGCTTATGCCCCAATCACACTGTTAAATCAGCATTGGATGATCGTCAGTGAAATCGATAAAGCCGAAGCCTTAGCCGATGTTAGCGCACTCAAAACCCAACTTTATAAAGCAGTCGCCATTTGTAGCGTATTACTACTGCTGTTGGCTGCATTCTTTTCTTACTTTATTGGTGAATCTATCGCTAAACCTATCAAGGTATTATCGAAAAAGATCATTGCGATTAGTGATAATAAGAACCTCTCTGCACGCTTAACCATCCGCAATGGCGGCCCTGAAGTTAACGATTTATCAACCTCATTTAATCACTTTATTGCCACACTTGAAGATTCATTTAATCAGTTTTCTCACGCTAGCCAAACACTAAAAAACCAATCTAACACCATCTCAAATAACGCTGTCACTATGTCGCAATCAGCCAGTAAACAAAGTGCCAATTGTGAAAACATTGCCGCTGCAGTGACCGAAATGACTACCTCAGTCAATGAGATTGCACGCTATACCGATAACGCTTCAACCCATGTGTTAGAAGCCAATAGCAAAAGTACAGTTTCAATTAAAAGCGCAGATCAACTAATGAATGATATCGATGGGCTAATGGCACAAATGAATGAAGCACTCACCATTATTAACCAGCTAAAAACCGAAAGTGAAGAGATTGCCGATGTACTAAACGTCATTAACACCGTTGCTGAGAAAACAAATCTACTTGCTTTAAATGCCGCGATTGAAGCTGCCCGAGCTGGCGAACATGGTCGTGGATTTGCCGTGGTTGCTGATGAAGTGCGTACTCTTGCTTCCATGACTAAAGATTCAACAGAAAACATCAAAGAGAAAATTGAACGTCTGCAAAATGAATCGAGCAAGGTCGCATTAAGTGTTGAGCAAGCCCACCAGCTACTCAATAACGGGGTTGAAAGCTGTCATATTAATAATCAACACCTTCACGACATTCACACCATGCTCAATGAATTACAAAACATGAGTCAAGAAATCGCACAAGCTACCAACGAGCAAGCCAATGTCACCAGTAATATCAGTGAATCTATGACAGTTATCGCAGAATCATCATTATCAACGTCTGAAAAGTCACTTGAGATCAAAGCTGTTTCTGCTGAGTTAAAAACTCAATCTGAACAGATGGATACCATCATCAAGCAATACTCATAACCCAAGCGAATCAGAAGCATATTCACTACAAAACAAAAGAGTTGGCCTCTTACAGAGCTATTTACCATGAAAAGCTATTGCTAGATAAGACTAACTCTTTTGTCTTAAATTTAAATAACGCTACCGTTAGCTAAACGAGTATTTGACTAACTAAAGCCACAAGCAATAGGATATAGAGCCTTATGACAATACAATCTTGTTATAAGCTGTATTCCCTTGATGAAAAAGAGCAATGCTTATGTCTAATGTCGTTCAGTTCTCTCAGTTTAGTGGTAGCAAGAAACAAAATGTGACTCAAACTAACGCCACACCTAGCCCTAAAGCATTAAGGGAACAAGCAGCATTACAGCAGGACAATCATTGCTACTTTTGTGGAACACGTAAAGACAGCAAAGATCTAAACTGGCTCAATAAAATAGGCTTTAAACAAAAGACACATGTGGTTTGTGGTACGTGTAGTGCAGAAGCAAAAACACGTTCAATGGATGACCTGCGCATTATTCTTGCTCTAAAAGCCATGGATTTCAGAACCATTAAGCTCAAGCAATACCAAGAACTTCGAGAAAAAGGTGTGCATATTGATGGTGTGCGTGATTACAAATTCTATTTTGAAATTTGATATAAGTATCCGCGCTAAAATTCATTCTTAACTGTGGGTTTTCTTTGCTAGCCTAGTTTCTATTCCACTTCCTTATAGCGTTGAATCATTACTAGGCTCTTTGAACACAGTGTTATATATGTTTATCAAATTTAGCGATATGCCGTTTGTATTTTCTCTCTCGCCACCACCAACACACGAAACCACAAGGAATTGCCCCAACCGTCGCCTATGCGACATATATCCTTATCTGCTAGCCGTTGCTCATTTTACTGACGATGAACTCTGCTCTTTCTTTAACTGAAACCTTAGGAACTTCAATTAAGTGATAGCCAAATTTAATATATGCACTCACCATTTCATAATATGTCGCCATTGCTTCACTGAAGTCCTGCTTTCGTTCAGCGTCATTTTCATAAATTTCTTCCCAAGGCGGAAAAATGAAAACGTTACGGCAATAAGTCAGTTCACCACATTTCGCTAACAAAAGATCCGATATTGGTATGTGTTCAAGCTTACTATACCCATACGAGTCAATAATGCTTCGATCGTAAAACGTAATTTCATTACCACCAAAGTTTTCGTAATTATCAATTTCTTCAAGAACCATTTCGTCGCGGAATGCGGTCTTGTCCAACCAAGGTAATGCTGTACCTTGCAATTCTACTTGGGCTTGGATAACTTTTCGCCCAACTTCAGGTGCACTTGCATAACCCATCTGCCGTAAACATTCGATAACTGAAGTCTTCCCTGAACCTGGTCCACCTGTAAAAATCACTCTATTATTCAAACAAAACTCCAAAGACGACTAACCCCTGCCGCCAACATGTCATGTAATTAATGGGACTTTCAACAAAAAAGCAGATGGTAAAGAGAATAAGGATAATGGTATTCACGCATCTAAATTAAAAGATGCCGAATAATAAGCCAGTGATAATACTAAGAGGACCAAAGCCTGTAATTTCGTCGCTAATTAAAGAAGAAGAAACTTCTTCAGTTACAGTACTAGAAATAGACTCTAATTCATCAAAGGAAATAACAACGTCGTTAGTTAACTCCTCGTTAGAAAAACCTGAGCTCTCTACGTTAGACATTCTAGCAGTCACTTCTTCAGTTGCTAGTACCTCCACTTCCGGATATTTATCCAAATGCTCGCTGATGTAGGATGCACTATCGGTCGCTTTTAACTGAACTTCCTGAACAACATTACCGCTACCATCGGTGATAATTACGTCTGCTCCTGGGTTGTTGAAATCACTATGCAAAATTGCCTCATTACCTAGCGACTCAGCATTAAAACCTTCAACGTATAGCATTTCGTGATAAACGCCTTTGGTATTGCTAACCACCCCACACAATTGCTCAGACGAAAGCTCTGATAGGTAAGACCCAATTTCTGGCTCACTCAAGCCTTCCAATGAAGGATTTGCTCGCTGAAGTGCTTCAACCACGAGATTGAATTTTTCATCTGTCAGGTGGTGACTTCCACTGACTAGACTTGCAACAGCGATCGATACGATCAACGTGGAAGCAGCAAACATGTTCTGGTTTTTCTCTGGAATAACAATGAAGTGCTTACTTCCTCGTCGTTCGTATACAGTTGTCGCTTTTAAATTAGATGAGATATTTTTACCAAATTTATTAGCATCGCCAAAACAAGAAAAGCCAAATTCTAAGCTCATAATAAACTCAAACAAAATAAGGAATGGCATATTGTATAATGAAAGAAGGAGCAAATGAATTAATAAGTACAGCTAACACTTGGTTCAGGTGCGCCGGACGCGTCACTTGAAACCCCATAATCTCAGCTACGGTAAATACACCTTACAAAAGGAGTATTTATCATAAATAAAGCACAGAAACATCGTTCAGATTCTCTTTATGAACAACACCTTGCCCATCTCACCTTACAAGGTAAACGTCCCGCTACGATTGATACTTATAGTCGTGCACTACGTCACATTACCTATCAACTGGATAAATCGCCAGACACATTAACTACCGACGATCTGAAACGGTATTTTACACAACTGATCAAAACACATTCATGAAGTACCGTGAAAATTGATCGCAATGGCTTACAGTTTTTATTTAAGCATGTCCTTCAACGTGATTGGAGTTGGATATTGCAACAAGTGTTATCGCTCCAGATAACCGACGTTCAATAATAAGGATAATGGCTTTCACGCGGCAGAACTAAAGAGGATTTTACTATAAATCAGAGTATTAAAGTTATTGGTTCACACCAAGGATAACGCTCGACTGCTTTTTGTCATCACCCTTCATGCTATTTCCAATATTTACTTATATAAGGTAGCTTGGGCTTGTCCAACACTTCGGATAGGTGTCGGCTTCGCGACACATATCCTTATTTGTTAGTGTAATTCTGCGTAGCGACTATCGGCTACAACACGATCATAGCGAGCCACAAAGTCGATTAGCTTTTGGGGAGTCTCAACATATGAGAGCAACCATCTTTCCATAGCCCTTTGTAATTCCGTAATCAAATCCACAAAGTTAAAATACTTAGTATCATGATCTTTAAAAGTTTTGGTTCCAGCCGGTGCTATGGTAAAGCTGATTCTTTCCACTTTACCCTGTTTCACTTTACGAGAATCCAAATTTGTCATGTGCAAAATGGAGTTACGAAACTCCCAGAGCTCTTCCTCTGTAATGTCTAAGTCAGCTAATACCGAATACTTTCTCAACCAGAGAACAAAGACATTACCACTTTCGCCAAAGTCTAGGTATCCCATAGTGTCTACGAACGAGACAAGTAATTTCATTGAAGAGAGGTAATGCTGGCTATTAAAAAGTTGCTTTATTGCAACGTAATGATCGTTATGAATTAACGATGCAATATCGAACTTCCCATCAACAAAGTACTGTTCTAAGTAATCACTCATATGTCCGGCGCCTAACTTGGGGTGACCTTGGTGTTCAGTAAGATATAAAACACCATGATCTGATTGGATATCGTATGTGGGTGTATCGTTGACTACAGGGGTTGAAATATACAATACATTCTCAGGCGCTTTTAATGTTTTGAAGATATCTTCAAACAGCTCAATGCTTCGACCCAGTCGAATCATAGAATTGAACTGAGCCATAGATAACTTGCCACCTTTATCAGCCAAACCTGCGGGTACAGAGTAACGCATACATTCTAATGAATCGTTTTGCACGTTTTGTTGCAAAAAGCTAATTTTATATTCATCAGAACCTGAGAGTTTATGGGCAACTACACCAAGCTCAACAATTGATTGCTGATCGTCAGAGACGAAATAAAAAATATTAAAAACGGTCTCAATCATAAAAATTACCCTAACAGCATATTAATCAGCATGCTTACTTTCACGCTCTATTAATACACTAAATAACCCGCATTTTACTCAATAAAGCATTTAGTTTCATATCATTAGTCGCAAAAAATCACATCCAATCGATATATTTTCTTT
>NZ_SSMG01000302.1 GCF_009873615.1 Photobacterium lucens
GTAAGTAATTATTTGTGCACAGATATAATGTCTGCTTGTTTTTCTGTGTGTAATAAAGGAGAAGTTAAATGCCTAAAAAAACACTTATTATCACAGGAACAAGACCTGAAATAATTAAAATGGCACCAGTATATAATCAGTTTAAACAACAGGGACAAGCGATAGAGTGGTGTCATACAGGTCAGCACGATACGCTTGCTGAACAAACCTTTGAAGTATTTGATATTAAGCCAGATTATGTTTTTCAACGTCCTGCAGGTAGCACGCTAACAGACTTATTATCTGGTTTAATGACAAATATCCAACCGTTATTACTGCAGAATGCTTATGATTGCGTATTGGTTCATGGTGATACTAGCTCAACATTAGCGGGCGCAATGACAGCTTTTTATGCTCAAGTACCTTGTATTGGCCATGTTGAAGCAGGCTTACGCTCTGGCAATTTACAGCACCCATTTCCTGAAGAATCGAATCGCACCTTAGTCGCTCGTATCGCTAACTTACATTTTGCGCCGACAGAAATGGCAAAACAGGCATTATTGTCTGAAGGGGTTAATCCTGAAAGCGTGATGGTAACGGGGAACACTGCTATTGATGCGCAGAAACTGCTACTTGATAAAGGCATATTAAATCCAGAAATCAACAATACAGTCTTAGTTACAGCCCATCGCCGTGAAAATTGGCAATCTATCCCAACGATATGCGAAGCGATCAAACAGCTATCAGCACTTAAACCTGAATTACATTTTATTGTCGCCGTTCATCCAAATCCGACAGTAAAACAAGCCGTTATCGATAACCTAAATGGGGTAGAACAAGTCACAATTGTTGAACCATTGGATTATCTAGCACTACAACAGGTTTTAGCGTCATCAGTGCTTACCATGACTGATTCCGGTGGCATTCAAGAAGAGGCGCCAACCTATGGTACGCCTGTTGTGATTTTAAGAGAAACCACAGAACGCCCTGAAGCCTTAAATTTAGGTTTATCAGTATTAGCAGGTGCAGAAGACAGTAATCGTATTGTTGATGCTGCATTAACTTTATTAACACGTGGTAAATCAACACAGTGTGTAAACCCTTATGGTAAAGGCGATGCATCAGAAATGATTTGCCAGCGTGTAAAAGAGTATTAATCCATGGATATGTTTGATTTCTTTCTCTATTACCTCTACGGCTTACGTGTCGTGCTGTTTGTCACCATGGTAACGCTTTGTGTCTGTGGTATCGATGACTTGTTTATTGATATCTATTACTGGGTACGTCATTTCTGGCGAAAAGGAACAGTATATAGAAAGTTCTCACGTAAAAACGTTAACGATCTTTATCAGAAAGAAGAGCAACCATTAGCGATCATGGTCCCAGCGTGGCAAGAGTTCGGTGTGATCGACAAAATGGCAGAGCTGGCTGCTTCACGTTTAGATTACGAGAATTACCAAATATTCGTAGGCACTTATCCTAACGATCCTGAAACGCAAAACGATGTTGATCGTGTTTGTGCACGTTTTCCTAACGTACATAAAGTGGTTTGCGCGCGACCAGGACCAACCAGTAAAGCGGATTGTTTAAACAACATCATTGCTTCAATCGTCGAGTTTGAGAAAAAAGCCAAAATCGAATTTTCAGGCTTTATTCTTCATGATGCGGAAGACATCGTGTCGCCAATGGAACTTCGTCTTTACAATTACTTATTGCCTGATAAAGATCTGATCCAACTTCCGGTTTATCCCTATACCCGTAAATGGTATCAAATGACCCCGGGTCACTATGCCGATGAATTTGCAGAATTACATGGTAAAGATGTTGTCGTTCGTGAAGCGATTGCAGGTCAGGTACCAAGTGCAGGTGTAGGTACTTGTTTTAGTCGTAAAGCGATTACTAAATTATTGGAAGAAGGTGAAGGTCTACCGTTTGATGTTCAATCACTTACTGAAGACTACGACATCGGTTTGCGCTTAAAACAGTGGGGAATGAATGAGATTTTTGTTCGTTTCCCAATCATTGAAAAAGATCAGCAAACACTAAAAGAAGACTCATTTGGGGTATCACTACACGACGGTAATGTTGTCTGTGTCCGCGAGTATTTCCCAACCACATTTTCAACGGCTGTGCGTCAAAAAAGCCGTTGGATCATAGGTATCGTATTCCAAGGATTTAAAAATCAGAAGTGGACTAGCGATTGGAAGCTAAACTACTTTCTATGGCGTGATAGAAGGGGCTTTATTAACAATACAATTGGCTTCTTATCTATGCTTATCTTTCTACAATTAGTGGGCTTAAGTATTTATTCCTACTTGGTAAAAGATGGCTACCATTTTATGTCAATTATTGCCAATGACAGAATTACGCACATTATCCTTGTCGTTAATACCTTGTTGTTAATCAACCGGTTATTCCAACGTTTCTTCTTTGTTAGCCAATATTACGGTTACTTGGAAGGGGGATTATCACTACTGCGTTTATGTTGGGGTACCGTTATTAACTTTGCAGCAAACGTACGAGCTATTCATCAGGTGATCCAACAGGGGGATGCACGTCGTGTTGCATGGGATAAAACCACCCACGATTTCCCATCTATTGCTGATGAAACAAACAAAAAACCGGTCGGTGAAATTTTAAAACAGAATAAGAAGATCTCAGAAGAGATGCTTAACAGTTTATTAGAAAATATGCCGAAAAACCGCTTGTTTGGCTCTTACCTTGTAGAGCAAGGCATTGTAACTAATGATGATTTAAGTAAAGCCATTGCTGAGCAGTACGATGCTGAATTTGAACACTGTGATCCTTTTGAATTGGATCCTGAGTTGATTGATTTACTACCTAAAAAGCTCGCATTGAAATACTCAGTATTACCATTACGTAAAGATGGTGAAATGCTCATTTTAGGTAAAGAGATGCCACTTAGCCCTGTTGCATTGGCGACGATTACGCGTCGTTTAAAGTGTCCCGTTAAATGTGTGATCACAACCAATGGTGCGGTGACATTAGGTTTACGTTACTGGTATTTAGATCAGAAAAACATCAACCCTTACCAAATCATCGAAGATGAAATAGGTGATGATGCGAGTTCTCTAGATAACTATAAGAAATTGATTGATAGATATTTTGCTAGTCAAAGTCAGCTTGGTCAGTGCTTATTGTTAAGTAATAAAATTGAACCTGCGGTATTAAATCAGGCAATTTTAGCGTTTGAAAAAGAAGAAGATAAAAGCTTTGGTGCCTTTTTGATCAGCCATCACTATGTCACTCAAGATGCGGTTAATGAAGCGCTTGAATTACAAATGGCTCAACAAATGAATGCCAGTAACCTTATTAATGAATGCAGACAATACTCATGAATAAAATAAAAAAAACATCACTTGCTATCGCCTGCGCATTCATGAGTATCAATGTGCATGCCAATGATATCTATGCTCATTTATCAGATTCTGAGCATTTTCGCACATATCCGTATATTGATAGGGCTTACGAAGAACAAGCAAATAAGCAATATGCAGCGGCATTGGCTGAGGTTGATCACGCTTTGATCATCGCTCCCAAGCACATACCGTTTTTAAAGTTTGCATATCAGTTAGCCGTCAGTGCCCAAAAGCCTGTCAAAACACAGCTTAAGTATTTATCTCAGATCCCAAAAGATCAGCGGGGTGATGACATTCTTAATATGTGGCTACAAGATGCTAAAAAAGGCAAGTTTTACACCAATTCGCAATTGAAAAATATCGCGGATACATTAACTGAAAAACAAATGCGCAGCTTGTTCCTCGATAACTTATATAACCTTAATAAGCACCATGGAACTACAAGTGCATTGAAATGGAGTGAAGGAAAGCCACTGCAATATAAGTCGCTAGCCGCATTACGATTTGAGGCCTATAACCTTTATGCACAAAAGCAATATGCTAAGGCACAACCGATCTTAGAAACGCTTCATCATGGCTCTCACAGCAATGAAACTGACCTTAAGTTTTTAGCCTTAAACACATTAGCAAATGGTCACGAAAATAAAGCATTAAGTTATGGTGCGAAACTGACATCGGTAAGTGATCAGCAAGCATTTTACGGTCAATACATTGAGCATTTACTCGCCACCTATCAATACAGTAAAGCCAAAGTGGAGCTTAACCAGTTACACGCTAAAGATGCGTTACCTGAATCCCTAGCGAAACAGCGTGATTACTTAAACTCACTTGATAAGCAATCGCTAAATGCATTCTCGGCAATGACACCTTGCTTGAAAACCACATTAACTGAGATTGGCGAGAATAAAAAAGCTCAAGCGATTCGACAACTTAAACAGTGTGATCCTCAAACAGATTCAACCATGTGGATCAAATTAGCGAGTGAGCTAGGTTTATATCACCAGATCGAAGCGATTGACTTTAAGCATGCAAGTGCGAAAAAGCTGAAAACGATGGTGTTATTAAGCCACTATAAACAGCAAAAGGCGTGGTCGAAAGTTATTAACTTACTGCACGATGACTACCATTGGGAATCGTTGTCTCGTGAGTTGGCTTACGCGTATTCACAACAAAGACAATACAAAAAAGCCGCGCAAATCTTATTCCGTACCTACAAAATCGATCACCACAATAGCGACTTAAATCATGCCGTATTTAATGCGTTAAAATTGCCAAATGGGGATGAATTAGCAGCATCAATGATAAATTATGGATTAAAAACCCATAAGCGTAAGTTACTCGCTGATCCTCACGTAGTACAAAACATTATTGATATCGCATTACGTAAAGTTGAGCTGTTTTCACCGCAAATAGTAGCGGATGCCAATAAAACAAAAGTGACATTGTCACCGCAAGTTTGGCAAATGCAACATCAGTGTCAGGTATTACAAGAAGCTACACCAACAACAGACTTCTTAAAACAAGCTACAGCGTATTGCCTTGCAGACAGCGATCCACTGAAAGCAGCCCAACATTACAGGGCATCATTGAATGGTCAGCCAACACAGCAACAAGCGTTAACGTTAGCTCAATGGTTTACTAAAGGAGAAGACTACAACACTAGCGCAATATATTGGCATAAAGCAGTACGTACTAATGACGATCTAAAAAAACTCACCCCGTATTCTCGTTATTTGTATATTCAGACACTTAATGAGACAGGGCAAACAAAGCTCGCGAATCAGCGTTGGTTAGCATCGGATTTTGATCCGCATAATGAACAATGGTGGCAGCTTGGTATTGAAATTGCGAAAAATATGGGTGATCAAAACCTATTAATATCACGCATAGAGCAGGGTGCAGATAATACGCAGTCGTCAGTATTAACCAAAGACTTCGCAAGATACATTGCTAAAAACAACGATAAAGCATTGGCAGAACGACTGTTTAAAAAAGATAAAAGCGGTAATGCCAGTGCATTCTTGGGGTATCAAACGTATCAAGAAGATCCAGCATTAGCGCAACGTGCATTTGCCAGTGCGTATCAACATCCGAAATATAAAAAAGATGTCAATATGATTGCGCAATATGCTGATATTGCAAATAAAAACGGTGATACAGTACTTGCATCTCAGCTATATAAAGCAGCCATTGATCAAGAGCTAACCAAACCAGCACCAGACAAGAAGTTGTTAACTTACTTACAAAGCTCACATAAAAACATTAACTTAGGTTGGAAATACAATGTTGCTGGTTGGATTGGGACAGATCAACAGCAAGCAATGCCAGGGGTATCTAACAGTACTGGTAATTACTTTTTATATGGTGAAGCGAAATACTATTTTGAGCATCCTTGGTTGCCACGTTCTGCCGTTTCCATTGCTACATTAAGTAATGGCGGATTTGCTGATACATCGTCAGACAACACTACAGATTTAGATTTATCGTATCAAGTTCAGCCGATTGCGAACCATGATACTTATTTAAAAGCCGGTGTACGCCAACGACTTATCGGTGATGATCATAAAACACGACCTTATATACGTGTAAGTTCAAACGTACTTTCAAACGATAAATGGTCAAAAGAATGGAAGCCTGATCTCAATCATTGGTTATATCAGAACCTTTATGCCGATGGTCTGTTATACCTAGATAATATACATGACTATATTTTGTTTGGACGTTACGAAATTGGTCAAACATTCAAGATTAAAAATGATTACCAACAAAGACTTACGCCATATACATTCATACAATGGGCGGATGACAGTAACAACACATCTACCGTGACAGGCTTAGGCGCAAGTTGGAACTGGAAATCACATAACACCAAATATAATGGGTTAGACGTAGATTCAGAAGTAGGTCTCGAATGGCAACACACATTACAAAGTTCACAGGTAAACAAGTCAGACGATGCTGTCTTACTGCGTTTTTCTTTTGCCTTTTAACGGGCTGTGAACAAACAGTAGATAGTCACGATCTTGGTATTTTCTATCAACCACTTAACCAAGATCGTGATATTCCATTACAGCAATGGCAACACTTTGGGACAGAAATAAAAAGCATTGGCATCAAAAATGTCGTGATTCAATGGACAAAATACGGCAATGAAGCGTTCGGAGAATCACATGGCTGGTTAGCAAAGCGAATGGAAGCATTGCAAGAGGACAATATAAAGTTATGGGTAGGGTTATATTCCGATCCCAATTACTTCCGTCAAATACATAGTGATTCAGCAACGCAAAAAGCGTATTTAGATGAGTACTTTGCGCAGTTACATAAATCATACTTACAGTGGCAAACTTGGTTAAAGATACACGCAAGTAAAGTGCAAGGATTGTATTTGCCGTTAGAGTTAACTGACTATGATTTCAAAACGCCAGCACAAAGGGAACAACTGGCACAAATCTTAAAACAGCAAGTAAAACTGTACGATGAACCGCTAATGATCAGCCTTTACTTATCTGGTCAATTACCTGAAAACCAGATAAAACAATGGACAGAACAGCTGACAGGTTTAGGTTTAATTGTCTACGTACAAGATGGCGCAGGAACGCAAGCGTTAGCAACGGATGAGCGCCATGCATACTTAAATAACTTGGGTTGTAATGTCGGTGTTATTCGCGAAATCTTCGTGCAAGACAAAGATGCCAAAACTTTCAAAGCTGATCGTGTCAGTAAAGGCAAACTCGACAGTATTTTGAATGAAGAAACGTGCCATCCAAACACCATGTTTTCTCTACGTTACTTACCAATCGCATCCAATCCTTTAAAACTGGTTGGTGAAAAGTAAACGAACCGCCAAGCGTAATTAAAACAGCCTCAAATTCTTATCGAGTTTGAGGCTGCTTTGCTTTTGGGTAATTCCAAATAATCCTTGTTCAAGAATGCATAGCGTTCGCAGAGCAAGAATTATTAATGGTAATTACCTATTTTATGGTAAATCAGCAATACTGTTAAATGACCCTGTAACAAACTAAAAAGCATGATTAATCAGTAAAGTAGTGGGGATTATGTGACAGATATTAGTCAGCTATCAGCGACACTATTAATCCAGATATCGTATTTAACATAAGGTACATAATGCGCACTTGTGTTGTGTTGTATCTTTATTAAGTCATTAGCTGGATTCTTAACACAACTCGCAATAACAAAATAAATCCATTCTATAGAGTTATGTTGATTGTAATAATGTTCATAGCAACCACTATTCAAGGATGAATATGAGACGTTATAAACTGATATTAATTTGCTTATTGGCAAGTATGACTAGCTCTTTAGCTGCTTCTGAAATCTATAAGTGCAGCGTTGATGGCAAAATTACTTTGCAAGATTTCCCTTGTAAAGATGACTATGAATATGGAATGACAGATTTAGATACTTTCGATGGCTGGAAGTATGGTATGAATATTCTGGCTTTTAAGAAGCAAGCCAAAATGAAGAAATTACCTATAAACCCAGGCACTTCTGCCATTTATTCGCAGTACAACGAGAAATATGCTAATAGTCAGCCTGATGCTAGAATCTATAATTACTCATCAACGATTGCTGGTCAAAAAGCAAATGTAGCTCTGTTTTTTACCCAAAAAACACAAGTGTTATATCGCATAAAAGTAAATTTCTTTGTCGTTCTATTACCTGCAGAGGAAAAACAATACTTCTATACGAGTTTAGTAAATCAGCTTTCAGCAAAGTATGGTCAATATATTGAATCCAAAGATTACCCATCAACAGCAAATGATTTAGCTAAAGTGTTTCTTGTTAACTTAGTCGGTACTGAAAAAGTTTGGGGTGCAGAGACAGACAGTATTATCTCTCTTACTGGAAACTTACCATCAGTAACAACATATACTCTCGATTATCGTTATAGCCCATTAGTTAAAACGAGTATTTCTGAAACCACGGATGAAATTCGTGAAAGTACAGACAAGGCTTTCTTTGATAGTTCTGTAAAGTTATAACCTAGTTAAGCCGACTAACTGTCGGCTTTAATCTTCTTAGCTCAATCACTATGACACCCCTTCCATTGCCACCGTATTACATTGCTGTTTACGTCTAGGATTCGACACATTTAGCATCTGAGTACTAGTGTGATTACTGTTGTGTGACGATTTACACAAATACTCATATTCATTGTTTTGTATATTAAACCGCTTTTAAACCGCAAGGATTGCTGTGTTTGATTTTACTGTTTATAACAATACAAGGAATGGTATGAAGAAGTTGATTTTTCTCGCTGTTATTGGTTATGCCGCTTGGCATTATTATGAAAATCAAGGTTTTGATTTACGAGATAAGATAGACGTTGAATTGTCCGATTTAAAAATTACGAAAAAGTATGCGAGTAAAAGTGATAGCTTCGATCAAGATTTAAACTTTACTTGTGATGGTCGTCAGTATTGTAGCCAAATGACATCACGTAAAGAGGCTGATTTTTTCCTAGAACATTGTCCAGATACTAAAATGGATGGTGATTTAGATGGTATTCCGTGTGAAAACGATTCTAGATTTTAACCTTTTCGCTATCAGCAATGCAGGATTAAAACATGGCTAAGCATCAATGCCCTAACTGTCACTCTCCTATTCCCCTTAGCTATTTGTTATTTAGCAAATACACAACTCAATATCGCTGTGTGAAATGTTCAGCACTTATGGCATCGAACCGTCGTAGAAAAATTACTGGATTAACACTGGCATTCTTTTCTGCGACGTTATACTCACTGATTAATAGCCATATACAAAATTCGTTGTTAGCAACTTTAGTAGTGTTTATTGTGTTTTTCTCAATCCTTTGGCTGGTTCCAAATCAGGTTGAATTGGTTGATGAGAAGAGTAAGGCGTAAACATCTTCAAAATAATCTCTGGCCTTACCTTTCACCGAATCGCTCTAACAAGAACTCAATAAACAATCATTGAAATGATATCGCACCAGAGTTGGCTTTGGTTAAGCTGCCGACTAAAATCCCATTCATTGCAACCGTTAACACGTCCATGGTTACCACTCCTCATTCCACTTCTGTTGTGCGGTGTGAGGCTCGGTGTTTGTGTTACGAGGCTGAACATGCAGTTCTAGATCTAACGCGGCGAGTAACTTGAAAAGCGTTTCTAGCTTGGTGCTTTCTGGGTTATTTTCAAACGCAGATACGGTGGTTTGTTTAATCCCCACCAGTTTTGCGGTATCACTTTGGGTTCTGCTTTGTGCTTTACGTTGGTCTCGCACTGCATTAGCGAGCATTTTAGCTGATGTGATTTGCATGGTTCCCACTTTAAATTATCCGCTATAAAGGATATTATGGTTTTATCCTCTACAGCGGATAATACGTTGTGCTAAGTGAGGTAATTAAAAACGGTAGCTTGTGCCAACATAGAAATTGTTCATAGTTAAAATTGAGCTGTCAGCAAACTGGTAACCTACGTTGATACCCATTCCGTTATGGAAGCGTTTTTCCCAACCCACTTGCAGGTCGGCACCCACCTTACTTTCATTATGTTTTACGTTATTCATTTTGTAATCAACATAGTGATAAGCAACACCAACTTTTGCGTACAATGCATTACCATGACTTAATGGATATTGCCCGTACAGTGATAAACGTGGTCCACCGTATGACGATACATCAGCTGATGACAGTAAGCTGGTAAAATCGCTAAAAATACCATCATAGCTTCGTGTGTAGCCGGCTTCTACCCCCATGTAATCGCTCAGCATATGACGATAATAGATATCAAATGCAACGGTATCTCCATCATTCGCATCATATTTTAGTTTAAAGTTTTGGGTGCCATAACCGATAGAACCGCCAATGATATTCTCGTTCGCTACTGCAGTTTGAGATAGCAAAGTAAGTGATAATAAAGTGAAAGCTGTTTTTAATCGCATGTTATCTCCTATCAGTAAATAGGCTTACGTTATAAGCTTATTTATTGATATTTATATGTTTTTTATAGTTATATGAATAAGTAAAAGCAGACGGTTTATCTACTACTTGAGTGACGCTATTTGTTTAGGTCGGCAAGTATATGAATAGATTATGAATGGAAACTGAACAGTGAATGATTTGTATTTGTATAAGGAATGTATGATTGGGTGTGGATTGATTGTGCGCATGTAACATTAGGTGAAATATCAACACATAAGCTGAGTTATAAAAAAGGAATAAGCATTGCTACCTATTCCTTTTATGTTTGTACTATTTAAAAACGGATATGGTTTGATTTTACTTTTTAGCTGTACGTTGCTGCTCTTTATGGGCAAGTTTGGCTTGTTTACGTTGTTCTATAAGTTGTGCTGCATCACCACCGACATGGGTTTCACCACGCGCATTGGCTAATTGCACTTGTTTTTCACGTTCACGAAAACGGGCTTTTTGCTCATCGCTGTGTTTATCAATACATTTTGGACAACTTACGCCTTGTTCAAAATGCTCTGATGCTTTGTCTTGTTCTGTGATTGGTAATCGACAGGCATTACACACATCGTAATGACTTTTTTCTAATTGATGATTAACTGCAACACGACCATCAAACACATAACAATCGCCTTCCCATAGGCTTTCTTCTTGCGGTACTTCTTCTAGATATTTAAGAATGCCACCTTCTAGGTGATAGACTTCTTCAAAACCTTGCTCTTTCATATAAGCGGTTGATTTTTCGCAGCGAATACCACCTGTACAGAACATGGCGACTTTTTTATGCTTAGTCGGATCAAGGTTTTCTTTCACATATTGCGGAAACTCGCGGAAGGTTTCAGTATTTGGGTTTACTGCGTTTTTGAACGTACCAATATCCACTTCGTAATCGTTACGAGTATCAACCAGTACGACATCGGGATCAGAGATCAGTGCATTCCACTCTTTTGGTTTTACATAAGTTCCCACTACATGGCGAGGATCAATCCCTTCCACACCCATGGTGACAATCTCTTTTTTGAGTTTTACCTTGGTGCGATTAAATGGCTGCTCTGCATTGTACGATTCTTTATAAACTACATCGGCTAAGCGTGGATCGTGCTTAAACCATTGCAGTAAAGCATTAATGGATTCTCGTTTTCCAGCGACGGTACCGTTGATCCCTTCACTTGCTAGTAGCAATGTGCCTCTAATGTTATTGGCTTCTAATAGATCTTTGAGTGGTTGTTGGATTTGTTGGTAATCATCAAGTGCAACAAACTTATAAAGTGCACATACAACGTATTGTGTCATTGTTCTTCCCTCTGCGAGCTGGATCGTAAATCCAGAGCGTTATCCGTAGTATTTATAACCATAGCTTTTTTAAAAGCGGTTGCAGTATAAACAACTCGCACAACGACAAAAACCAACTAAAAACAGGGAGATAACTCTTTATTCTCTGTTTTAAATCCCTGATTTTTTAAACTCTTTTCACATTAATATCAAAGATGGTCTTAACATATTGATTCTTAGGTTATTTATTA
>NZ_SSMG01000303.1 GCF_009873615.1 Photobacterium lucens
ATGTTTTATTAGCGACTTTTTAGTGCTTATATATATGAAAATAACGCTTTTTGATAAAATTTATTTGGATTCAAAGCATTGCTGTATGCAGAAAGTTTTAGAAAAAGTCGTTGTTAGAGAGGAAATAGATGCTGAGATGGGCAAAAGACCTTATTAATTGCTCCTATTTAGCTCTCATTATCCATGTTAGTGTTTTTGGGTGGCTATTTTTTACACGGAGGTAAAGGATGAACAAACAAGTATGGATACTCTCGCTATGTCAGGCACTACTGACAACGGGAAATATAGTGTTGATATCTGTCACAGCGCTTATTGGTCAATCTCTTGCACCAATGCCTTCATTAGTCACCTTACCTGTTGCAATACAATTTATCGGTATGATGTGCGCGACCATTCCTGCTTCTTTGATCATGGCACGTATAGGGCGTAAACGAGGATTTACCTTAGGTAATATGATCGGTATTGCAGGTGCTGCATGCTGTATTTATGCCTTGTGGCTAGCAAATTTTTATTTGTTTTCTGTCGGTACATTTTTACTGGGGATCGGAATAGGTTTCGGTACGCTTTATCGTTTTGCGGCAATGGAATTATGTGATGTTAAATATCATAGCCGTGCTATTTCTATCTCTATGGCTGGGGGCGTTCTAGCGGCAATATTAGGACCATTTCTCGCCGTTCAAAGTCGAGAATGGTTATCTGATACTTTTATTGGTCCTTTTGTTGGTGTGTTATTGCTTTATGTTTTGTCGCTATGCTTACTGCAAGTCGTTGCTCTTCCGAAAGCGCCTGGTTATGCGACAGCTAAGACAGGACAGCGATTGTCACAATTGTTAACACAGCCGAATTATCTTTTAGCGGTGGCTTCTGGTGCTGTTGCTTATTCGGTGATGATCCTATTAATGACAGTGACACCACTCGCCATGATGGGCTGTGGTTATAGTTTTGAGCAATCTACTCAAGTGATCCAATGGCATGTGTTAGGAATGTTTGTGCCATCTTTCTTTACCGGACACCTCATTGATCGAATTGGGGCGAAAAACACGATCTTATTGGGAGCAGTGTTCATGCTGATGTGCTGCATTGTTAATTTAACTGGCACAACCTTAATACAGTTTAATATTGCCTTGATTTTATTAGGTGTTGGGTGGAACTTTATGTTCATTGCAGCCACGCGCTTTTTAACCATGACCTATCAACCAGAAGATAAGCCGAAAGCCCAAGCCTGTAACGAGTTTGTGGTATTTAGCTCCGTCACCATAGCATCGTTATTAGCGGGTTGGTTAAACACCACAATTGGTTGGTACCAACTCAATTTAGTCACTATTCCATTCATGTTCGTGATTATTGCGGCTTTATTTATATTCAAACCACAGCTGAATCCATCGTCACAGCATAAATAATGGTGCTATGTTTATGATTATTTATCGTATTTTAACTTAACAGCGTCTAAGTTTGGTTAGGATGGAACAATAATATTTTGATAATGGGCAGAGTATGAAAAGTGACATGATCCTTATCGGTAAGGGCGAAAATAAAATCGGTATCCACCCTAAATACGCTAACCGTCATGGTTTTATTGCTGGTGCAACGGGAACGGGTAAAACGGTGACACTTCAGTGTTTAGCTGAAGGCTTTTCATCACTTGGTGTTCCAGTATTTCTTGCCGATGTAAAAGGTGACTTATCAGGCATAGCGAATGCCGGTACTGATAACGCGATTGTGCAAAAACGCTGTGCCGAGATTGGTATCGAGGGCTTTGAATTTACGCTTTTTCCCGTTGAATTTTGGGATCTGTTTGGCTTAAAAGGGGCAAAAATCCGTGCCACGCTAGAGGACATGGGGCCTCTATTGTTAAGTCGCTTGCTTGATTGTAATGATGTACAAGAAGGCTTAATTAATCTTGCATTTGAATATGCGGAAGAAAATCAAATGCCAATGCTGGATTTGGATGATTTCTCAACAGCATTAAATTACCTTTGTGATAACTCGAAACAACTCGGCGGTATGTACGGACGAATCAATAAGTCCTCTATTGCTGCCATTGAACGTCGTTTGTTGGGCTTTAAACGCCAAGGAGGCGGTGAGTTCTTCGGCGAGCCAGCATTAGATTATCATGACTTCATGAAAACTGCTTCTGATGGCCGAGGCATCGTCAATATCCTTGATGCTAGCACCTTGATCCAATCACCCAAGTTGTACTCAACTTTCTTATTATGGTTATTGTCTGAGTTATACGAGAACCTACCTGAAGTGGGTGATCTCGATAAGCCGAAGTTTGTGTTCTTCTTTGATGAAGCGCATCTGCTATTTGATGATGTGCCGAAAGTCTTTTTAGATGAAATCGAGCAAGTGGTACGTTTGATTCGTTCAAAAGGCGTGGGTATTTACTTTATCACGCAAAATCCAACCGATATTCCTGATTCAGTATTAGGGCAGTTAGGTAACCGTATTCAACATGCGTTACGTGCTTATACCCCTAAAGAGCGTAAAGCCGTTAAAGTCGCAGCGGAGTCTTTTCGTGATAATCCCAATTTAGATGTTGAAACCCTGTTGGGGGAATTAGGTGTTGGGGAGGCATTAGTCTCTGTGCTTGGAGAGGGTGGTGTACCATCTGTGGTTGAGCACGTCACTATTCGTCCACCAGAATCGCAAATTGGACCTATCAGTACAGAAAAACGCACAGAGATACTCAATACCAGTCAGTATTATCAGCAATATAAACAAGCAGTGAATCGTGAATCTGCCCATGAGATGTTAAATAAACGCATGGAGCAGCAAAAGCAGGCGCAATTGCAACAAGCACAACAAGCTGAGCAAGAAAAACAAGACCGAGCGAGTATTCGTAAGCCTAGACGTTCTCAACGCCAAACTTATACCGAATCTTTTATTAAGACGCTGCTACGGCAATTAGCCAATGCCATTGTAAAAGCATTATTTAAACGTCGTTAATGGGTAAACCTCTTGTTATCTACTGATAATAAGAGGTTTTTTATAATTATCATTTCTAAATTTACGCTTTCAATCATAGGAAATAGCGTAATAAAAGCGTAAGGTTTACCAGACTGATTAAAAAGGATGGTATAGCTGTGCATATTTTCACTGATAGAAAAGACATTATCATTGATACCCGTAGTTCCGAAGAGTTTATTGCTGGGCACATTGAAGGTAGCGTGTTTGTTGGCTTTGGCGGTAAGCAATTTAAATGGTGGCTAGAACTAATTGTTCCTGATAAAACAGTGCATCTTGAGGTGATTGCAGCAGATAAAGATCAAGCCAGTGTGATGAAAACACTTCATGAACTTGGTTATATACATGCAGAGTTAAAGCCGCTTGATACTTCGCTATCTCATATTGAGCATATCTCTGCAGATAAATTACCAGATATAGCTGAAACGCATCATATTTTAGATGTACGAGAAACCGATGAAACAGAAAAAGGCAAGTTAGCTAGTGCTGAAGCATTGCCATTGACGGCGCTAATACAAGGCAAAATGCCAGCCCACCATGATGACTATGTTGTGCATTGTGCTGGTGGTTACCGTTCACTTATCGCGATATCTTTATTAAAAGTTTTAAATAAATGCCATTTAATTCAATTGGATGGTGGTTATTCAGCTATTCAACGCACTCAATAATTTATAAATTTAAAAGCCATGGAGAAATTA
>NZ_SSMG01000304.1 GCF_009873615.1 Photobacterium lucens
ATCTAACGCAAACGTTTGCTATTTGTTTGGATGATAATGGATATAGTGATGAATGTGTAGTTTTTTTAGTAGGAAAGAGTGTTTTACATTTTGAACAATAATTTGTGTGTTCCTTTTTATGAAAGAAACACACAGATCAAAAGTAGAGTTAGGTTGGGGTAGTTGCAGCAAGGGTAACTTCGCGCCATTCTCCTGGTGCTAAATCATCAACCGTCCATTGCGCCATTTTATAACGAATTAGACGTAGTGTTGGAAAACCAATATGCGCAGTCATACGACGAACTTGGCGATTACGGCCTTCTTTTAAAGTAATTGCAAGCCAAGTTGTTGGAATGTTTTTGCGTTCACGAATAGGTGGATTACGATCCCAAACTTGTGGTGATTCAATAACTTCTACGCCTGCTGGCAGTGTCATGCCATCTTTTAATTCTACGCCATCACGCAGTGCTTGTAAGTCAGCTTCTGTTGGTGCGCCTTCCACTTGTACCCAATACACTTTTGCTTGTTTCGATTTAGGTTGAGTTAGCCTAGCTTGTAAGACGCCATCATTGGTTAAAACCAGTAAACCTTCACTATCTTTATCTAAGCGTCCAGCAGGATAGACATCTTTTACAGGGATGAAATCGGCAAGGGTGCTATCACCCGGTTCGCCCGAAAATTGCGTGAGAGTGTTAAAAGGTTTGTTAAATAAAATGATCTTTTGTGGACCGCGAGCTCGCTTCGGTTTATTTAATTTTCTTGATGCCCTGCGCTCATTATTGGCACGTTTTGGTTGACGAATCGTGGTGTTTGGCTTCATAAATACTGGCCGTAATGGAGATTTGTAATATAGACCGTCCTATTATACTTGAAAATAACACGATTGGCGTGTTGATAAAATTTCAAGTATGATTTGCTCGCATCTTACAAAAAGATAACAAATGGACGCTAGGAGATTAAAATGGATAGTAAAGTAGTTGTACCAGCTGCAGGTCAGAAAATTACCCTAGATTCTGATGGCAAATTGGTCGTCCCTAACAACCCAATCATTCCTTACATTGAAGGTGATGGTATTGGTGTTGATGTTAGCCCTGCAATGATTAAAGTTGTCGATGCGGCTGTTAACAAAGCATATGCTGGTGATCGTAAGATTGAATGGATGGAAATCTACACTGGCGAAAAATCGACGCAAGTATACGGTGAAGATGCGTGGCTTCCACAAGAAACCCTAGATTTTATCCGTGAATACAAAGTTGCAATTAAAGGTCCTCTAACTACCCCTGTTGGTGGTGGTATCCGTTCACTAAACGTAGCACTTCGTCAAGAGCTTGATCTCTACGTATGTGCACGTCCAGTACGTTACTTTGATGGCGTACCAAGCCCACTTAAGCAACCTGAACTGACTGACATGGTTATTTACCGTGAAAACTCAGAAGATATCTATGCTGGTGTTGAGTTCCAAGCGGGTACAGCGGAAGCTGATAAAGTGATTAAGTTCCTACAAGATGAAATGGGTGCAACAAAAATCCGTTTCCCACAACAGTGTGGTGTAGGTATCAAGCCAGTATCTGAAGAAGGTACTAAGCGTCTAGTTCGTGCTGCGCTTCAATACACAATTGATAATGATCGTGACTCACTAACATTAGTGCACAAAGGTAACATCATGAAGTTTACCGAAGGTGCATTTAAAGATTGGGGTTACGAAGTTGCGCTACAAGAGTTCGGTGCTGAACTGCTTGATGGCGGCCCATGGATGACATTGAAGAATCCAAACACGGGTAAAGAGATCGTAATTAAAGATTGTATCGCTGATGCATTCCTACAACAGATCCTACTTCGTCCAGCAGAGTACGATGTAATTGCAACCATGAACCTTAACGGTGACTACGTATCTGATGCACTAGCTGCACAGGTTGGTGGTATCGGTATCGCACCGGGCGCAAATATCGGTGATGGTATTGCACTGTTTGAAGCGACACACGGTACGGCACCTAAGTATGCTGGCCAAGATAAAGTGAACCCAGGTTCTCTTATCCTTTCTGCTGAAATGATGCTTCGCCACCTAGGTTGGACTGAAGCTGCTGATCTAATTATCAGCTCAATGGAAGCTGCAATTCGCAATAAGACAGTTACTTATGATTTTGAGCGTCTAATGGATGGCGCAACATTACGTAAGTGTTCTGAGTTTGCTGATGACATGATTGAACAAATGTAATCTATTGATTATGTGAATACCAAAGCCCAGCAATGCTGGGCTTTTTTGTATTTAAAAATCACAAACTGTATGTTTGTTAGGCATTTGGTTGAGTGGTTCGTGCTTAAGATCTCAAAGGTGCTACATCACAGTAAGTAAGCTGTTTTCAATGCTAATCATTTGGCATATGATGAAAACATGTTAAGTGATATGTTAATAAAGTGTTTTAAATAAAGGCTGTTTCATTACTTTTTTGATTATTCACTATTTATTCAAAATAAGCGCTCTTTGTAAGTTTGTTTGCTGTAATTGAATACGTTGGGTAATGCTGTTTAGGTATGGTTTGGCGTGGTAATTGAAGATAAGAGCGTAGACAAGTTAGTGCTTTGTTATTATGGTCTAGTTAGCGATGCCATATTGAGGGAAAGTAGGGATTCGTTTGCAAGATAAATGAAAGGCGAGCTGAACTCACCTTTAGTACGCACAAAATGGGAGATACAAGGTTACTTTGCTTCATCGCCATCAGCGAGGACTATTTCACTAGCATGGTAACCTTTAGGACCGGCTTGAACTTCGTAGTTAACTTGTTGACCAGCCTTAAGTGTTCTGTATCCTTCCATCTGGATTGTAGAGTAATGGGCGAAGATATCACCTTCACCATCCTCAGGGCAGATGAAACCAAATCCTTTGGCGTTATTGAACCATTTCACTGTACCTGTTGCCATGCTTTTACATCCCTCTTGCATTCAAGTTCCATTTGGCATTAGCTGTATACCAATACATTTGATTATTTGCATACTAATGCGCTTTGATGCAGATTATATCTACTACAGGTAACACTTTAGTAAAAAGAGCAAGTCAGTCAAGTGTTCTTTGTAACATTTTGATAAAATCTTTTTTGTTGGCGTAGCTATAGCCAGCTTGTGAACTAATGAACTAAGATGAAATTATGAGTAAGTTATACGAATGGATTAGCCCTGACTCCGATATTTTAGAAGAGGAAGAGATTCAGGTTAAGCCACCATCGATGTACAAAGTGATCTTAAATAATGATGATTACACGCCGATGGATTTTGTGATAGAAGTGTTACAAACGTTCTTCTCCATGGATCTGGAGAAAGCTGCTCAGTTGATGCTCGCTGTTCATTATGAAGGTAAGGCGGTATGCGGAACCTTTACAGCAGAAGTAGCAGAAACAAAAGTAGCTCAAGTCATGATGTACGCACGCGAGCATGAACATCCGCTGCTGTGTACAATGGAAAAAGCATAATCTTTTTCCGGCACGCCATATCGAGTGGTTTTTAGGGGAGGTGCCTTATGCTAAATAAAGAACTTGAAGCGAGTCTAAACGGTGCATTTGCCCGTGCGCGTGAAAAGCGTCATGAGTTTATGACAGTTGAACATTTACTGTTAGCTCTGTTAGAGAATGTTGCGGCCCAAGAGGCTCTATTAGCGTGTCGCGCTGATTTAGACCAATTGCGTCGTGAATTAGATTCATTCATCGAACAAACAACGCCATTAATTCCCGCTGATGATGAAAGCCGTGAAACACAACCTACGCTAAGTTTCCAGCGTGTTTTACAGCGTGCAGTATTCCATGTTCAATCATCAGGCCGTAGTGAAGTTACTGGTGCCAACGTACTTGTCGCGATTTTTAGCGAGCAAGAGTCCCATGCTGCATATCTATTGAAGAAAAGTGATATTAGCCGCCTTGATGTGGTTAATTTTATCTCTCACGGTACTGTTAAAGACAGCGATAATGATGATGTAAATTCTTCAGATATGGGGAATGGCGAAGATCAACGTGCAGAGGCTAGCTCTGAAGATAAACTAGAGAACTTTGCAACGAATCTTAACCAACTAGCGAAATCAGGTGGTATTGATCCGTTAATTGGTCGCGATAAAGAGCTTGAACGCACCGTTCAGGTATTATGTCGCCGCCGTAAGAATAACCCATTATTAGTTGGTGAAGCTGGTGTGGGTAAAACAGCGATTGCTGAAGGTTTAGCTTGGCGTATCGTTGAAGGTCAAGTACCAGATATTATTCAAGATTGTGTGATTTACTCATTGGATATTGGTTCGCTATTAGCCGGCACTAAATATCGCGGTGATTTCGAAAAACGTTTCAAAGGTATTTTGAAGCAGTTAGAGAAAGAAGATCATGCAGTACTGTTCATTGATGAAATTCACACCATTATTGGTGCAGGTGCAGCTTCCGGTGGTCAAGTTGATGCAGCTAACTTAATTAAACCTCTACTAAGTAGCGGTAAATTACGTTGTATGGGCTCGACGACTTATCAAGAGTACAGCAATATCTTTGAGAAAGAGCGTGCCTTATCACGTCGTTTCCAAAAAATTGATGTGATTGAGCCATCACTCGATGACACTACTAAGATCTTGATGGGTTTGAAGCCGAAATATGAAGCTCACCATGAAGTACGTTTTACCAATAAAGCGATTCGTGCAGCTGTAGAGCTTTCAGCAAAATACATTAATGAGCGTCATTTACCTGATAAAGCGATTGACGTTATTGATGAAGCGGGCGCACGTTGTCGTTTAGCCCCAGCTAACCGTCGTAAGAAAACTGTGAACGTCAGTGATATTGAAGCCATGATTGCGAAGATGGCACGAATTCCTGAGAAATCGATTTCATCGAGCGATCGTGATGTATTACAGAGCCTTGATGACAAGCTTAAAATGCTGGTATTCGGTCAAAATGATGCCATTGATGTACTGACTGAAACCATCAAATTAAGCCGTGCAGGTCTTGGTGCTGAAAATAAACCTGTAGGTTCATTCTTGTTTGCTGGCCCGACAGGGGTAGGTAAAACAGAAGTGACTGTGCAACTTGCTCGTACATTAGGTATTGAGCTATTACGCTTTGACATGTCTGAGTACATGGAGCGTCACACAGTAAGCCGTTTGATTGGTGCACCACCAGGTTATGTGGGATACGATCAAGGTGGTCTGTTAACAGACGCTGTGATCAAGCATCCGCACTCAGTGGTACTGCTTGATGAGATTGAAAAAGCGCATCCAGATGTATTTAACCTGCTACTACAGGTAATGGATAACGGTACGCTAACGGATAACAACGGTCGTAAAGCGGATTTCCGTAACGTGATTTTCGTAATGACAACGAACGCTGGTGTAACTGAAACTGTGCGTAAGTCAATTGGTCTTATCCAACAAGATCATAGCCATGATGCGATGACTGAAATTAAGCGTGTCTTTACACCTGAGTTTAGAAACCGTCTTGATAACATTATTTGGTTCAACCATCTTGAGAAAGATGTAATTGGTCAGGTGGTCGATAAGTTCATTGTAGAACTGCAAGCTCAACTTGATGCACGTGGTGTTTCAATGGAAGTTTCAGATCGTGCTCGTGATTGGATGGCAGATAAAGGTTACGATAAATCAATGGGTGCACGACCAATGGCACGTGTCATTCAGGATAACTTGAAGAAACCTTTAGCGAATGAATTACTATTTGGTTGTTTGGTTAACGGTGGCTCGGTTCGTGTTGACTTTGTTAATGGCGAACTTGATTTCCAATTCAGCAGTGAAATGGAACCAGCCCATTAATTAAACTGAATAGATAAAACAATAACGCCGAAGTGCTAATAACACTTCGGCGTTTTTTATCTAACGAATTGCTTTTCAATAGATAAAATAAAACCCAGCATGTGGCTGGGTTTCATTGCATCGTTAATCTTGAATGAAAATTAACGTGCGCGGAAGACGATGCGACCTTTAGTTAGATCGTAAGGAGTCAGTTCCACAGTTACTTTGTCACCAGTAAGGATACGGATGTAGTTTTTACGCATCTTACCAGAGATGTGAGCAGTAACTACGTGACCGTTTTCCAGCTCAACACGGAACATTGTATTAGGTAGTGTATCTAGTACAGTACCTGCCATTTCAATTACGTCTTCTTTTGCCATTGAATCCTCTTAGGCTACCAGCCATTCATCTTGATCGGGCTGGATAATGCCTCGAAACTGTTTAAGTGTAAAGTTTAGGACGTAATTTTACCCTTGCCAGTTGTCTTTGTCAGCTTTTGTTCGCGATTAATACGCATTTTCTAGTTAAATTAACATCAAGCTGTCTTGTTTGTTTTTTCATTGCTTTAGATTTAAGCAAACTATTGCCAAATACCGCCTATAAGCTTTTGGTGAGGAGCAAAACGCGTTTTATAGTTCATCGCTTTACAAGCATCTATTTGATATCCCGGATAGAGCCACTGTCGGTTTGATTGTCGGCAAAATTCAATTTGGAATAACACACATAAAGTACCTAGTGATAATGGATGTTCAGGTTCAAAAAAACTATAAACAGCACTCAGTGCATCAGCAAATACGTCAGTCACTGCAACAGCTATAAGTTTTTCATTTTCATAAACATGCAAGAAAGCCGTAGCCATCCAAGGGGTGGTGACAAAATCAAAAAACTGTTCTTTATTGGCTGGATACATCGAGCCTGTCGAGTGACGAATACGGATATACTTTTCGTATAATTCAAACCAATTATCATCAAGCTCTGTCTTAAATTCCCAGCGTAATTTACGCATTTGTGCTAATTGTCTTTTCTGGCTACGTGAAGGAACGAATGCCGGACAATCAATACGTAATGGGGTACATGCTGAGCATGCATTACACATAGGTTTGTAAATAGCGCGACCACTCCGACGATAGCCTGACGTAATTAGTACTTTATAGCCTTCTGGCGATAGCCATTGAGGATCTATCACAACACCTAATTGCTCTTTTTCATCAGGTAAGTAACTGCATTCAGATTCAGGTGTTAAGCCAACTTGTAAAGATAACTGATTCATTACTATGCCTGTGCTACTGGTATTGGTTGAGATTGATAGGTATGGCTTGCTAGTGCAATGTCTCGTTGTTGATATAAATGCTGAAGAAAAGCATTTCGTTCAAGAGTTTCAGCTCCTAATGA
Organism: Photobacterium lucens; assembly: GCF_009873615.1. Taxonomy (GTDB): domain Bacteria; phylum Pseudomonadota; class Gammaproteobacteria; order Enterobacterales; family Vibrionaceae; genus Photobacterium; species Photobacterium lucens. The sequence continues at coordinate 7,130 of NZ_SSMG01000304.1, forward strand.
TTCAAGGTGTGGGTTCATCATCTGACAATCAATTAATGTGCCACCTTGCTGTGTGAAGTAACGACAAAACTGCCATAACGCAATTTTAGAGGCGTTATCAGCGAGTGAAAACATTGATTCACCACAGAAGATTGTTCCCACTTCAACACCATAAAAACCACCGACAAGCTCGTTATCAGCCCAAACTTCGACAGAATGGCAAAAACCTAAGTCATGCAATGTCAGATAGGCTGTGATCATCTCTTCAGTTATCCACGTTTGCTCAGGACCTCGGCAACTTGCACAGTGACGGATAACATCGTGGCAGGCCTGGTTGATTGTGATTTTATAGCCTGATTTTTTGAAAAATTTACGTAGGCTTTTACTTGGTTTAAAAGTGCTTGGGTGAAAAACGCCGCGTGGTGTTGGGCTCCACCATAACAGAGGTTCACCTTCTGAAAACCAAGGGAAGATCCCTTCACGGTAGGCATTATGCAGTCGCAGAGGGCTGAGATCACCACCCATTGCGAGCAGCCCGTTTGGCTCTGCAAGTGCGTTGCTAGGGTGAGGGAATTGATAAGAGTCAGTATCAATTTCTGGTAAATAGATAGTCATACAGCACTGATAATATTAGTAAATCTTTAGAGATTATAAGCTAGCGTAAGCAATATAGAGAATAAGATAAATAAAAAGGCGATACTGAGGTATCGCCTTTGAAGAGTGATTACTATTAGATGCGGTTATACAACTCAGCGTAACGCCCTTGTTGTGCTAGCAATGCTTGATGCTTACCACGCTCGATGATCTCACCTTCATCCATTAAGCAGATTTGATCCATTTTATCGAGACCCACTAAACGGTGAGTGATAAACAAGACTGTTTTATCTTTAGCGTGTTCTAACAGTAGCGATAGGATTTGCTGCTCGGTACGGCGATCAAGTCCTTCGGTTGGTTCATCCATGAGTAGGATAGGTGCATTATGCAGTAGAGCACGAGCAATACCTAAACGACGACGTTCACCTCCGGAGATCTGACGACCACCGTCACCTAACCAGGTATCTAAGCCTTTATCTTCAAGCAATGCAGATAAGCCAACTTGAATTAACGCTTCGGTAAATTCAGCATCGGTACCATTAGGTTTTGCTAATACGAGGTTTTCACGTAATGAGCCGTTGAAGATATCAACACGCTGGCTAACTACGGTAATCGCTTTACGCAGTGAAGCTTCACTCCACTCTGGTAGCGGCTTACCATCTAGCAGAATGTGTCCTTGTTGAGGATCCCAGCTACGAGTAATTAGTTGTAATAGTGTCGATTTACCACAACCAGTACGACCTAATAGTGCGAGTTTCTCGCCTTGTTTCAAATCGATAGAGACGTTTTTAACAACAGCTTGAGTACTACCATAGTAGGTATAACTGACATTTTCGATCTTCAGATCACCTTGTGCATCACCATGATAACCGTTTGGATCAAAGACCGTATCAGGTGTCGCTTCAATGATTTCATTTAGGCGTTTGGCTGATGTTAAGGTTTGACCTAAATATTGGAAAGCACCTGCCACAGGCATCATCATCTCAAAACTCGCCATTGTGGCAAACGCAACCATAGCAACAAACGGATCTGGCGCATGACCACCAATACCATCAGCGGCAATCCATAGAATCACCACCAACGTCCAGCCTGTTGCAGCCATTAGAATGCCGTTAGCGAGACCAGTTAAACTCGCCATTTTACGTTGCGCAGCAAGCAGTTGATCTTGCTCTGCTTCTGCTTGTTGGCGGTAACGTGATTCAGCATTAAACAGTAATAACTCTGCGTGTCCTTGCAGCCAATCAAGCAGTTTTACACGGTAGTTCGCTTTAGCAAAGGTGAGTTGTTCACCATTACGTTTACCTAAACGGTAAAAAATAATAGGCAAAACAATCATTAACACTAATAGAATACCACCTAAGGTAAAACCAATAGTGGGATCAAACCAAGCGAGAAACGCGGTGATTGCTGCAATACCTAATACGCCAATAACTAATGGGCTAACCAGTCGTAGATAGATGTGATCCATTGCGTCAACATCTGCGACTAAGCGGTTAAGCAAATCCGCATCACGTAGGTTAGTTTGACGTCCCGGAATAAGTGGTGTTAGTTTTCTAAAGAAGAATAAACGCAGATCAGCAAGTAACTTAAAAGTGGCGTTATGGCTAACAACACGCTCACCCCAACGACCCGCAGTACGTGCCATAGAGAAACCACGCACACCAGCACCTGGCAGCATGTAGTTAAATGTTTCTCGGGCGATAGTTAAACCAGCAACGGCAGAAGCAGCAATAAACCAACCGGATAGGGTTAATAGGCTGATAGCAGCAAGGATTGTCGCTAAGCCTAAAATCATACCCAGTGTTAAGCCAAACCAGTGTTTACGGTAAAGCTTTAGGTAAGGGATTAAATCACGCATCGAGATCCCTCTTATCTGTGTGGCTTAGCATATCGGCTAAAAGACCATGTTGACTTATTTCGGCAAACGCACCATTTTGTATCAGCTTGCCATTTTCCATCACAAGAACGCGATCCATGGCATGAAGCTGATCTAAACGGTGGCTAACCATTAATGTGGTGTGTTGTTGAACAGCACGACTAAGGCTTTCAAGCACTAAACGTTCACTGTTTGCATCAAGGCTGGCTGTTGGCTCGTCTAAAATCCAAAATGCGCCTTGCTGTAACATGGCGCGAGCAACCGCAATTCGCTGCGCTTGACCTACGGATAAACCACCAGAACGATCACCAACATGATGTTGATAGCCTTTTTCTAAGCGATTAATGAATTCATCAGCGTATGCTTCTTTGGCAACTTGAGTGACTTGCGTTTGCTCTGCGAGTGGATTGCCTAATGTGATGTTGTCGTAAATCGTACCGTGTACAAGTAACGGGTTTTGGCCTACCCAGCTGATCGCTTGACGCCATTCACTGTGATTAAGCTCTTTTAATTCCACACCGTTAACTTTGATGCTGCCTCGATAGGGGAGGAAACCCAGTAATGCGTTTAACAAACTGGTTTTACCTGCACCACTTGGGCCAACTAACGCCACATGCTCATTGGCATTGATATCGAACGTTAGAGGGCCTGCCAATTTTTGACCTTCAGGGCTGAGGACTTCTAAATCGGTAACCGATACTTGAATTTTCTCAGGGTTTGCTAATGCTTTTGAACCATCCGTCATTTCGTCTGCTTCAATATTTAGAAACTCAACGATGGATTCTGCCGCACCAATAGCTTGTGCCTTAGCGTGGTAAAACGTACCGAGATCTCGCAGTGGTTGGTAAAACTCAGGGGCAAGAACCAGAATAAACAAACCAGTAAATAAGCTAATTGGAATGCCATAGTTACCGAAGTTTAGTTCGCCAATAAACGCAAAACCGAAGTAAACAGCCACGATTGCAACGGAAATAGCAGAGAAAAACTCTAAAACTGCAGAAGATAAGAAAGCTAAACGTAAGACTTCCATCGTACGTTTACGCAATACGTGGGAAGCAGCATGCAGGTTCTCTGCTTCAGCTTCTGCACGGTCAAATAAGCGCAGTGTACTTAAGCCTTGTAAACGATCATAAAAATGACCGGATAAACGCTGTAATGCCTTGAAGTTACGGCGGTTTGCGTCTGCTGCACCTAACCCAACTAATGCCATAAATAGTGGTACAAGCGGAGCGGTGAGAAGAAAGATAAGGCCAGCTGCCCAGTTGAGTGGGAATACAGCAAATAAGATAACAACAGGGATCAGTACTGATAGGGACATTTGAGGCAGATAGCGAGCAAAGAAGTCTTGCATCTCTTCCACTTGCTCAAGCACTAAGCTTGCCCATGTACCCGCTGGTTTTCCTTTAATATACGCCGGACCTAAACTTTGGAGACGATTTAAGATCAGTTGACGGATATGTAAGCGTATTTGTTCACCACAACGATAGCCGAAAATTTCTCTTCCCCAGCTACAGAGCGCACGTAAACCAATGATGATAAATAAGCCTACAAATTGGTTAATCAGAGAATATTTATCAGCGTGTTCGATGATAAGTTGATGCAGAATGCTAGCAAGTAAAGCTGCTTGACCAACCAGTAGTAAACCAGACACAAAGCCTAATCCGACACTGAGCATTAGCCAACGTTTAGCTAACTTGCTTTGAGATTTAAGCCACTTGGTTAAATCACGCTGTAATTGTTTATCCATATATGGGTTTCATTACGGGGGTTAACGGTGGGTCGCTCATCGTTAAATGGTGAGCATCACTTAACGATGAGATAAACAAACCGCAACACTAAGGTCGCGGTTTTGAGGTATTACTTATTTTTTTGCATCTAGGTAACGTTCAGCATCTAGCGCAGCCATACAACCTGTACCTGCTGATGTGATTGCTTGACGGTAGTTATGATCCATCACATCACCAGCAGCGAAGATACCTTCAATGCTTGTTTGTGTGGCATTACCGTTTAAGCCTGATTGTACTTTGATGTAGCCATTTTCCATGTCTAATTGACCGTCGAAAATCGCAGTGTTTGGCTGGTGGCCGATTGCAATAAATACGCCCATTACTTCTAACTCTTCTGTTGAACCAGAGTTAGTGTCTTTTAAGCGAAGAGCTGTCACGCCCATATCATCACCCAGCACTTCATCAAGAGTGCGATCAGTGTGAAGGATGATATTACCGTTTGCCACTTTATCCATTAGGCGATCAATAAGGATCTTCTCTGAACGGAATGTGTCACGACGGTGGATCAGGTGAACTTCAGAGGCAATGTTAGACAGGTAAAGTGCTTCTTCAACAGCGGTATTACCACCACCGACAACAGCCACTTTTTGATTGCGGTAGAAGAAACCGTCACACGTTGCACAAGCAGATACACCACGACCTTTGAATGCTTCTTCAGACTCTAAACCGATATATTTTGCTGATGCGCCTGTTGAGATAATTAATGCATCACATGTGTAAGTGCTGTTTTCGCCTTTTAGCAGGAAAGGGCGTTGGCTAAAGTCGGTTTCAACAATGTAATCAGTGATAATTTCAGTGTTAAATTTTTCTGCGTGAGCTTTCATGCGATCCATTAGTGCAGGACCGGTTAGATCATCGGCATCACCTGGCCAGTTTTCAACTTCTGTTGTTGTGGTTAATTGACCACCTTGCTGCATGCCTGTGATCATCACAGGATTTAAGTTTGCACGTGCAGCATAAACCGCAGCAGTATAACCTGCTGGACCAGAACCAAGGATGAGTAGATTACAATGTTTTACGTTACTCATTTCTTCTCCAGGCTGAATGAGATTATTGTTATAGAAGATTGATTGTAGGTAAATTGCAGACGTAAAGGAAGAGTCGAATTAAGAATAGCTTGTTGTCAATTCGTCTTGAGATATAACA
>NZ_SSMG01000305.1 GCF_009873615.1 Photobacterium lucens
GTGCATTTTAACTCTCGACTATATTTGGACATAAAAGACCCCCAATAATTGGTGTCCAACTATTGGGGGTCACTTCACCTGGATAAACAGGGATGGCTTTTTTATCACAAACAAAGACGGTTAAGTCTTAGTTCATGCCGTATTTCTTTAGCTTCTTACGTAGCGTACCACGGTTGATACCCATCATGGTTGCTGCGCGAGTTTGGTTACCGCGAGTGTACTGCATGATTGTATCTAGTAGTGGTTGTTCAACTTCTGCAAGCACAAGCTCGTACAGATCGTCGACTTCCTGACCATTTAATTGAGCAAGGTAGTTTTTAAGGGATGCCTTCACTGAATCACGTAGAGGTTTCTGTGTGATTTGGTCTTGTGAAGTTACAGTTGTTACTGTTAACGCTTCGGAAGTCAGATTTTGTTCGAACATAATTCTGTAAGCTCTTCTAGTATTTATGCAACGTTTTCGAAGTAGCCTTGCAGCGCATCAAGTTGCTCTTGAGCATCCTCGATTGCGTTGAAGGTCTGGCGGAAATCACCTGCAGGTGCATGCTCTTTCAAGTACCAAGACACGTGTTTACGTGCAATGCGCAGTCCTAGGTATTCACCGTAGAACTGGTGGAGTTCTTGAACATGCCCTAGCATTATTTCGCTAACCTCATCAATTGATGGTGCAGCGAGGTGTTCACCAGTTGTTAAGTAATGGTGGATTTCGCGAAAAATCCACGGCTTCCCTTGTGCAGGTCGGCCAATCATCAGAGCATCGGCACCCGTGTAATCGAGTACAAAGCGCGCTTTTTCTGGGCTATCGATATCACCGTTAGCGATAACCGGGATCGAGATGGCTTGTTTCACCGCTCTGATGTAGTCATATTCCGCTTCACCTTTGTACATACAAGCTTTGGTTCGACCATGAAGGGCGAGAGCTTGAATGCCACACTGTTCCGCGAGTTTGGCTATGTCGACACAGTTTCTATTTTCCAGGTCCCAGCCGGTACGCGTTTTCAGCGTTACCGGAACATCCACTGCATCAACAACGGTGCGAAGAATGTCTTCAACAAGGTCGGGATATTGCAGTAGCGCAGAGCCTGCTAATCTTTTGTTTACTTTCTTTGCTGGGCAACCCATGTTGATATCGATGATTTGCGCACCGTTTTCAACGCTGAATTGTGCAGCTTCAGCCATCAACATTGGATCAGCACCTGCGATCTGAACCGAACGAATGCCTGATTCACCTTCATGAACCATACGATTGAGCGATTTAGACGTCTTCCATAGATCTGGGTTCGACGACATCATCTCGCTAACAGCCATGCCAGCACCGTAGCGAAGGCATAACTCACGAAATGGCCGATCGGTCACACCCGCCATAGGCGCGACTATCAGCTGGTTTTTAAGTTGATAAGGACCGATTTGCAAAATGTCTCTACCTGACTGTGCCAGTAAGGGCGCGCATTTTACGCATTTTTTGCTCTGCTGAAAAGGCCAATAATTGAGCATGATGATTTTGTTTTTTAAAATCGTATGATTTTCAATCAATTGACCGTTTTATTTTATAAATAAAAATCAGCGGATGCGCCCTAAAAATGGGCTGATTATGCCTTACGGCCTGAGATACGACACCACTCTTCACGCGCTTGAACTGGATCTAAAGTTAGTTCATCGCTGTAGTAAGTCGATACATCTTCTGCTTGGCTTTCTAGTACGCCAGAAATCGCTAGCTCGCCGCCATCTTTGATCAGGCTCTTGATCACAGGTGATAGCTCACGTAGTGGGCCTGCAAGGATGTTTGCTACCACGATGTCGGCTTGGATGCCTTCAGGCTGATCTTTCGGTAGGTATAGCTCTAGCTTGTCAGATACGCCGTTACGCTCAGCATTATCACGAGAGGCTAAGATAGCTTGTGGGTCGATATCGATACCGATCACTTTTGCCGCACCTAGTTTTAGTGCAGCAATGGCTAGGATGCCTGAACCACAACCAAAATCGATAACGGTTTTACCCGTTAGATCTTGACCGTCTAACCACTCAAGACACAGTGAAGTCGTTGGGTGAGTACCTGTACCAAATGCTAGACCTGGGTCTAGTAGTACGTTTACCGCATCTGGCTCCGGTGCTTCACGCCAGCTTGGGCAGATCCATAGGCGACGACCGAAACGCATTGGGTGGAAGTTATCCATCCACTCACGTTCCCAGTCTTTATCTTCTAACTGCTCGATTTTGTAAGCGAAATCATCAGCAATTAGTGGGCTGTTTTTTAGCATGTTCAGCACGAAATCCATGTCGGCTTCAGCATCATACAAACCAATTACATCGGTATCACCCCAAAGGCGGGTTTCACCTGGCATAGGCTCGAACACTGGCGTGTCTTGTGCATCAAGGAAAGTGACAGACAGAGCACCAGTCTCTTCCATTAGCATGTCGCCAATTGCTTCTGCGCTCTCTGCAGTTGCGTTCAGTTTAATTTGAATCCAAGGCATGGTTTATTCGCTTATTTTGTGACTACTTGAACATAGGGGGCGCAGTCTAGCATGAAATTTCACCAATCCCCATTGCCAGATGTCATTCTAGGGATAAAAAAAAGATAGTACCGAATGGCACTATCTTTAATGTAGTCGAGTTTTTCGTGCTAAATAGGCGCTTTTAGTCGCTCAATTGCGGTGTTTCTACTTTGGTAGGTTTTGCGTAGCTACCAATGATGAAAGCCAGTAATCCTAATATCAGCGTAGGCACAATCGCATGTACACCATTCATATCCGGCTTGCTCAGCGACAGTATGATATAGCTACTTAATCCCACTACCATGGAAGCAAATGCACCAGTTGCAGAAGCTTTTTTCCAGTATAAGCCGAGGACCAGTGGCCAGAGAAATACCGCTTGTAAGCTACCAAAGGCTAACAGGTTAAGCCAAATGATCATATCGGGCGGATTCATTGCTGCGATAAATACTAAACCTGAGAAGATCCCAGTTACCCACAGTGAGAGCTTTGGCAGACGCTTTTCTGCGTGTTCGTTAGTCGCAATGCTTGGATTGATATAGTTGATATATAAATCTTTTAATAGCGTTGCTGAGGCTTGGATCAACTGCGAATCGATAGTCGACATGATCGCTGCCATTGGTCCTGCTAAGAACACCCCAGCCACGACGGGTGGGAGTACGGTGACCATTAAGGTTGGCATGATCTGATCGGGGCTTGCGATATCTGGCACGATAGCGCGACCTAATGCGCCCGCTAAGTGCATACCAAACATTAGTAGTGCCACCATGATGGTACTCAGCACCATGCCTTTGTGCAGTGAGTTACTGTCTTTGTAAGACATACAACGTACTGCGGCATGAGGCAGACCTATTACACCAAAGCAGACTAAAATCCAAAAGCTCAACATGAAAGGTTGGCTAAGAAAGTGATTTGGACCGTACGGAGTGATCAATGCTGGATCAATATCGTGTAACTTGGTCACCAAAGCACCTACACTGCCGCCAGCATGGACGATCCCGACCAGCAGGGCGATAGTACCGATGATCATCATCAAACCTTGTAGGGTATCTGTCATGACTACCGCTCTAAAGCCACCGATAGTGGTATAGAGGCCGACAGTGATCGCAAAGATCATCAAGCCATGCATGTAGGATAAACCCGTCACGGTTTGCAGCAATCGCGCCCCGCCAACAAACTGCACCACCATGGTACCGAAGAAGGCCAGTAGCAGTGATAATGAGGAAAAAATGACAACACCACGGTTTTTATAGCGGGCATACAAGATGTCATTAAGTGTGAGTGCATTGTGACGACGGGCTTCAATGGCAAACTTTTTACCCAGCACACCTAAGGTGAGCCATGCGGCTGGTAATTGGATCATGGCAAGTAATACCCAGCCTAATCCCATTTTGTAAGCCGCACCGGGGCCACCGATGAAGGTACTGGCACTGGCGTAGGTAGCGGCAAGGGTCATGGCAAGCACGAAGCCGCCCATGCTGCGACCACCGACCAAATATTCGGTCAGGAAGTTGCCTTTACCTTGAAAACGTCGGGTATAGAGTGCCATTGCGAATACAGCCGCAAGATAAAGCACTATCGGGATGATCAGTTGGCTATTCATCAGGTTCGTCGTGATTAATATCTAAAGGAAGATCACGGTAGACGACTTTCACCATCACACCGCAAAGTACAGTAAACAGGATTGGGCCGACAATACATGACAGCAAGAACCAGAGTGGGAAGCCAAAATACAAGGTTGGCATACTTAGATCACCGATAGCAGGTGCTAAGCCGTAGGCGGATACGTACCACCATAGAAAATAAGCTAACGCTAGGGCTATCGCCCAATAAGCCTCTTTATGGGCTTGGCGATAACGTGCTGAGAGCGTTTTCATGCTGTATCTCCAGTGTTATCAAGAGTGTTACTACTCAATACAGTGTAGTGAACAGTAGAGTTGGTCAAAAAAGGTGGGCTATTGTGGCAAAAGATACTGTGTTATGCCATGTGAACAGATCAATCAGCAGGGATTGAAAGGCGGTAGTAAACAAAAAGGCTACCCGAAGGTAGCCTTTTAGCGCAGCAAGCAGGGCTTACTGAAGACCAAGTTTCTTCTCTAGGTAGTGAATGTTTGCACCACCTTTTTGGAAGTTCTCGTCTGCCATGATCGCTTGTTGTAGCGGTACGTTAGTCTTAATACCGTCAATGATCATTTCGCTTAGTGCGTTACGCATGCGAGAAATCGCAACATCACGGTTTTCACCGTACGCAATCAACTTACCGATCATTGAATCGTAGTAAGGCGGTACTGTGTAGCCGGTGTAGATGTGAGATTCCCAACGAATACCCATACCACCTGGCGCATGGAAACGCTCGATAGTACCTGGGCAAGGTAGGAAACGCTCTGGATCTTCTGCGTTGATACGACATTCGATAGCATGGCCACGAATTTGAATATCACTTTGGTTGAAAGACAGCGGTTGACCTGCAGCAATGCGTAATTGCTCTTTGATCAAATCAACGCCAGTGACCATTTCTGTTACTGGGTGTTCAACCTGAATACGGGTGTTCATTTCAATGAAGTAGAACTCACCGTTTTCGTATAGGAATTCAAACGTACCCGCACCACGGTAACCGATTTCGATACATGCACGAGTACAGCGCTCACCGATGTACTTACGCATTTCTTCAGTAATACCCGGTGCTGGTGCTTCTTCTACTACTTTCTGGTGACGACGCTGCATAGAACAGTCACGCTCACCTAAGTGGATCGCACCGCCTTGACCGTCAGCTAAAACCTGTACTTCAATGTGACGTGGGTTTTCAAGGTATTTCTCCATGTAAACCATGTCGTTATTGAAACAAGATTTTGCTTCCGCACGGGTCATTGCGATTGCTTCTGTTAGTTCGTTTTCGCTACGAACAACACGCATACCACGACCACCACCGCCACCAGAGGCTTTGATGATCACAGGGTAGCCAATACGCTTAGCGAACGATTTGTTTTTCGCTTCGTCGTCATCAAGTGGGCCGTCAGAGCCTGGTACACAAGGTACGCCTGCTTTTTTCATTGCCGTGATCGCAGAAACTTTGTCACCCATTAGGCGAATAGTTTCAGCTTTAGGACCCACGAAAATAAAACCAGAACGCTCAACTTGCTCAGCAAAATCAGCATTTTCTGATAGGAAACCGTAGCCAGGGTGGATAGCTACAGCGCCTGTGATTTCAGCAGCACTGATGATGCGTGGAATATTTAGGTAGCTGTCGATACCGCGAGCAGGACCAATACACACTGACTCGTCAGCAAGTAGAACGTGCTTAAGATCGCGGTCTGCAGTGGAGTGAACCGCTACAGTTTTGATACCTAGCTCTTTACAAGCGCGTAGGATACGAAGTGCAATTTCACCTCGGTTCGCAATTACTAATTTATCTAACATAGCCAGAGCCTCGATTACTCGATGATGATAAGAGGCTGATCGAATTCAATCGCATCGCCGTCTTCTGCAAGAATAGCGACAACTTTACCGGCTTTGTCTGCTTGGATTTGGTTCATCATCTTCATCGCTTCAACGATACATAGCGTGTCACCGATGTTGACAGATTGACCCACTTCTACAAATGATTTCGCTTCAGGGCTTGGAGAGCGGTAGAAAGTACCAACCATTGGAGAAAGTACAGAGTGGCCAGCTACTGGTGCTGCAGTTTCTGCTGCTGGAGCTGTCGCAACAGGTGCTGCTGGTGCTTCTACTGGTTGTGCTACTGCAGGCTGTGCTGGTGCAATTGGCGCTGCTGCGTATTGTTGTGGCATTACTGCTGTTGGTGCAACGCTACGGCTGATGCGTACAGACTCTTCACCTTCAGAAATTTCTAGTTCAGCAATACCTGATTCTTCTACAAGCTCGATTAGCTTCTTGATCTTACGAATATCCATTTATATTTCTCTTTTTATATTGTTCAGTTAGCTGTCTGCATGCAGGCGACGTACTGCTGCATTCAGGGCGAATTCATAACCGTCAGGGCCGAGGCCGCAAATCACTCCTACTGCTTTATCGGAAAGGTAAGAGTGGTGACGGAAGGGTTCACGGGCGTGGACGTTAGATAAGTGCACTTCAATAAACGGAATGGCGACACCGAGTAGCGCATCACGGATCGCAACGCTGGTGTGCGTGAAGGCTGCTGGATTGATGATGATAAAATCGATCTTGCCGTAGGCCTGATGAATTGCATCAATCAATACATGTTCCGCATTAGATTGAACGTGTTCTAACGCCACTCCTAATTGGGTAGCTTTAGCAGTGAGCCCATCAATAAGTTGATTGAGCGATTGATGGCCGTAATGACCCGGCTCTCGAAGACCTAATAGGTTTAGGTTAGGCCCATTAATTACTAAAATTCGTTTAACGGTCGACATCTTGACGTATTTTCACTTGTTTATGAGGTTAAACTCTAACAACTTGCAGACTTATGCAATTTTGTTTCCGTGTGTCCGTTTTTTTACTGCTAAACGTTCGTTGTTGAGCAATTATAGAGAATTCACCGCAAATCGCAGCAAAATACTGGTCTAATCACCACTTTTTTGTGCGAACACGTGTAAGCTGTAGTTGAGTGATTAGTCAAAATTAGACGTTTTATCTTACGACAAGTTCCCGCAACTAAGTGTAAGAATTTAGTGATAATTCTTCATATATTCATCTTATTCTCACAAGACGGAAATATGTCTACAGTAGTAACGAAAATCTGATGAATAAACCAACAATATTGTTGTCGATTTATTCTACATTGTGATCTTGGTGGCGCATTTTAGGTGAGTGAAGCTGGTGGTTTGCTGAATTAAATCGAGAAAACTAGCGAAAAAAATAAAAAAAGACCGCACTTGGCGGTCTTTTTGTTAGAAGTTGAAAAATGTGATTACATCACTTTCTGTTTTTCTTCAATCAAGCGCTCAACCACACTTGGATCGGCAAGGGTTGAAGTATCACCCAATGTTGCGGTATCGCCTGTGGCGATCTTACGCAGAATACGACGCATGATCTTACCTGAACGGGTTTTTGGTAGCGCATCTGTCCAGTGTAGGAAATCCGGTGTAGCAATTGGGCCGATTTCTTTACGTACCCAATCTTTGACTTCCTTATGAAGCTCTGCGCTTGGGATCTCGCCATCATTTAGTGTGATGTAAGCGTAGATCGCTTGGCCTTTGATTTCGTGTGGGACACCAACAATGGCTGCTTCTGCGATTTTATCGAAAGCAACCAATGCTGATTCGATTTCTGCTGTTCCCATACGGTGACCTGAAATATTCAGTACGTCATCCACACGCCCTGTGATCCAGTAGTAACCGTCTTCATCACGACGAGCACCGTCACCAGTGAAATACATGCCTTTAAAGGTTGAGAAGTAGGTTTGTTCGAAACGCTCGTGATCGCCCCATAGGCTACGCATTTGACCCGGCCATGAATCGGTCATCACCAAGTTACCGTCTGTCGCACCGTCAAGGATGTTACCTACGTTATCGACCAATGCTGGCTGAACGCCGAAGAATGGACGTGTCGCAGAGCCTGGTTTTAGTGCGGTAGCACCCGGTAGTGGGGTAATTAAGATCCCGCCCGTTTCTGTTTGCCACCACGTATCTACGATAGGGCAGCGGTTATCACCGATAGTGCGGTGGTACCATTCCCATGCTTCAGGGTTAATTGGCTCGCCCACAGAGCCCATAATGCGCAGTGATGAGCGGTTAGTACCTTGAATCGCTTCATCACCTTTCGCCATTAAGGCTCGAATAGCGGTAGGGGCAGTGTATAGAATGCTCACTTGGTGCTTATCAACTACTTCGCTCATGCGGCTGGTTGATGGGTAAGTCGGTACACCTTCAAATAGCACAGTGGTTGCGCCGTTTGCTAGTGGTCCGTATACCAAGTAGCTGTGACCTGTGATCCAACCAACATCGGCTGTACACCAGTACACATCACCTTCTTGGTAATCGAAAACATATTTGAACGTCATGGTGGCGTAAACAAGGTAACCACCTGTGGTGTGTAGAACGCCTTTTGGTTTACCTGTTGAACCTGAGGTGTAAAGAATAAAGAGTGGATCTTCTGCGTTCATTGGCTCTGGCGCACAATGGGTTGAGGCAACCAATGTTGCTTCGTGCCACCACACATCACGATCGTCTTGCCATGCAATCTCACCGCCTGTGCGTTTAAAGACAACCACTTTCTCTACGGTTGTTACATCAGGGCTAGCTAATGCATCATCAACATTTTTCTTGAGTGGAACCGCACGACCACCACGTACGCCTTCATCTGCGGTAACGACGACTTTAGCGTTTGAATCGATAATACGACCCGCAAGTGCCTCTGGTGAGAAACCACCAAATACGATGGTGTGAACAGCACCGATACGGGTACATGCCAGCATTGCGATTGCCGCTTCTGCGATCATTGGCATGTAAAGACAAACAACATCACCCTTACGAACACCTTGGCTCTTTAGGGCATTAGCAAACTGACAAACTTCTTTGTGTAATTCATTGTAGGTGAGGGTTGCATCATCATTTGGATCATCACCTTCCCAGATGATAGCTGGTTGATCACCTTTGGTCGCTAAGTGGCGATCAATACAGTTAGCAGATACGTTGAGTTCACCGTCTTCAAACCATTTGATGCTGACGTGACCTGTATCGAATGAGGTATTTTTTACTTTGGTGAATGGCTTCATCCAATCAACAATTTGACCGTGTTCACGCCAAAAACCTTCAGGGTTTATCACCGATTGTTGATACATTTCGCGGTATTGCTCTTCATTCACATGAGCTGTTTTTGCAATGGCCTCATTGACCGGATAAACATGAACCTCACTCATCTTATTCTCCTTGAGTTCTTATACTTCTGATGCTCCCTGCATACTTAGCCGATTGTTATAAGTAAGGGTAAGCAAACTGACTTGTTATAGTTGTTTTGTGCTGTGTATACGGTGTGCCATTTAGACCTTGTCTACAATTAGACTTTAGGATGAGAGAGCTGGATCAAAGGGTGAAAATGGGATTTACATGCTTTTTTCATGACAGTTTGTGCAGTGTTGTCCGTTCTTGCCGCAAACCCTGTAGAGATAAATATAAGTGAGAGATGACTCGCAAAATTTGAGTAACACCATGTGGATGTCGGTTTTAAATTGCGTTATCCCATTAGTTTAAGACGAGATATACGCCATAATATGTTGCTTTTTTATTCAACCTTTGTGCGAGATGTCTATGTTTAACCGTTCACCTTATAGTTGGAGCTCACAATATTTGTGGGGATTTTTCTTCTCATATGGCGTGTATCTGCCATTTTGGGCGATTTGGTTCAAACATATTGGAGTGAACGACTCTGATATTGGTCTTTTGCTTGGTTTAGGTTTTGCGGTTCGTTGTATTGCGAACTTAGTACTAACGCCACGTATTCACAAAGTTGAACATCTTATTCCGGCACTTCGAGGCTTTACTCTGCTTGGTCTCGTGGCTTGTATTATCTATATCGTTTGTGGCGGCAACCTTTGGGCGTTAGCAGCTGTCACCATCCTCTTTAATTTATCGGCGGGACCTATCGTGCCGCTCTCTGATGCGATCGTTAACCATTATGCGAAAGGTGGGCATTTGGACTATGGGCGTACACGCTTATGGGGCTCGCTCGCTTTTATCGCTGGCTCTACGGTGGTTGGGGTGCTCGCAAATCACTATGGCGCTGACATTATTCCTTGGGTGGCGTTATCCGGTTTGGCTTTCTCACAAATCATGGCGGTGCGTAATCCCGCGATCATGCCAGTTGATGAAGAAACACAAGCGCAAGTACGTCCAGCGTTATGGGGGATTTTGCGTAATAGTGCGGTGATTAAGTTGATGGTGATTGCTGCCTTATTACAAGGTAGTCATGCCGCATATTATGGTTTTAGCTCGATTTACTGGCAGAAGATTGGTTTTGATGAATCGATGATCGGCTATTTATGGAGTTTCAGTGTTGCCGCAGAAGTGATGGTCTTTCTTGTTAGTAAGCGCTTATTTGCTGGTTGGTCAGTGAATAATATGTTCCGCTTAGCTGCCTTTGGGGTAATGGTGCGCTGGGGCTTAATGGCAACTCTTACCGATCAATGGCTGATGTTCCCAGTGCAAGCCTTACACGGCGTCACTTTTGCGGCAGCGCACTTAGCAACTATCCGTTATATCCAGCAGCAACCGAACAGCCATTCTGTGGCATTGCAGTCGCTTTATAATGCGATCCCACTAGGGGCGGTGATGGCGATTTTAACTTCTGCTAGTGGTTGGATGTACGGAAGTTGGGGCGCCAATGTGTTTTGGGTCATGGCGGCAATGGCATTGCCTGTTTTCTTTATTCGTATGACACCGACTCAGCAAGTCGCTACTGAATACCAAGCAAGTAAAGCATAGTAATTACTTACTTTTATACCCAAGTGAATTCAACTCAGTGATCTCGCTCTGAATCTGGCATCTTGAAGTCGCTTGGGTATATATGTTTAAAGCGCAGTCATATTGGCTGCGTTTTTTTATTGTTTGAAGATAAAAAAGTGATGCTCAGCATCTTACTGAGAGATCTGTGATCTGGCACGATTGAGTCTGTTGTAACAACTTGGTTACAGTGACTTATTGACGCAGAAAAGGATAGCGGATCATGATGCAGGGATGGGTGGTTATAGCAGTATCGTTGTTATACCTCGGGGTATTATTTGCCATTGCATGGTATGGCGATAAAAAAAGCCAATGGTTAGCTGGATGGCGACCGTGGATATACAGCCTATCTATTGCAGTTTATTGTACCTCTTGGACCTTCTTCGGCACGGTTGGGCAAGCCAGTCGTGATTTATGGTCCTTCTTACCTATCTACCTAGCACCGATTATTGTGTTTACCTTGGGCTGGAAAGTGCTGGCTCGACTGATCCTGATTGCGAAGCGTGAGCACATTACCTCGATTGCTGATTTTATCGCTGCGCGTTATGGCAAATCTCAAGGCTTAGCCATGCTAGTAACCGTGATTGCAGTGGTGGGGATTTTGCCTTATATCGCTCTGCAGCTGCGTGGTATCACGTTAGGGCTTGATCAAATAGCACCAGATTTTAGTCAGACGTTCAGCCAGGAAGGGCTCGATACCACTTGGATTGTCTCAGGTGCTCTGGCCTTGTTTACGATTTTATTTGGTACCCGACATATTGATTCTACCGAGCATCATCGTGGCATGATGATGGCGATTGCGTTTGAATCTATCGTCAAGCTAGTTGCTTTTCTCGCTGTGGGTATTTTTGCATTAAGTTTATTTCAAACCTCTACCAAATTTGATGATGTAGGTTGGCAATCACTTACTTACTCATCGTTGAATGTTGGCAGTTTATTGATCCATATGCTGCTTACCATGGCGGCGATTATCTGTTTGCCTCGTCAGTTTCATACCATAGTGGTAGAGAATCATTGCCAAAGTGACTTACATAAAGCCCGTTGGATTTTCCCGACTTACCTTTTTTTGATGGGGCTATTTGTGATCCCGCTTGCGCTCGTAGGGCAACAATTACTGCCGACGGTGTCTGCTGATACGTATGTGATCAATTTGCCGCTACAGCAAGGTGCCAACGCTATCGCACTGCTGGCATTTATAGGTGGCGCATCCGCAGCGACAGGAATGGTGATTGTGTCGACCATTGCACTGGCGATCATGATCTCTAATGATTTAGTCATGCCATTGATGTTGCGTCGAGTACGGATCGGACAGCGAAATTTCACCGCTTTTTCAGGGCTGCTACTCAACGTTCGCCGTGTGTTGATTGTGCTATTACTACTGGCTGCTTGGGGCTTTTATCATGTGCTAGATAACGTACATTCGTTATCTGCAATTGGTTTACTTTCTTTTGCCGCCATTGCTCAGTTTTCTCCTGCTTTACTCGGGGGAATTTATTGGCGTTTTGGTAATAAGAAAGGTGTGTATGCAGGGCTGATGGGCGGGATGACAATTTGGCTCATCACTATGATGAGCCAAACAGGCATGTTAGCGGGAGATGCGCAAAGTAACGTTCTATTGTGGTTATTAAGTTCGCCTCAGTTACCTATTTTACGCCACTTATCAGCAGTTGATTGGGGCATGTTACTCAGTTTGTGTGTGAATCTGAGTTTGTTTATCGGTGTGTCTTTAGTGACAAGATCATCTCTGACAGAGCGGCTACAAGCGGCTTCGTTTGTTGGTGCATCACTGGTTGAGGCTGAAGATGGTAGTTTGTATCAAACCCGTGTAACCGTCGCTGAGCTTGAGATGTTAGCGTCCCGCTTTGTTGGTCGAAAGCGCGTGCGTCATGCTTTTGCTCAATTTGCCGAGCAGCAAGGTGAAGGGTTGTCTCCTCAACAACAAGCTTCAGCTGCCATGATCCGTCATACCGAGCGAGTTTTAGCGGGGGTTTTTGGTGCCTCTTCAGCAAGGTTAGTACTCACTTCTGCCTTGCAAGGAAGAAACATGCAATTAGAAGAAGTGGCAACGATTGTTGATGAAGCTTCTGAGCTATTTGATTTTAGCCGTGGACTATTACAAGGGGCGATTGAACACATTAGCCAAGGCATTGCGGTAGTGGATAAGCAATTACGATTAGTCGCGTGGAATCAACGCTACTTAGAACTGTTTACCTTCCCTCCAGGTTTGATTCAAGTGGGGCGTCCGATCACAGATGTAATTCGTCATAATGCTGAACAAGGCTTGTGTGGCCCCGGCGATCCCGAGGCGCATGTTGCGAAACGGGTTGAGCACTTACAACGAGGAACCGCCCATACGTCATCACGTATTCGCCCTGATGGGCAAGTGATCGAAGTGCAAGGTAATCCGATGCCCGGTGGCGGTTTCGTCATGAGCTTTAGTGATATTACTGCGTTTAGGCAAGCGGAAGTGGCACTGAAAGAAGCCAATGAAAACCTTGAAGCGCGGGTGAAAGATCGTACCCAGCAGTTAGAACAACTAAACCGACGCTTGGTGGTAGCAACTCAACAAGCTGAGCAACAGGCGAAATCGAAAAGTCGCTTTTTAGCTGCTGTAAGCCACGACTTAATGCAGCCTCTTAATGCTGCGCGTTTGTTCTCATCATCATTAACCGAAGTCGCTGAAGGCAAAGAAAGTGCAAGGCTGGCTGCTCATATTGA
The DNA here is from genome assembly GCF_009873615.1 of Photobacterium lucens. Taxonomy (GTDB): domain Bacteria; phylum Pseudomonadota; class Gammaproteobacteria; order Enterobacterales; family Vibrionaceae; genus Photobacterium; species Photobacterium lucens. The sequence continues at coordinate 13,628 of NZ_SSMG01000305.1, forward strand.
AAGTGCGCTAGGGGCGGCAGAAGATTTGATCGGCGACTTATTGGATGTGTCACGCTTAGAATCAGGAAAACTGCAAACCCATATTGTGCCGTTTAAAGTCAGTGATGTGCTCAATACTTTATCGGCCGAGTTCAGTGCCTTGGCTAAAGAGCAAGGAATTGAGTTTGATGTGGTGAGTAGTAAGGCGGTGATCATCTCTGATGCCAAGTTGTTACGTCGTGCGTTACAGAATTTCCTCACCAATGCCTTTCGTTATAACCCTCATGGCAAAGTGTTATTGGGGGTAAGACGTAAAGGAGCACGTCTAAACATTGAAATATGGGATAACGGGCCGGGGATCCCGCCTGAAAAACAAGCCAATATTTTCGATGAGTTTACCCGTGTGGAGCAAACCGGGGCAGAGCACGGTTTAGGATTAGGCTTAGCCATTGCGCGTGGTATTTCACGAGTATTAGATCACCCATTGGATTTACGCTCATGGCAAGGACGTGGCACGGTGTTTTCGCTATCAGTACCAATTGGTCACCCTGCCATGTTAGTGGTAACAAAACCATCAGTGAGTGAGACAAAAGCCCCATTAGCGGGATTAAAAGTGCTGTGTGTCGATAATGAAACCGATATTTTATTAGGCATGGAAACCTTATTAGCACGTTGGGGCTGTGAGGTGAAATTGGCTGAAAATTTGGTTGAGGCAATGAAGGCGTTAGATAACCAATGGCAACCTGATGTGGTGTTCAGCGATTATCATTTAGCTCATCAGCAAACAGGGCTTGAGGTGTTATTACAGTGTCGTTTAAGGCTTGGCGATAGTTTTAAAGGGGTGGTGATCAGTGCTGATAGAATGACAGAAAACCAAGCAGCGATTCGAGGCCACGGTTTTGGTTTTATTAGTAAACCAGTTAAACCGTTGAAGTTGCGTTCAGTCTTAAACCAATGTTTAAAAGTGGAAGCCTAACCTAGCTTGCTTAGAAAAGAGAAGAAAGAAAAAGGCGGAGTCCAAAGGACTCCGCAAAAGCTAGGGAAGTATAGCTAAGGAGAAGTGATGGGTTGCTTAGTGATCTTGGGCAGCACCTGCACCTTGAGGGAAGCGGATAGATTCCACCATCTCTTGCACATCGTTAGGCACTTCAGCGGTAAACTTGTTGACCACAATAGCGACAACAAAGTTTAGACACATACCTAATGTACCGATGCCTTCAGGGCTAATACCAAAGAACCAGTTGTCAGGTGTACTTGCTGCCGGGTTAATAAACTTGAAGTAAATAATGTAAGCGGCAGTGAAAGTAATACCTGAAATCATGCCTGCAATTGCACCTTCTTTATTCATCTTCTTATAGAAAATGCCAAGGATAATTGCTGGGAAGAAAGAAGCTGCGGCTAAGCCGAACGAGAAGGCTACTACCTGCGCCACAAAGCCTGGTGGGTTAATACCTAAGTAACCAGCACCGACAATCGCAATCGCAGCACCTATTCGGGCTGCGAGTAGCTCTTGCTTCTCACTCATGTTCGGCTTAAAGCCTTTCTTCAATAAATCGTGTGAAATGGACGTCGAGATCACCAGTAGTAAGCCCGCTGCGGTTGATAGTGCGGCTGCAAGACCACCTGCTGCTAATAGGGCGACTACCCAGTTTGGTAATTTCGCCAGCTCTGGGCTTGCTAATACAATGATGTCACGGTTGATGGTCATCTCGTTGCGATCATCACCTGAGTAGAACATCTTGCCGTCATTGTTCTTATCTTCCCAAGCTACAAGGCCAGTTTTTTCCCAGTTTTTCACCCAGCTCGGGGCTTGCTCGGCAGGAACACCTTTCATTTCAGGGCCATTAATCGTATCGATCATATTGACACGAGCAAAGGCAGCTACCGCTGGGGCTGTAGTGTAAAGGATAGCGATAAAGACTAATGCCCAACCTGCTGATACCCGCGCATCCTTTACTTTTGGTACGGTAAAGAAACGGATGATCACGTGTGGCAGACCTGCGGTACCGACCATCAGAGCGGCACAGATAAAGAACACATCCACCATGCTCTTAGAGCCATCGGTGTAGGCAGTAAAGCCAAGTTCAGTGGTTAAGCCATCAAGTTTTTCAAGCAGATAAGTTTCAGAGCCATTAACGGTTGAGCCTAAGCCAAACTGTGGAATAGGTGATCCTGTCATCATCAGAGAGGTGAAGATCGCTGGCACCATGAAGGCAAAGATAAGTACACAGTACTGAGCAACCTGGGTGTAGGTGATCCCTTTCATGCCACCCATCACGGCATAGAAGAATACGATCCCCATCCCGATAATGATCCCCATGTTGATATCCACTTCAAGGAAACGGGCGAATACCACACCAACCCCACGCATCTGGCCTGCTACATAAGTGAATGAAACAAAAATGGCACAGAACACAGCCACCATGCGGGCAGTTTTGGAGTAGTAACGATCACCGATGAAATCTGGCACCGTGAATTTGCCAAATTTGCGTAAATAAGGGGCAAGGCAAAGGGCAAGGAGGACGTAACCACCGGTCCAACCCATCAGGTAAACACCACCGTCATAACCAATAAACGAGATGATCCCTGCCATTGAAATAAAGGATGCCGCTGACATCCAGTCTGCTGCGGTTGCCATGCCGTTAGCGACAGGGTGAACACCACCGCCTGCCACATAGAATTCACTGGTTGATCCAGCGCGAGCCCAAATCGCAATGCCGATATACAGAGCGAAGGTAATGCCGACCAAGATAAAGGTCCAAGTTTGAATATCCATATAACGCTTCCTTAATCTTCCTGAACGTTGAATTTACGGTCGAGTGCGTTCATGCGAACCACATAAACGAAGATCAGGGCAACGAATGTATAAATAGCCCCTTGTTGTGAAAACCAGAAACCTAATTTGAAGCCACCAATTTGAATGGTATTGAGAGCATCAACAAATAAGATCCCTGCGCCGTATGAAACAGCAAACCAGATTGCTAAAAGTGATCCCATGATGCTGAGATTTTGTTTCCAATAGGCTTGAGCTTGCTCCTTGGATGCGAACGCCATTGTTATCTCCTTCACGCATTATTAATACGAAACTTGTTGTTAATAAATTGTTACAAAAGAAACAATAGCAATGAAATTTCGTTCTATCAGTGCAACTTTAGTCGAGGCTAAAAAAGCAAAAACGCCCATATTTGGGCGTTTTTGTGAGGGATAAATCGCTTTTGAGGGTTAAATACCGATCATTGTTAGCCTAAAGTCTAACGTTTCATTCATCGAGGTCGAGTTGCTGGAGCAAAATAACGGCTTGGGTGCGATTTTTTACATCTAGCTTGCGAAATATTGCTGTCATATGGGCTTTAATTGTCGCTTCAGAGACATTCAAATCATAAGCGATCTGCTTATTGAGTTGGCCGTCAGACAACATGCCTAACACTTTGTATTGCTGTGGGGTAAGCGTGGCAATTTTATCGGCTAAATCACGGTAAGCCTGATTGTTCTCACTGATGTTATCAGGAAAGAAGGGTTCGCCATCGAGTACTTGATTTAATGCAGAGATCAGCGCACGCATGTCGCTTGATTTTGGAATAAACCCAAACGCACCATGACTGTGTACTTGGCGGATCACTTTTTCCTCTTCACTGGCAGAGATCACTACCGTAGGAAGCTCTGGGTATTGTTGGCGTAATTGAATCAGCCCCGACATGCCATTGGCACCGGGCATCTTTAGATCGAGTAACAGTAAATCAACGTCGGGCTCTTTTTCGAGGAGAGAGAGTAATGAATCGAGCGAATCTGCTTCAAGAAGGTTTGCACCGCTAATCGCCATGTGGACAGATTGGAACAGGGCATTTCGAAACAGAGGATGATCATCGGCGATAACGATTGTGTGCTGAGCTTCCATAGCAGTACTTTATTTTTGTTATTAATATGCTAACGCTAGCATGGCAAATATGACTGCGCAATTTTCATACCATAAAGATCAGATATTGATCCTCTCTCGCTCGTCTTGCGTGTAACTCAGCACAGTTTTTTGTTAAATGCGCCTATTTTTATAAGGATATTGGGGGCAATGATTATTGGATGTGTAGCGCTTGTTGGCGTAGGTGTTCACTAAAGTCATTGGCATCCATAAAGCCAGTAACTTGTGCTTGGGGAGCTGTTTCTCCCTTGCTATCCCAAAACAATAAGGTTGGAAAACCAATGACATTGAGCTGTTGCATTAATGCCAGATCTTGTGGGGTATTGGCTGTGACATTCGCTTCTAACAAGGTGTACTGATTGAGCTGTTTAGCCACTTCAGGTGCAGGAAAAATTTCTTTTTTATAAGCGATACAAGGGGTACACCAATCGGCAGTGACATCCAACAGTACCGGCTGATGCTGACTCGCAGCTTCTGTTAAGGCTAATTCCAAATCATCAATAGAGTGAACGGCAATAAAGGTTGGCGTTGGAGTTAGACTCGCTTGGCGCTCTAAATGTTTAATCGTCGTAAAAAGGAAAATAGAGCAAAGACCGATGATGATCCCAAGCCCAATACTGTAGAGCCCTTTATAAGGGATTGGATGTCGGCAAATAAACCAGAGAGTGACGCAAGATAATAGAATGCAAATTATCGTTATAGCCATGATTATCGGGTAATTCGTTAATAACATCATAGTGATAACTCTTGTGTCTGTGATTTGTTATTAGCTTAGCAAGAAATTCTTATTATTGGCGTAGGGTATGTCAAAGTTAGGACAAAAAAAAGATTGCCCAAGAGCAATCTTTTTAAGTCTGGTATCACAGGTTGTATTTACAGTAAGAAGCCACCGAAGATAAAACCTAGTGCGACAGAAGTGAAAATAGTGACCACACCTGGAATAAAGAATGGGTGGTTAAACACAAGGTTACCGATACGCGTTGAGCCAGTATCATCCATCTCAACGGCTGCAAGTAGCGTTGGGTAGGTTGGCAATACGAACAGCGCACTAACTGCTGCAAATGAAGCAATCATTGTTAGCGGTGCAACACCAATGGCTAATGCCGCTGGCATCAGTGCCGTAGTGGTTGCGCCTTGTGAGTAAAGTAGCATTGAAGCAAAGAATAAGATCAGCGCTAGCATCCATGGGTAATCGCTAAGTAGAGAGCCGGCAAACTCCTTAATGCCATCAACGTGTGCGTTAACAAATGTTGAGCCAAGCCATGCTACACCCAGTACACAGATACATGCTGTCATACCAGAGCGGAATGTTGGTGCTGATGCAATTTTTGATGCATCAATCTTACATAACCAAACGGTTGCAGCCGCTGCTGTTAGCATCACAGACATGATTGCTTCGTTACGACCTAGAGTTGGGTTTTCAATCAAGCCGATTGAGTGAGAAATCGCAGCGGCATAACACACCACGAAAATAATCGCAGCTAGGAAGATGTAAGTAGCGCGTTTTGCTTCTGGTTTGATTTCACGGCGAGTGGTGTTTTCTTGGCTGACTAAGCCTTTTGCTAGACGCTCTTGGTAAATAGGATCGTCTTTTAGTTCGCAACCCATGAAGTTCGCAACGAATGCGCCCACCATACAAGCGATAAAGGTGGTTGGAATACAAATCGCTAGCAGAGTAATGTAGCTCACACCGATAGGCTCAAGAATACCTGAGAAAAACACGACGGCAGCAGAAATTGGGGAAGCCGTGATCGCAATTTGTGAAGCGATAACAGCAATAGAGAGAGGACGTGAAGGACGAATGCCTTGACCTTTTGCCACTTCAGCAATCACAGGTAGAGTTGAGAAGGCTGTGTGTCCTGTACCTGCCATCACGGTCATTAAGTAAGTCACGATTGGCGCGTAGAAGGTAATACGTTTAGGATTTTTACGCAGGAAATCTTCTGCCAGTTGAACTAACCAGTCCATACCGCCAGCAACTTGCATGGCAGCAATGGCGGTGATCACTGACATGATAATTAAGATCACATCAACAGGGATGAATGATTGGCTAGTGGGTACACCCAGTACCAATGACAACACAATAACACCAGCACCACCGGCAAAGCCAATACCGATGCCGCCGATCCTTGCCCCTAGAAAGATAAAGGCAAGCACGACAAAGAGTTCGATTCCCGTCATAGATTTTTTCCTGTATGAAAGTTTAAAAATATAAGTTAAAAATAAAAAAGATGAGGTAAAAACAAAAAAATTCACAAAAAAAAGCGGATCCTCGAGTGAAAATCCGCTTATTTCTCAGAGAGCGAAACGCTTAGCTGTAGCGTTGTGCTTTATATTGAGGGTGCATTAAGTTTTCGATAGAGAAGATATCATCTAATTGCTCTTCAGTCAGTAGACCGCGCTCTAGAACCACTTCACGTACGCTCTTACCTGTTTCTGCACAGATCTTACCAACGATATCGCCTTCGTGGTGACCAATGAATGGGTTTAGGTAAGTTACGATACCGATAGAGTTAAACACGTAGCTTTCACATACGTCTTTATTCACAGTGATACCTTCGATGCACTTATCACGTAGGTTGATACATGCATTTTTCAGTAGGCTGATTGATTCAAACAGTGCTTGACCAATCACTGGCTCCATCACGTTTAGCTGAAGCTGACCAGCTTCTGCTGCAAAAGTAACAGTTGTGTCGTTACCGATCACTTTAAAGCAAACTTGGTTAACCACTTCAGGAATAACTGGGTTTACTTTAGCTGGCATGATAGACGAGCCTGCTTGCATTTCTGGTAGGTTGATTTCGTTCAAACCAGCACGAGGACCAGAAGACAGTAGACGTAGATCGTTACAGATCTTAGATAGTTTCACTGCAGTACGTTTTAGCGCACCGTGAACCATGACGTAAGCACCACAGTCAGAGGTTGCTTCAATCAGATCTTCAGCAGGAGTTACAGGTAGACCTGTAATTTCTGCAAGGCGTTGAACTGCAAGGTGTTGGTAACCTGTTGCAGCATTTAGGCCAGTACCGATAGCTGTTGCACCTAGGTTCACTTCAAGTAGTAATTGCGCCGTGTACTGAAGGTTTTTGATCTCTTCTTTTAGCAATACGCTGTAAGCGTGGAACTCTTGACCTACTGTCATAGGTACTGCGTCTTGTAGCTGAGTACGACCCATTTTTAGGATGCTAGCAAACTCAGTTGCTTTCACATCGAATGAGGTTTTTAGGTAGTCTAATGCTTCAAGCATGTTGATGATGCTGTTGTAGACAGCAACACGGAAACCTGTTGGGTAAGCACAGTTAGTTGACTGTGATTTGTTGACGTGATCGTTCGGGTTAACGATGTCATATTCGCCTTTCTCTTTGCCCATCAGTTCAAGAGCAAGGTTTGCAATCACTTCGTTAGTGTTCATGTTAACAGAAGTACCCGCACCACCTTGGTATACATCAGATGGGAACTGATCCATGCACTTGCCTGTTTCAAGGATAAGATCACAAGCTTGAACGATGTAGTTACCCACTTCAGAAGGGATTGCGCCTAATTCTTTGTTAGCCATTGCAGCTGCTTTCTTAGTGAAAACCATGCCGCGAACAAATTCAGGTACGTCAGAAATAGTCGTGCTAGAAATATTAAAGTTTTCGATTGCACGTAGAGTGTGGATACCCCAGTAAGCGTCAGCTGGAACGTGACGTTCACCTAGAAGATCTTCTTCGATTCGAGTTGCAACGTTTAGCGCTGCTTCATTATTTTTTTCAAGATCAATCATCTGAGACATAATATAGCCCTTTGGGAATCTTTTAATAAAATCAATAAATAAGCCAACTATTTAAGCAAAGAATCCGTTTCGCTAAGTTGAAGCAAGATGATCGTACCTGACACCTTAATTGATGCTGATAATACTCCCCTGATTGCCTAAAAACATAATCCAGATCACTTTTTAAAACGACCTGTAAATATTTGCACGGAAACGCGATCAAACTCACAAAAGTTGTTAATAAACAGAGGGTGAATCTGATAGAAAATGAAGATAAATAACAAAATATGAACAACTGCTCAGGTGGAGTATCTGATTTTTTCGACAATATTCAAATTTAAAGACGGAATCATTTGTTAACGATTTTTTATCGTTCTTGGCTCGGTATTTAAATCACAAACATGCAATACTGTAGCCTGTTGCTCAGTCGGACTGGGCTTACAAGAAGACATAGAAAAGAAGAGGTTCGTTGTGTTCCCGATATTAATGCTGCTATTTATCGCTGTGCCAATGATTGAGATTGGCTTATTTATTCAAGTGGGCGGCTTTTTAGGCTTTTGGCCGACCATGATGTTGGTCTTTATCACCGCTGTGGTTGGGGCATCGTTAGTGCGCAGTCAAGGTTTGGCGACATTGATGTCGGTGCAAAGCAAGATGCAGCAAGGCGAAATGCCAGCACAAGAAATTGTTGAAGGTGTGCTATTGGCGGTTGCCGGTGTTCTACTATTAACACCTGGATTTATGACGGACACCTTAGGTATGTGTATTCTACTGCCTCACATTCGCGCTAAGTTAGCACAACAATTAATGCAGCGAGTGAAAGTACAGAGTAACTTTAATCAATTTGGTGGTGGTTTCCATTCTGATTTTGGTGGTCATTCGCAAGGGCCATTTAATCATCATAATGACAATGGTGATGTGTTTGATGGTGAGTTTGAACGTAAAGATGATCAAAATGATAACCAGCAAAATCCACGTTTAAAGTAAGTGTTTATAGTTGGCATATAAAAAGTTATTAATAAAAAAGGCAGCGTTCGCTGCCTTTTTTATATTCACACTATTCATATT
>NZ_SSMG01000306.1 GCF_009873615.1 Photobacterium lucens
ATCAAGTTCTGCTTGAGATTTAAGAAATTTCTTACCATTGGCATCTGTGGTAAAGAACTTACTTAAATCAATATACTTTGCTTTAGGTATACGACCATATTTACTGGTGACAGATTTCTTACCTAAATATTCGTCATAAGTACGGCTGTCATATAAATTATATTTCGGATTATGAACCGCAACTTTTGCAACCGTCGTACTTGCATAAATACTAGGATTAAGTACTGGCACATAATCAGAGGCTGGTAAGGTATGTGCAACTTGGGAGATCTCGTTACCCTCTTTCCATCCATCAAGACCACCATTTAAAATCGCTAAATCTTTAACCCCATAAAGCTCCAATACCCAAAGTAATCGAGATGCAAACATCAGTTCACCTTGATCATACACGATCACTTTAGCGTCTTTCGTTACTCCTTTCTCTCTCAGCAATGGGGCTATGTTGACTTTATTTTTAACGTAATAAACATCATCTTGAACAACATAAGTATCATCTACAGGAAAACTGATTGCATTAGGGATATGCCCTTGATCATACTGTTCTTTAGATCGACTATCGAAAATCACTACTGGCTGCTTCGTTGCTATTTGTTCTTTCAGCCAACTAGGATCAACAACATAACTCTGTTGTGCCAACGCACTCATACTGGTAAAGAAACCCAATATAACAAACAAAAAAAACGATAAATTTTTCAATATGTTTTGCCATTTAGTCATTCTGTTTTCCTTATTTCACCTGTAATATGCGCACCAACAAACAATAAGAACACTTGTGACCAACACATTTCATATCCAGCAAGAAACTAGCCAAAATAATAAATATTAATTCGCCTGATTTCTCTTCATTTTTAGCTCTCTGTACATTTAGCAATTACTCTTTCTGCATTTTGCAAAGCAAATTGGTATCCAATACCTAAATATTTAGACAGCACTTCAACAAG
>NZ_SSMG01000307.1:0-2724 GCF_009873615.1 Photobacterium lucens
ATAATGCTAATAACTATACCTGATGTAACTTAATCTCAATGGAAGCGCTCAGAACAAGCCTGCTACTTCAAAATACTATAATGGTAGCGATGAGACTAAACTGACTATTATTAAGGTAAAAGGAGGGAAGAATGATGAATAAAAAACGAATATTTTGTATTGGACTGCTAATCCCTCTTGTTTACGGCATGATCTGGTTCTTGTCATTATTTATCAACGACGAGCTTAATCATTTCCTTTATGAAAACCATGCTATCTTTCTTTGGCTAGCATTGCCGTGGTCATTTTTTACCATAGAAGTGGGTGCGATTTGCAGCAGTTATGCCAGTGTCTATGTGTGTAATCCGTTGACTATTTTACTCGTTAGTATTGGTTTCTCGCTTAATATGGTTGTGCTTATCATCGTGCTACGAGGGATATTTCGTTGGTTTAAACGATAACTATATAATACATTTCTTTTCTCTTTGATGTTTAAAGGAACTATTTCATAGGGTAGATGCACTCTGATAATTATTGCCAAAGTTGTGCTGCACAGGAGTTTCAAATCGTTTACTAGGCGTGTTTTAATCTTATTTCCTCACACTCACAAGGCGCTATCATCACGCAATTTCTACCACCTTGTTTAGCTTGATATAACGCTTTGTCTGCTTCTCTAATTAAGCTATCTAAATCACCACCTTTATATTGTTGAGAAACACCAATACTGATTGAGATAGGCGACATTCCTTCATGAGGTACAGGTATGTTGTGTACCGCATCACGAATGCGTTCAGCAACAATATGTGCATTGGTAAGGGGAGTATTGGGTAATAAAATCAAAAATTCTTCGCCGCCATATCGGATAGCGATGTCATTGACTCTGACACATGCTTGGATCTGCTCTGACACATTCACAATTACTTGATCGCCAACAAGATGGCCGAATTTATCGTTAATGGTTTTAAAGTGGTCTATATCACACATCATAGCGATTAATGGCAGAGGTTGCTTTGCATTACAGGTGGTTATCTGTGGTGTCAGCTTATCCATACCTCGACGGTTGTATAACGAGGTGAGGTTATCTCTTATAGAAAGTGCTTCCACTGAGTGGGTTAAACGTCCATTGACCAGCCATACTAGGTTAAATGACATTGCCATGATGAGAAACATCAATGTGAGATAAGGAATTTGATGAACCCAGCCAGCCTGCATATATTGGCTGATCTCATCAGTATTAAGCACGAGTGTGGCACGAATAAACATGGTGAGAGAAACTACGCCAAAAGCCAGTCCTAGTGTGTATTTGGGAATTGGATTATCGAGTGCTTTACCTTTAAAAATAACGATACAAGCGAAAAGTTGAGTGATACCGAAATGTAAACTCGCACTAAAAGCTCTGGCATTGAGTGAGTCTTGGATAAAGTAAAAATAAAGCAATGCAATAAACAGTGGTACTAGGCCAAAAAGTGAAATTTTGCACAGTCGAGAGCAAGCTTCGCGATATTGGCTAAATCCATAAAGACATAGAGTGAGACCGCCACACAAAATCATATTGGACAGGAGCACAGATACCCACATTGGGATCTGCCCACGTAGGAAAATTAAACTTGTGGCGATAGATATACAGAGTTGAGAAATCGCGATAAGTTTTACACCTTTGAAGTGCTTTTGTTCTAAATGAAAGAACAGCAAACCAATCCCAAAGATGAGCGAAAAAAATGATGCGAGAAAACTGACGGTTCTCATATCTAAATCTGGCATCCTGCACCTCTGAATCTTTCCAAGCGATTTCTATCCATATAGCTTGTGTACTTAAGATAATTTGATACTTCAAAAGTATACTAAGGCTGTGTTATCAATTTACAGTGAGTATGCTAAGTAACGGTCACATGTGCGATCAATATTCACAGGTTACGTAATTTACCAAATGCTTAGTAACATATCGTGTAGAGGATCTGGCGATAGATGGAAATGAGAGCGTATATGTACAAAAAGTTGTAGCAGTGAAATAGCGAAACTACGCTAATGGCTCTTGATAATAAACAGATCGTGATATGAATGAGAGGAGTCAGCCGAGTGTGGCTGACTCATTATTAGTGACTGATAATACTGTTAGCGTCCAAACATACGTTCTATTGCATGATCTCTGTTAACTAGTTGATGCTTTAGAGCGCCAATAACGTGAAGAACAATCAGTGCAATAATGATTTTGGCTGCAATCACGTGAATGGTATGTCCTAGCGAGCCTAGCCACTCAATTTTCTCACCAGCAGCAAGTATTTCTAGGCCGAAAACCTCTAAAGCTCTACCTCCGCCAGTATTCATCATGATGCCAGAAATCGGCATCAGTAGGGTGGCAAGCAATAATAGATGTTGTACGCTTTTCGCTAAAATTTGAAGGGCGCGATTTTGTTCAGGCGCACCTGTGATAGGTCCTTCTTTGAATCGCCAAATAATACGGATAAGTGCAACAGCAAGAATCATCACACCTAAGGATTTGTGGATACCAAGAAGCTCAAACTTTTCAGGTGATCTAGGCAGACCTTCTACGTATAACCCTAAGATAATTACGCCAATAAAAAGTACACCAGTGATCCAGTGAAGGGCTATTGTGGGTTTAGAAAGTTTACTGTCCATTTCTACGTATCCTTAACAATTCGATAAAAAACTATTATCCTGTCTAATATACACATCACCGACCCCACGAGCCTGCAGCTAATCGCGTAAGCGGTGTAGGTCTTGAAA
>NZ_SSMG01000307.1:2734-9209 GCF_009873615.1 Photobacterium lucens
CTGTCAGGCGTATAAATTTCGAATATTTAATTTGTAACTAGATGTAAATTTGGTTGGTGTGTGATTGATAGAGCGGGGGTGAGAGCGTTTTGAGTAATAAAAACGACGAGTAAAACTTAAGCTTTATCTCGTCGTTCCTATTTCAATAAGCGTTGTTAATGATTAACTCGGCTTTATTCAGCAATATATTCTAACGGTGCTTCGAGTTCTTTCAGTACCATTTTTTGGATGTTGATACCAAGCATCATTACGATTAAACACCAGTTTAAGAATGGCAGTTTGCCTGTTTGTAGGCTTTCAATAAATTGGCTTGGGTTCCAGTTGAAAAGCTCACAAATATTTTGCGCTGTCATTTCTTCAAATAAACCACTGTCGATCAGTTTTGCAAACTGCTCGCTAGTAGGACAAACAAAAGTATTACGGGCACCAAAGGCTGTTGGTTTAAAGAGGCGTAATACACGGCGAATGTCTTCAACTTTGATCACTTCGCCATTCATAGCAATGTTTTGTCGACCGACTAATGCAGCAAGGAAACACCAGCATGGGTATGGAATAGTAGAGATGTTAAAAGGTTCTTTTTTATATTTTGCTGTCCAGCTACTGACATTTTTCTCTTGTAAACCAGTGACTAGCGCAAGTTTGTTTGCATCGTAGCCATGATCTTTCAGTAGGTTAATGATTTCAGCAACTTCAGATACGAAAGGTTTGGTCCAATTTTCGTATGAGGTAAAGACATTTTCTCTGATCAAAATGCTATTCCAATATGGGAGTTCAATAGATTGCCGCTGATCATACGTGTTAAAGCGACGATGTCCATTAATATCCCATATTGGATGGAAATTCCTTTAGGTTATTAATCTATTTGGATGTTTTTTGGTTTTGTTTCTCTTGTTTAGCCTGCAGCTTTTGCTGTTGTTGGTAGAGTTTATCGATCTTCTGCCAATTGTTATCTGATAGGGTGAAAGAATCACTTAACTGGATTGTTTTATTGGTATCTGCTTTGGGGCTAACCAGTGTTGCAGTGTAGTGGATCTTGGCTGTGCTGTTTTCTTTATCAAGACTTTCTAAGCGTAATACAAGGCCTGAAGGCTTAGTTTTATCGATCACAAAATGTCCATTCCAATTCAATGATGCGTCGATATTTGGATTATCTTGATTGTAATTCATCGCTTCTTTTTTGGTCAGCAAGGTATGTAGGCTATTACTGTTGATAGAAAGCGTTAGAAAATGGCTTTTGTCTTTAGACAGGATGATACTCGCGGCAGGAGCGTTGTTGAGATAGAAGTCATTGGCAACACCTACTTCTTTCAATGAGCCGTTAATTTCGTGATCGTCTGCGTTGTTACACCCCGCGAGTAAGAAGGCAGCAAGAGCGAAGCTAGCAATTGTTATTTTTTTCATACAGTTTCCTTAGTAATGGTGCCAAGGGAGAAAGGAACTTACACAATAAGCATACAAATGATGATGGAGTAAATTGTCAGCTTAGTGTCTAAATCGATGTATAACTGCTTGATAGTTGAACAGAGTTTACCGCTTAACGGGTATTGAATTGACAGGTTAAGCGATAACGACAACTCAAATGACTTTGCCATTCGCTAAATTTCACTGCTACAACTTAGAAGCACATACCAAGAAAATAGAAAAGAACATAGAAACAAACAAATCCAATCACAAAACCTGTGAGGTGATGAATGAAAGAGGGGATTTGTGGTTTGTGCTGACGTAGTTTGTTTTTCGTTACGTGGTAACAAGCAATAGCGATTAAGAAAACAATGGTTATTGCAAGGGTGTAAACCATATTTTGTTGTGGTTGCATGGTATCTGACTGGGCAAGTACAAGTGGTGAGAACAGTGCTGTACAACTTAATAAAGAAGCGTATTTCATGGTGGAGTGTCCGCAGAAATAACACGTAAATTAAAATGATCTAAGTCTTGCTGCAATGGCTGTTATTACAAGTTGTTATTGCATAAGTGATAGTGGCGATGAAATGGGATTTGTCATTTTAATGATCATTATATGGTTGTGATTAATTTATTTAGATATTCGCTTAGTAGACGTTTAGTGGTTGATTTTAAATAGGTGAAGGCGTCTATTGATAAGTTTTAATCGCAGATGGGTGTCACTATGTCTCGTTGGCTTGCATATCACGGTAACGCAATTTATTTAGATGAACTGATTTATCAACCAGAGCATTCTTTGATCCACCAAACATTAGAAGAGCGTAAAGCGGTTAACTATGTCAATGGTGACGGTTTTGGACTGGGCTGGTATGCCGAACGTGAAATGCCTGGTCGTTATCATGAGATTATACCTGCGTGGGCTGACGATAATCTTCGCTCTTTAACGCATCATATTTGTTCTCATCGTTTTATGGCACATGTACGTTTCTCTACTGGTGCCGAAGTCTCACGAGCCAACTGCCACCCATTTATTTATGAGCAATGGATGTTTTTACATAACGGTCAGATAGGTGGCTTTGATAAAGTCCGTTTTTCATTAGAGCGTTTACTGTCTGAAAGTTTGTATAACAAGCGAGTAGGTACAACGGATAGTGAAATTATCTTTCTGTTGATGATCAAAAATGGTCTACAAAACGATCCTATTGCTGCGATAAATCAGACTATGTATGAAATCGAACAGGCAATGCAGGAAAAAGAAGTCACTCAACCACTTCAGGCATCCATTTGTATTTCAGATGGCAATAGCTTCTGGGTGGTGCGCTACAGTACTGATAATGCAGCGCCAACGATTTATATAAAGCAAACACCTGAAAGTGTCACGTTAGCTTCTGAGCCATTAGAGCAAAATGAGCAATGGTTGTTAGTGCCTAAACAACAAATCTTGCATATCAGTAAACAGAACACGTTAACGTTTTACGATTTAATTGTTGATTAGTGAAAATGAAGCAGTTGCAGCGCGATTGTTTTCAATCATGTAGAAAGAAAACTGAATAGTTATTAGGGTTGAATGCTCTTGATTTAGGTGAAATTGGTTAGAGTAGTAATTATTTTTAACTGTTAGCTAAACGCTGCTTTTTTCTTGATAATGCCATTATTAATATTATTAAGTGGCAATTAAGTTTAATTGTTATACAAAGCCGTAACATCATGATATGCCACTTAAAAACGAATGTTAAAGTGGTTTATGCTACTTTTGCTTTGAATAATAAAGGTTTTTTATCTGGCTTTTGTGTGTGTGGGCTGTTAATCTCTCGTCCCTCACACACAAAGTGAGATATTTATGTCAACTAACGTATGCCAAATAGCTAATGGTGACGCTACTTCTTCAAGTGAAGTTTCAAGCAATATTGAAGCTAAACTTGTTCCAATTCTAACGATTGGTTTCATTTCTTTATTCATTTTTGCTGCACTGTTCGATATGTCCAGTTTTACAGCATTTATTCAAACAAGTTTCGAATCTGCCGCCAATACTTTTGGTCAAAGCTGGCAGTGGTTGATGCTGGTTAATTTCATTTTTGCTTTAGTTTTGGCATTTAGCCCACTGGGGAAAAAGGTCATGGGTGCGGAATCTAAGCCGACGATCGGTACGTTCCGATGGTTAGCCATGATCATGTGTACCTTATTAGCGGGTGGCGGGGTGTTTTGGTCTGCTGCTGAGCCGATTTATCACTTTATTACGCCACCACCAGCATTTTCAGATGTGAGCGGTTCAACGCTGCAAGCGGTAGCTCCAGCACTGGATCAAGCCTTCTTACATTGGGGCTTTTTAGCTTGGGCCGTATTAGGCACATTGGCAACAATTGTGTTGATGTACGCACACCATGAACACGGCGTAAAGTTACGTCCGCGTGCTTTGCTGTTTCCTATTTTTGGTAACAAGCTTGAAAATCATTGGATGGGCAGTGTCATTGATGCATGTTCTATTATTGCTGTTGCAGCAGGTACCATTGGTCCGATTGGATTTTTAGCATCGCAATTAGGTTATAGCTTAGAGTTACTTACTGGCTTAGAAAACAATGTCCAATCTCAATTACTTATTCTAGCTGTCGTAGTTGCTGTATATTCTATTTCTGCAGCATCTGGCATGGATAAAGGCTTGCAGTGGTTATCACGTATTAATGTGATTGGTGCCTTTGGCTTGTTATTAGTGATGCTTTTTTTAGGCCCAACCAAGTTTATTTTAAATGAGTTCGGTAGCGCCTTTGGTGGATATCTACAGCATTTTGGTGAGTTAAGCCTCACGACAGACAAGCCATCTTGGAATGTGTGGTGGACATGGTTCTTCTGGGGCTGGTTTATTGGCTTTGCTCCTATGATGGCGATCTTTATTGCTCGTATTTCAGAAGGCCGAAGTATTCGTGGGCTAGTGTTAGCGGTAGCGATTGGCGCACCGATTGCGACAAACTTCTGGTTTACTGTATTAGGTGGAAGCGGGATTTATCTTGAACTGCAAAATCCGGGTGTAATATCAGGACCGTTAAATGATGCTGGATTGCCTGCTGTACTATTAGCAACACTGTCTAACTTACCATTTAGCAGTATCTTATTACCTGCATTTCTAGTGTTAACCACCACCTTTGTTGTCACAACAGGAGATTCAATGGCGTATTCCATTGCGATGGTGGTGTCAGGTGACAATGAGCCTGATAGCAAACACCGTTTGTTCTGGGCTATCACTATGGGTGTTGTAGCAGCGGTATTGTTATTAGCTGGAGATGGTGGTTTGAATGCACTGCAATCCTTTATTGTGATAACGGCTGTGCCAGTATCTATCTTGATTGGTTTTACTTTAATTAGTGGACCAATAGCAGCACTGAGAATGACATGTGCAAAAGAAGATGTAACCGCATAACGAAATCAGGCATGTAACAGACTGACATGCGTGAGTAACAAGTATGAATAAAAACGCCCAATTGATAGCGATTCAATTGGGCGTTTTTGATCTAGTTTATAGTGTTTACAACGATTTAAACGGTATCTATATGACCATCTTTTGCTTTGGCTTTACAGCGTTTCACCAGTTGATGTGTCATACCTCGGAAGATAAACAAGTGTGCTGGCATCATGGCAAACCAATACAATAACCCTTTAAAGCCTTTAGGGTGCCACCATGCTCGTATATCAACCGTACGGTACTTGCCATGATCATTAATGGTAAATTCTAAACGACCCAAGCCAGGCGCTTTCATGCCAAAAAGTAGTGATAAGAAGTGGTTCTCTTCTAAACTGATCACTTTCCATGAATCAATACGATCACCGAGCTCTAGATGATTAGGATCACGACGATAACGCTCTAATGCATTGCCGCCAATCATGGCATCCATCCATTCACGTAATCGCCATAAGCCATTGGCAAAAAAGTAGCCTTCATCACCACCGATAAGCTGAACTTGTCGCCATAAATCTTCGCAGCTAGCATCGGTTTTTAAGGTGTATCCTGCTTGCTTAGGGTAGTAGCCATAATCGGGTTGCCAACGAGACAACGCATCAGGATCGAATCCCCATATTTCACTATCAATGATCTCATCATTCATTTCTAACGCTTCGGCTACCGCATCGTCATAACTGATCAGTACTTGGGGAATATAGGCTTGCAGTTTGCTTCCATCTGCGGGTAAGTCATATTGCAGGCCGTTAATGAGTGCGCGAGCTATATTGGTTGGTACCGAGGTAATAAAGCGTAGCCAATGTGCAGCTAATGCAGGGCTTAAAAACTTAAGCGGAATTACACGGATCTTTTTATTGATCAGTTTTCCAAGTCTGACCATTTGTTCACGGTAAGTAAGTTGTTCAGGACCTGCAACATCGAAGATCATGTTTTCGGCATTGGGCTTTTTGATTAGCTCAGTGAGATAGAACAATAGATTTCTAAGAGCAATCGGTGAGTTGCGTGATGTTACCCATTTAGGCGTTAGCATAACAGGCAAATGGCTAACAAAATCACGCATTACCTCAAAGGCAGCGGAGCCCGGGCCGATAATAATACCTGCACGTAATTCAATCGTAGTTTTGTCACTGCCGCGGAGAATATTACCTGTTTCTTTACGGGCAATAAGATGAGTTGAAGCGGCATCTTCTGACTGTAATGCACCTAAATAAATGACTTGTTCAACGGGACTTTTTTCAAGGTACTGAGAAAAATGACGGGCACAATCGAGCTCAAAATCAATGAAGTCATGACCATGGTTCATACCATGAACAAGGAAATAGACAATATCGACATCATGAAGTAAATCAGTGAGATCTTTATTGTCGCTGAGATCTAAATGAATGAGTTCAAGGCGTTCAAGTTCATTCCAACCGCGTTTACGTAATAGTTGTAAGTTACGTCCTGTTGCTTTGACACGGTGGCCTTGATTGAGTAATTCAGGTACGAGGTGACTACCTACATATCCTGATGCACCGACTACCAGAATTGTTTTGCCCATTACTTCATCGCTCCATTTCCTTATGGTTATTATTTGGGTATGGCTGATTATAAATAACTATATTTTTGTTAATTGTAACGAATAAC
>NZ_SSMG01000032.1 GCF_009873615.1 Photobacterium lucens
ATGTGAAGACTTTATAGCAGAAGAAGTGCCCGTTGCACTTATTTATAATGGTATTTCTCATGTGGTAATGATGGCGACCCCTTCTCATCTTGAAAGTTTTGCTATTGGCTTTTCATTATCTGAAAGAATCATTAACAATATTAAAGAAATAAAAAATATTGATATAAAAAGTAATAAAGAGGGCATTGAAGTATATATCGAATTACAAAATCGCCCTTTTATGATGCTTAAAGAGCATCGTCGACAGCTGGTGGGTAGGACCGGATGTGGGCTATGTGGGATCGAACATTTAAAGCAAGCGATGAAGCCGGTTACGCAGGTTTCTGACACGCAAAGAATGCATCTTTCTATTATTAATCAGTCTCTTAAGTTTTTGTATCAACATCAAGAACTCGCTAATCGTACCGGCTGTACCCATGCTGCGGTATGGTTAAATGAGCAAGGCGAGCTAGCAGCTATCTATGAAGATGTGGGGCGTCACGTTGCGTTAGATAAGTTAATTGGTGCTCGTGCAAAATATCCTCGACTTACCAATGGTGCAATCTTAATTACCAGTCGTGCAAGTTATGAAATAATTCAAAAAGCGACATCGGTTGGGGTGGAAATATTATTTGCAGTCTCAGCACCGACAGCATTAGCGATTAACTTAGCGCAAGAGTCAGGTTTAACATTAATTGGTTTTTGTCGAGAAGGAAGGGCGACAATTTATACCCATAAGCACAGAATAATAAATTAAATCTTAATCCTATAATTTTATTTTTAGGTGGT
>NZ_SSMG01000308.1 GCF_009873615.1 Photobacterium lucens
TAAATCTTTTTGACTAATCATTCAACGAGTGCCCACACAGATTGCATGGTCAAATTGTTAAAGAACAATACTGATTTGTTGCTTGCCAGTGGCTCGCTCCGTGTCAGTGAGGTCGCATTATAGGAGCTAAATTGGAGATGACAAGCATAAAATTCACAAAAACATTTAAGTGTTTAGTATTTACCCAATATCGCTTTTAACGCTGCTTTTTAATGCTTTCACTCTAATTGGAATATGCATTTCACGTATTCAATTCTAGTTGCGAATTGCAAAAACAATCTTCTTTTAATCACGTTCTAATATAACCAGTCTTAAAAATTCGTATTTTTCTTACTTCGGTGTCACTAAAACATGGCATTAAGTTTGAATCATTTTATCTAATCGCACCATGGAGCCGAATGATGAAGACGATTGGTTATGTGATCCCTTGTTTCCCCACTTTATCTGAAACTTTTACAGGGGTTGAAATGCGGGCGATGGCTGCAATTGGCCATCAAATCATTCCTTTCTCATTCGTTAAAGGACAGCATTACCAACAAGCTGATATCCCTCTCATGAAACAATGCAGCTATTCGTCAAGCTTGCCCTATTACAGCTTTCGTCACATTCCTTATGCTTTTCGGTGTTTGCCTTTTATTTCTCAGCAACACGAATTTGGTCGATTAGCCTTGATCCGCCAAGGATTACAATTGGCATTGTGGGCTGATCATCATCACTGCCAACACCTTCATGCACATTTTGCCTGGCACAGTGCTGCCATTGCGATAGTTGCAGCTAAAACACTTAATATTCCAGTGTCGTTTGTCGGTCATGGTGCCGATATTTATGCCGGCCCTCAGGATTTGCTCGCCAAGCTGGCACATTGCCAATTTTGCTGTGCTGTTACTAAAGCAATGCATGCACACTTACAGCCACAAACAGATACGCCTGTTCATTATTTACCCTGTGGTATTGAAGAGCAAAACTATCCCTTGTTAACTGAAGATTGGCATCCATCTGAGCGCTTTCTCTTTATTGGACGTTTGGTAGAAAAAAAAGGCGTGATGACGCTACTACAAGCATTACTGCAATTAAAGCATCCTATCAAGGTCGATATTGTCGGTGACGGCCCGCTGAAAGCGCAGTTAGCTTGGTTCTGCGAACAACACCAATTAACCAATGTTGTTTC
Source organism: Photobacterium lucens (assembly GCF_009873615.1). Lineage (GTDB taxonomy): Bacteria > Pseudomonadota > Gammaproteobacteria > Enterobacterales > Vibrionaceae > Photobacterium > Photobacterium lucens. The sequence continues at coordinate 1,169 of NZ_SSMG01000308.1, forward strand.
TTTTTTAGGGAGCCAAGATGCCAATTGGCTTCGCTCCCATGCCGAACGCTATCAAGGCTTAATCGCCCCTTTTACGATTGCTGCTAATGGGGATACGGATACCGGACCTTTGGTATTAAAAGAGGCATTAGCACTCGGGCTTCCTATTATTACAACGAACCTTGATGGTTGCTGCGAAATTTTACCCCCTGATATTGGGATCATGGTGGATAGGGATTCGCCAGAACAGCTAGCTCATGCCATTACTCGCCACCAGCAACACACTCACCAAGCATTGCTGAAACAAAGAGAGTTAGGGTATCGCCACGTCATGCAACATTTCACTGCCGAGATTCAAGCAAAACGGTTATCGCAATGGATTGAAGCATTATGAAAACCTTTAAGGTTGTGGCGATTTACGGCATTGGGCTGGTTTTCTGTAAATTGATAGGGCTAGCACTGCAACCTTATGTCACATCCCAACTCGGGCTCGAAAATTACGGTAAACTGGATGTGCTATTGGTACTCACCACACTGCTGTCACTCCTCATCACTCTTGGTGTCATCGATGGGGTATACCGTTTTTATCATGATGACTCACAACCTGAGCGTTTACTTGGGCAAGCATTATGGCAAGTTTCACTGTGCGGCCTGATACTCACTAGTTTGCTACTGTTTTTAAGTCCACTGCTTCAAACATTACTCCCCGGTCCCCCTCCGTTATTTGCATTTAATTGCTTTATTTATACGATTTTTCTCAATGCACTCAATGCTATTCCATTAGCCAAGTTACGCATTGATGATAATGCGACACGCTTTATTACCGTCCAGGTTATTATCGCACTTGTACAAGCTGGCTTAATTTTATCCTTGGTTCGAACATGGGGAGTAAATGGTATTGCTTTCGCTGGACTTCTTGCCCAATTGATTGGCAGTGTATTGTTATACCAACAATGGCCGAAACCTAGCTTGAGTTTAAATGTCACCTTATTGAAATATGGAGTGATACTGACAATCTCAGGTCTACTTGGTTTTATTTCTTTAGGGGCTGAGCGCTGGGCAATCGCCCATTATTTAGGAGTGGATGCGGTATCGCCTTACGCTATTGCGATGCAGTGGGGAGTTGCAGCCAGTTTATTCATTGAGCCTTTCTCTCTCTGGTGGTTTCCCAAACGATTTAGCTTGGTAAATAGTGAAGAGCAAAAACAACAACTGGCTAATATTACGATATTAGCCTGTCAGCTTTGTATATTAGTTGCGGCTGCAATTATTTTATGCGGTCCCAGTTTTTTACGCTTTTGGCTTGAACCTGCCTTTCATTACAGCAGTATTTTGATCCCGTTTATTGCGCTTTGGTTAATGCTTAAAGGTTGCTGTACTTTTTTAAATGTTGGCTGCTATTACCATGAGCATGGCAAAGGCATTTTAATGATCAATAGCCTCTCAACACTGCTCTCACTGCTGGTATTTATTTTTATTCTTCCGATGTTTGATATTTTAGTGCTGATATATTGTGGGATCAGTATTCAAGCATTGCGCTTAGTGATTTTTTATTTATATAGCCAATACCATCTACCACTATCGTATCCTCTTCCCTCATTGTTTTTGAGCTTCGCTTTGATCTGCTTACTCTGTTTTTGTCAGCAATATCAGCTCACTTTTTTACTCATGATTTTAACAGCACTGCTCTGTTTTCAAGTGTACTGGCCTTGGCGTCATTATTGTCACTACCGTGATGTCTTGCGGGGGCTTCAGCCATGACAAAAACCAAACAAGTGATCATTGCTTTTATAGCAACAATGAGTAGTTTTGCTATTAGCCAATACACTCTAAAACATTATTTCGCTTTACTCGGGGTACTTGCCATCCCCTTTGTGATCAAACGTGCTTTTCTATTGTGTATTTGGTTTATTTTATTTTCTTACTTTCGGTTACATGAGGCGATGCCATGGCTAGAGCCTTTTAAGATCCCTCAATTATTGGCATTGGCTTGTCTTGCAGGACTAAGTTGGCAAGTTTGGTTTAATTTTAGTAGCTTCCAATGGCATCCATTACATACTTGGCTACTCATTTTTGCGTTATGGGTCGCTATTTGCTGTGTATTGGCATCTAACCGCACAGAATCATTCGAAATGCTCACTGGCAACTTTTCTAAAATTGTATTAATGGTGTTTGCTATTAGCTTGCTGCCGACAAATATCAATCAATTAAAACGTATCCCTTTATTGCTGATCTTATGTGGCTTATTAATCGCTTTTTTTACCCTATATAACAAAGTACATGGTATCGGGTTAGTCGAAGTGACCCGAGTCACGATTGGACGAGAGTTTGGCTCGATGCTTGGGGATCCTAATGATCTTTCCTTAGTTTTACTCTTCCCACTCTCATTTACCTTAGTCTATATATTTAATTCATCTCGCTTCATAAAATGCTTAGCGATCGCAGCTACATTAATGTTACTAGCTGGCATTACAGTGACTGAAAGTCGTGGTGGGCAATTAGGTGTGATCAGTGTAATTTTTATGGCCATCTTATTACACAGCAAAAATATCGTGATGCCTATGGTCATTACTGCTGTTGGGATCATTATACTGTTCGCTGCCGCAGGGCTTGAAAATCGGTTTGTATCAAGTGCAAGTTCAGGCACGATTGATGAATCTGCAATGGGACGTATTCATGCTTGGGTAGCCGCTATTTTAATGGCCGTTGATAACCCAATGACAGGGGTGGGATTAGGTAATTTCTATAATAATTATTTCTTTTACACCTTACATTGGGATAAAAAAAATCATGCTGTCCATAGCTCATGGTTTGAAATTTTGTCAGAAAATGGCTTCGTCGGCTTATTATTCTTTGCCATTTTAGTCGTTAAAACATTTCAGCTTAGTTACCGCCTTCTTCATCGGTTAAAACATAGCGACTATCAACCACTCGCTGAAGGCTTATGGCTAGGTATGATTTCCTTTTCTGTCAGTGGGACTTTTCTTACCCAAGGCACAACCTGGCCATTCTACATTTTACTCAGTTTGTTAATCGCAACAGATCGATTGTCACAAGACACCACCCAACTTTACCGACATCCACAACATACAGGTTCATGATATGGAATTTCTGGTTTTTGGCGAGGATTGGGGACGTCATCCATCGAGTAGCCAACATTTACTGTCACTCATCGCTAAGCAATACCCAGTGTATTGGATAAACTCGATTGGCTTACGGCAACCACAAATAAACATCACAGATCTCAAACGCATAAGTGAAAAGATCGGCGCATTTTTATTTTCAGCGAACACCCGACCAAATACGCTTTCAGCTGCCGCAATAAAAAAGGAGATAAAACCTCTCGTTTGGCCATTGGCGACAAATCCAATTATTAAGTATTTCAACCACTACCTATTGACCAAACAGCTCCCTGCTAAAAAGCATTTTCGCATTGTTTGGATCGCACTCCCTAGCGCAGTTGATTATCTTGATCTGTGCCAAGCCGATATGATCATTTATTACTGTGGTGATGATTTTTCTGCTCTCTCAGGAGTCGATCACGATAAAACGACACAAGCTGAACTTGCATTAATTGATCAAGCTGATCTTATCTATCTTGCTAATCAACAACTAATGCAGCGCTTTCCGGCCAGTAAAACTATTTACCTTCCTCACGGCGTTGATCTCAACTTATTTCAATCTCCAACACATTGTCCACCAGCGATCCAACAAGATCGTCCTTGTATTGGTTTTTATGGCAGCTTAAACACTTGGATCGATTATGCGTTGTTAGATTATCTTGCCAAGCAGCGTCCTAATATCCAGTTCTATTTCATTGGTCACAAAGAATGTCGCCAAGCAGAGCTCTTGCAAAATAAAAATATCCAGATCCTACCGGCAGTACCTCACCATCAACTTGTTAATTATCTCCAGCACTGGAGTATTGCGATTCTACCTTTCGTTGATAACCGCCAAATCCAAGCGTGCAACCCGCTAAAATTACGAGAATATTTAGCCGCAGGGTGTCCGGTGATCAGTAGCCACTATCAAGCTGCAAACGACTATGCTCCGCCAGTGATCATTGCCAATACCCCCCAACAGTGGCTGGATGCGATTGATCACATTTTGCAATTTAGCTCAGAGCAACGGGCTCTCTATAAACAATCTGCTCATCAGCGTGTACAGGGGGAGAGTTGGCAACAACGTGTAGAGCAGATCCTCAATCAAATCCAAACGATCCGCCACCAACATCACAAATAGGTAAAATCCTTACATCAGGCACTCTTTTTGCACCCTTTTTTATACACACAGCAAAAAGAGAATTTGTGATGATGCGAATGCTTTATCTAATCATAGTGATAGGGTTGGTTGGGTGTGCCAATTCTCCTCAATCAAATAATCAATTAGAACTATTTTTTAGCGCGGAACAAATCACATTAACCGCAGAGCAACGGCGAAAAATCGTCCAGTTTTTTGACACCTACTCTTATAACAACATCACGGTTATCGTAGGCCCAGCCAAGCTTAATAATAAATTTGAAGCATTGCTTCATAGTCAGAAACGCATGCAAAACATTGAGTCGATTGCTCATGAACGCCAAATTCCCTTAACCTTGGAGTACTCCCCAAACATAACCGCTAATACACTGCTCCTTCGGAGTAACTAGTTACATGCGTCACCTACTCATTACTCGGCTCTATCCATTACTGTATGGGTTATGGCTACATCGCTATTTATTAATATTACCGATCCTTATCATGCCTTTTTTGATGACCATTGGTGGTTTTCTCAAAACCAAATATTACTACTCTGAAACAACAATTTTGGTCCAAGAAGCAGCGTTACTGAATCCCTTTTTAGAAGATCTTTCTATTTCAATGAATATTCAACAAAGGATCAAAGCACTACAAGTAGTGATCCAAAGTCAATCAACACTAGCAACCGTGATCGATGAGTTAAACATGGTACCCAACAATAACCCAGAGCAGGTCAAAGCTATCGCAGCTCAGCTAGAACAAGGCATCAATTTAGAGTTAACAGGCAATGATCTGGTTCAGATGAGTTTGATTTGGCGTAACCCTGAAGAAATACCGCAAATACTCACGGTACTATCACGGATCTTTCTAGAGAAACTACGGGCTCCGGGGCGTGCCTCTATTGATAACTCCGAAGTCTTTCTTCAAAAACAACTCACTACCACCCAAAAAGATTTGGAATTAGCCGAAAGTGCATTGGCAAGCTTTAAAGCTAAAAACGCAGATAATCTTCCACTACTGCAAGGTGTGAATGTTGATACTAGTATTAAATTAACGAGGCAGATAAACGAATCAGAATTGGCCTTACTCCACGCCAAAAGTAAGCGTGACAGCATGTATAAAACACTCATCAATACCAATCCAGTAATAGGTAAGCTAGAGCAAGAAATTGTCATTGCTGAAGCTGAGTTAGTAGTATTACGTGCCAGCTATACAGACAAACACTCATCCATCAAAAACGTGCTTCGACGCTTAGATCGTTTAAAGCAAGAACGCACTCGTCAGGTCGAATTACAACAATCACTGACACCCGCTCAAATCGATAGCCTCTGGCAACGTCTCGCTAATAGCTCTCAAGATCCAGAAAATAAAACACAGCCTATATTACTCAGCCAGTTCGAAGCCCTACAGCAAGCGGAATCTGAAATTGATGCCATAAATCAAGAGCTATTACTCCTCAAAGAACAAGCAGCAACCATTATTAGTAAACGGGTTGAATTTGCAGAGCTAGAGAAAAAGCTCACCAGCTTGGAGCGAAACTATAAAGTGAAATCGACCATTTATAACCAGTTACTCGAACGTTATGAAATGGCACGAGTCACAGGCCATCTCGGTCGTTTTGAAGAGCCCGATAAATTAAAAATTATAGATAAACCGACAGTACCGAAATCACCGCAGAACTGGCCTTGGTGGATGAATTTCGCTTTCGGTATTGTACTTGGCACTGTGGTTTCACTATTTCTGGTTGGAGTAACCATTCTTTTTGATACGCGGTTATATCAATCTAATCATATTCACCAATTAATCTCTTACCCGATTTTGGTGCGTATTCCTTATTTTTCAAAGGAGCTAGAGGATGGTTAGAACGCTACAAATCGTCCAACATCTTCGTCCCGGCGGGCTAGAAAAACTCGTACTAAATCTTGTACGCTTTGCTTCGCCTCATCATCATGTCTACATTGCATCACTCGAAGGCAACCTCTCGGCCGCCATAAAAGCATGGCCCGAATTAGCCATGTTTAAAGATAAGCTCATCTTTTTAAATAAGCCACAAGGCGTGCATCTCAAAACAGCCTATCAACTACGCAAAGTGATCCAAGAGTTCAATATCACGACCATTCATAGTCATCACCTAGGTCCTTTACTTTACAGTCGGCTAGCACTCATTGGGCTTAATCGCACTCACATCCATACCGAACATGACAGCTGGCATTTACAAGATCCCAAACAAAAAAACATGACGCGTTGGCTACTCAAAAGTAAAAACATCGCTTTAGTGGCCGATGCCCCCAGTGTGGCTAAAGATCTGCAACAACTCCTTGGACGAGCCGCAAATCACATTATTTATAATGGTATCGACTGCCACTTTTTTTGTATTGGCGATCAAACCCAAGCTCGACACTATCTCAATTTACCTCAAGACGGCACTTTCATTGGCAGTGCTGGGCGCTTAGTCAGTGAAAAAGGCATCGATACCATGATCCATGCTCTTTCTTCACTTCCTGCACAATATCAATTAGTAGTTGCAGGTGATGGTTATGAATCACTGAATCTAAAACAGCTTGCAAGGCAGCTTGGAGTAGCAAAACGGATCCATTGGCTCGGTTATTGTGAGGATATGCGATATTTCTATCGAGCAATTAATGTGTTTTGTATGCCATCTCGTCATGAAGGGCTACCGCTAGCATTACTTGAAGCCCAAGCCAGTGGTAAACCGATTGTCGCTACGCGTATTGGTGCCATCCCTGATTTTACTTACCCGGATAGCAGCCAGCTTGTGTTACCCGATGATCCCAAACAGCTTTCACAAGCACTTCAGCACGTCATCACTCAAAACATCTGCGAACATAAAATTGCCCAATTTATACAACAGTTTGCCGATGTAAGAACCATGACAGCCGCTTACGAAGCGCTAGGGAGATAATTATGGCAATAAGTTGGCTGCTCCTTCTTATTCTTACTCTGATCATTATCTATCACCACATCATCTATAGTGCTGTCATGGTGTGGTATGGGCGTCATTTAAAAAGAAAAATTGTCACGATTGAACCCAACAGTTTTCCCGCTATTGCCATCATCATTCCGGCTTATAATGAGGCTGCCCACATCAACGATAAGTTAGCAAATTTATTAATGCTCGATTATCCCGCAGATAAACTGTTTATTTTTATTTGCTGTGATGGCTGCTGTGATGATACCGCTAAGATTTGCCAACAATGGCAAAGTCAGTTCCAACGAGCCAATATTCATTTTCAATTACAAATCAGTACCAGTAATAAAGGGAAATTAGCTCGCCTCAATCAATTAATAACCATGGCGCAACCTTATGCCGAGTTAGTCGCTTTAAGTGATGTATCAGCACTGATTTCCATTGATGCCCTCAAACAAGCTATTCATAGTTTTAACGATCCGAAAGTTGGTGCCATCACCGGTAATTACCTTATTTATAATGGCAATACCGGTGAGCAACAGTATTGGTCTTGGCAGAATAATATGCGCTTTGCTGAGTCACATTTAGGTAGCGTTATCGGTGGTAATGGGGCGTTTTATATTATGCGAACGCGATTATTTCAGCCGTTACCTCATGACACCATTAACGATGATTTCATGTTACCGATGCAGGTACTCAAGCAAGGCTACACCGTGATTTATAACGAGTGCATTAACAGTATTGAACTCGATATCAGCAGTGATGAAGAAACGCACCAACGACGACAACGCATTGGCGCTGGTAACTTACAGCAACTGATCCGCTGTCGATTTGTATTTAACCTCCACCAGCCAGGGGTCAAATGGCTATTTGCTTCAGGTAAGGGGTTGAGAACACTCATGCCTTTTATCCTGATCATTTATTTAGGTTTAACACTTTATCTTGCTAGCCAAGGTTCACCTTTCGCACTATGGCTAACCGGTATCCAATGTGTCGGATACGGTTTAGCCGCATTGCCATTGATAGGCGTAAAACACACCTTTTTAGATAAACTGCATTACCTGATCGGAGGTTACCTCTCATCTTTTATTGGTATGGTGCGTTATCTCTTTGGTCAATTTAAGCATGGCTGGAAAAATAAGCCGCCAATTCATCATTACCAAAATACCAGCACACTCATCCTCAAACGCTTTTTTGATATTGTTCTAAGCTGTATAGGTCTGTTATTAACACTGCCTTTATGGCCTTTTATTGCTCTACTCATACGTTTGGACTCAAAAGGCGATATTTTTTATCGTCAAGTACGGGTCGGACAGATCAATGATGAACATATTATGCTGTTCTCGATGTTGAAATTTCGCACCATGCAGCCCAATGCAGAAGCTGAAAGTGGTGCCGTATGGTCACGTAAAAATGATCCCAGAATCACCCGAATAGGGTGCTTTTTACGTGATACCCGACTTGATGAACTTCCCCAGTTTATCAATGTGATAAAAGGCGACATGTCACTGATAGGTCCCCGTCCTGAACGTCCTGAACTATGTGGTTGTTTGCAAAATGCATTGCCATTCTACCTTGAGCGAACTCGAGGTTTACGCCCGGGGATCACAGGTCTTGCCCAAGTCAATCAGGGGTACGACAGTTGTATTGAAGACGTAAAAGCAAAGATAGCATGGGATTATGCTTACTCTGTGGCATTAGCCTCGCCATTACAATGGCTTAGAATGGACTGCTATATTTTGCTCAAAACGGCATACATTATGGTTACAAGACGTGGACAATAATTGGCACAACCTTTGAATTACATTTATTAAAATAGACAATAAGGAACACCTTATGTTCGCTTCTTCTAATTCGGTGATTGCGATAACGTTACAAGATGAGTTTGATGCTCAGCGAGCTAAAGAGCTTGAAAAAGAGTTTGATGCTCTTAGCCAAACCGAACGCATGGAATTAGTGATCGATATGACGAAAGTGCAATTCATTGACTCATGCGGCATTGGTGCCATTGTCTTTTTATATAAACGTTTAAAAAGCCGTGGACGTCGTTTACGCCTACTTAATGTGAATGGACAACCAAGGGAGCTGATGCAAATGCTACGGATTGATAAAGTCATTCCGCTGATCACATCAGCTGAATTAACATGATGAATAGTAACCATCGGTGTATTTTCTTTTTTCTTATCACACTACTTTCTGGCTGTAGCAACTCATTTTGGCCTGCACCTGGTGAAGTCCCATTGCCACCCGCACAACAAGCTCAACTACGTCTACTCGAACACCACCGTTTTGAAATGCAATTATTGGCAGTACGTGGTGCAAAGCATTGTTTACCCGGTCAATACATCACACTTGAAAACCTCTACCGCAAAGCACGAGAAGAAGCCTTATCGGGGTTTGTTAAAGATGCTGAAATCACCTTACTCAAATATCAAACGCAAAATGCAGTGATTCAAGAACAAATGGATTGGTTGGAATATCACACCTTATGTCTTGATCCACATTACTCAGAAGTGGAACTTAAAGAACGCTTCTTACTGTATATGGCCGTTGATAATCAATTTGCGTTAAATAAAACAGAACTGCTGCCTGAATATAAAAAATCATTACTTTACGCAGCTGAAATTATCAAACGCCAAGAACACTGGCTACTTCAACTCATTGGTTATACCGATAGCCAAGGCGGTACACAGAGTAATTATTACCTCGGTTTAGCCAGAGCGAATACCGTTAAAGACTTCCTCGTCGAAAATGGCGTCAATACCAATCAAATCAGTGTCACAAGCATGGGAGAAAGCCAAGCTATCGGCGATAACACGCTCACGAAACAATTAAGTAACCGTAAAGTAGAAGCAAGAGTCTTGGTTGAACATCACGCCCAGTCTATTCATCGTGTTTTTGATATTAAGGACTGGCATGCAATTCGAGACGGCCTATGATCCGTATTCTCTGTCTTCTTCTTTTCTTAACCAACGTTGCAATAGCTGCAGAGAGTACAACGACTCTAACAGCCGGTGATCGCATTTTCATTTTTGTACCGGGAGAAAAAGCCTTTACTGAAGACTTTATTATTGATGATCACGGCAAAATTCAACTACCAGAAGTAGGAGCCGTGACCATTGCCGATCTCACTATTGCAGACGCTGAGCGTAAAATTAAACAAAGCTTGTCAGTGGTTTTCCGAAACCTCGATGATTTTAAACTTACCCTCAAAGAGCAGCTCATCCGTATTCATGTCCTCGGTTACGTCGAAGAACCTGGCACGGTTTCTCTAAAACCCAATAGCAATGTCCAGCTGGCAATAGCGGCGGCAGGAGGAGCAAGGCCAGGTGCACAGCTAGATAAATTTGTGATTACACAAAATGAAGTACAACGTAGTTTCAACTATAAAAAATACTTAGATACAGGTGATATATCATCGCTGCCAATCCTCTCTAATGGCGACACCGTGTTTGTACCAGTCTCTCCACTACTTGGCAATATTGAAGTAGACTTTGATGCTGCTGCCATTCAAAACGCAGGGGATGCGAATGAGCGAAACGGATTAACTTTATTTGGTGAGGTAAGAAATCCGGGAACATTTAGCTATAAACCTGAAATGAATGTTGTCGATGCCTTAATGCGAGCTGATGGAGTAACCCGTTACGCCGATGTCACAAAAATCCGAGTTGTAACCGATAACAAGCCCTATCAATTTGATTTAAAAACCTACCTCGATACTGGTGATGAAACCATGTTGCCACCAGTACAGCCCGGAACAACAATTTTTGCCCCAATAGAAGTCGACGATATCAGTACCACGGCAAGAACCGTTTTTGTAATGGGAGAAGTAAAGGCTGCTGGCCCTTATGAGATCGGAAAAGAAACCAAGTTTATTGATGTTTTAGCCAATGCCGGTGGGCCAACCCGTTTTGCCGATACCACACAAATCAAAATCCTCAGTGAAACGGAAGCGCCTATTATTATCAATCTCGTCGAGTTTACAAAAAATCCGCAAAACTACCATGTTCCACTAATGAAGACGGGTGATGTCATCTTTGTTCCTGAAAAAACCACCGTCAATGAAAAATCTTGGCTCAAAATTACGGAAGACCGATCCATAAAGATCATTGGCGCAGTCAACGTTCCGGGGCGTTATGAATGGAGCCCTGCGATGGATTTTATGGATCTATTAGCTCACGCAGAAGGGCCAACCAAACGAGCCAATCTGAGCAATATCCGGTTAATTGTCGAAGATGAAGACATCACCAACGGCCATGATGTTTCCTTTTTCAATCTACAAACTTTCATCAAACAGGGCAGCCCGAAACGGCTATTGCCGCCACTTTCTGCCGGCATGACCATTATTGTCGATGAATTGCCGGATGATCCCAGTGATAACAAAGCCAGTTGGCTACGCCAATCACCTAAAGATTCTATCTATGTTTTCGGCTCGATTGGTGCTCCCGGTCGTTATGCTTTTAATGATGAACAAGGATTTTTAGATATTCTTGCTGCTGCTGATGGACCCAATAATGAAGCCGACCTACAAGAGATCTTGATCACCCATCGTAACGGAACCACAAGCCAAGTAAGCCAATTAGATCTCGCAGAGTATTTTAAAACAGGCGATGAGTCTGCATTACCTAAAGTGGTACCTGGGGACGTTATTTACATCCCTAAAACGAAAAAGCCATCAGATCACAGCGCAATAAAAATCATAGGTGCCGTATACGAGCCAGGACGGTTTAACTTCAATCACAAGCTAACTTTTCTTGATCTCCTCTCTATGGCTGGCGGCCCTAAAGAAAAAGCTAATATGTCCAACATCCGAATTGTTCGGCTTCCTGATCCCAAACAGCCTAGCGATATCGGGCACCAAGTGATCTTCTTTGATCTAGAAAACTTTATTAAAGAAGGTCACCCAGATAAAAAGCTGCCAAAGATAAAGGCGGGCGATACCATCATTGTTGATGAGCAGCCACATGATCCCAGTGACAATAAGTCCAGCTGGCTACGTCAATCAGCTAAAGATTCCATTTATATTTTTGGTGCCGTAGGTGCCCCAGGGCGCTACGCTTTTAATAAAGAGCAGGGCTTTCTTGATATTCTTTCTGCGGCCGATGGGCCGATTGGGGATGCAGATTTACAAGAGTTATTAATCACACATCGTAACGGCAAAAAAACCCGAGTCACCCACCTTGATCTTGCTAAATATTTTGAAACTGGCAATGAAAAGCTACTCCCCAAAGTTCTGCCAGGCGATGTCATTTATGTTCCGCAGACGCTAAAAGCCAAAGATGATAAAACAGTGATGGTGATCGGCTCCGTCAAGGGGCCTGGACGCTTTAAATGGAATAAAAAACTAACCTTTTTAGAGATCTTCGCCTTAGCGGGAGGCCCTCTAGAAACGGCAAACCTCAGTAGTATTCGGATCATCAAAAAAAATAAAAATGATCCTAACAGTATTATTTATTTCGATTTAGAAAAGTTCATTGATAGAGGCGGTAACTTTGCAGGACTGCCAATTATCAGGCCCGGTGATACCATCATGGTCGATGAACTGCCTCATGATCCGACTGATAACAAATCCACTTGGATCAGACAAAACGCTGAAGAATCCATTTATGTCTTTGGTGCAGTTAACGCCCCAGGAAGATATGCATTCAATGAGGAGTTAAGCTTTTTAGATATTCTCGCCGCCGCTGATGGCCCCGATAAAGATGCCAATCTACAACAAATAAAAATCAGTCACCGTAATGGTACACATGCCGATGTCACCACTTTAAACCTCACCCTTTATTTTGAAACCGGTGACGAAAGCCTGATCCCTAAAGTTGTACCTGGTGACGTTATTTACATCCCACAGCGAGATGGAGACTGGCTCGATAAACCAGCCAATCGTGTCGTCAGGTTAATGGGAGAAGTCAAAAAACCTGGTCGCTACTCATTTAATAGCCAGATGTCATTATTAGATCTACTCGCAGAGGCTGGAGGGCCAACCGATAAAGCGTATATCGACAAAATCATGATCGTCAATGCGTCGTGCTGCGGCGATAAAAGCCAGACTTTCAGTTTGCGTGATTACATCAAACATCCAGCAGATACCCCGATCCCAATGCTTCGCCCAGGAGATACGGTATATGTGCCAAATGAAGAAGATTCAACAACCGCACTTTTGCGTCAGGGATTGCAAGATGCCTTTAGTCTTGTCACAACATTACTCGTAATAGGAGCGGCATTATGAAACCATGGCTAAGCGAGGAAATGGAACACCTATTCCAACAGATCCATCAATTGCAGCTAAGGATCATCTGTATCGCTAATTGCAATCAAAAATGCGGTAGCTCCACCATGAGTTATTGGCTCGCTGAACGCTGCTCTGAAAACCAAACCAAGGTATTATTGATCGATTTGGATCTTTCCGGATCTGGTCAGGGGTACGATCCTATCCACTGGGAAACCGATAACAAAAATAAAGAGCAATCTTTGATCGTCAAGCATCAATATTTAGATATATTGCCTCAGCCAGAAGATCAATCAACCGTCCTGACCTTACGCCAACCTCATAAACTCCGTTATCTACTGCAATATTGGCAGCAGCAATATCACTATATTATTTGTGATACTGGCAATATTAATACCGCTAACTGGCGCAACCTCCCTGCGGTAAATATCGCCAATGCCAGTGATGGGATCCTACTTTGCTTGTCAGCAGCCAAAACAACAGAAAGTCAGTTGCTGACAAGCATTGCCAAACTTGAAAAGAGTAACTGCAACATCATAGGGATCATTATCAATGATCAATTTAATCCAACGCTAGCCCAACGATTATTAAAAAGCATGAACTCAAAAGCGTGGTGGTTACCTGAAAAAATAAGAAACAAGATCACCACAATACTTAATAAAAGTCAGCTGTTACAAGGAAAGTACCAATGATCCATCAGATCCTTTTCAAACAAACATTTAGCTTAAATTATGACAACCTAAAAACCATGCGTCAGTGGTTAAGAATACAAAGTTACAAACTCAATTTAAGCTATGAGCTCAGCCAACACATCATCCTCGTCTGCAATGAATATTGCGTAAACTTACTCGTACATCAAAACAACACAGCTAGCCATGTCGAATTAAAATACGGATTACGTAACAATCAAGCAAGGTTTGAAATCATCGACAATGGTTCATATTGGAATGAGATGGAAGATAAAATACAGTCAGCTACATTACCAGAAGAGCCAACGTGCAATAAATTAGGACTAGCATTAATAAATACCTATTTTCCTGATTTTAAATACTTTATTTCAAATGATAGAAATATTATCCGATTTAGCATTCCGCGCTTAAAAGCTAAACCCCAGCTCTTAATTGTTGATGACAGCCCGAGCCAATTAGCCTTATTCGCCACGTTTCTGCGTCATCACTACCAGCTGATTTTATTTAGTAAGCCCTGTGAAGCACTAGAATGGTTAACACACAGTCGCTGTGATATGGTGATCACCGACTTACATATGCCAGATATTGACGGCTTCACCTTTAGAGATAAAGTCACTCAGCTCCAAGACTGCCAATCACTGCCTTTTATCTTCATCTCTGGTGACAACAAAGACACCACATTACTCGAAGCTGCCAGAGCCGGCATAGACGATTACCTAACAAAACCCTTAGAGAAAGAAAAACTGCTCACTATATTAAAACGGGTATTTAAACGTCACAGTATTCTTGCTTCAGTTTTTGAAAAGCAATTACTTGATCAAATGACCCCGTATCAAGCAGAGCTACCAAAAAAAATTACGGTTCGGGACATTACAATCAATATTGAGCAATACCCTGTAAACCAAGGTGATTTTCTACTTTATCGAAAACCAAAAAGTACTGCTCCAGCAATGATCATACTCGGTGATAACATGGGACATGGACCATTAGCGAGAGCAAACGGGATAGGTTGGTTTGGCTATATTGCAGGGTTACTGGATGCTGGAATCGAAACACCCGAAGAAATTTGTCATATCCTCAATCATCAGCTCATATCAGCAAGAAAAAATCGCCACATGATCTGCCTAATGATCATCACAATAGATAACGAAAATAACTTAAAAATATATAATGCAGGTATGCCCTCTGCATTGAAAATAAGCCATAAAGACACATGCTATCTTGAAGAAAATATCGGTTTATTAGGTATTAACCCACAACTTCTCATCAAACCTAAAAGTATCACTCTCACATCAAATATTAGTGTTCATTGCTATAGCGATGGGTTATTTACCAAGCCAATAACAACGCATTTTCTTGAACGACTAAGTCATAAAACAACAATACAGCGTCATGAAAAAATATGGGCAAACCCACAACAATCAACTATCGATGATAAAACACTAATCAGCATTTATCGGTAGTCTCGTGATTAACGCCATAAGCAGACGCTAAAACCGACCACCGCTGTATACCACTAAAGTTGTTCGCAACTTGAATATAGCTATATTTAGAACATGCTTGCCATTCTTTATTGGTCATAGAATCAAAACAGAGAATATACCACACCAATTTGGGCCACTCATAAGGCTCAACTAACCAACGTGGATCAACAAGTCGAGATAAATCACCAACCTGAGTACCAATAACAGGGATACCATTCGCCATCGCTTCTAACGCAGCCATAGGTAAGCCTTCAGCACGGGACGGGATCAACAACAAATCTAATTGATTCCAATTACCCGACATATCTTCAACCGCACCATGCCATTTAACATTGGAATAACTCGCCAATAAATTCGCTTCTTCGCCATCACCAAAAACATGAAATTGAATGGTCGGGCACTGATTAGATAGCTGTAGATAACGATCTATCCCTTTAACGTGACATAAACGTCCAACAAACCCCACTTGCAAAATTTTATGTCGACTACGAAAAAGAAAAGGGGGGATCGCATGAATAAAATTATTTAATACAGAACATGGAAAAGGAACTTTAGACTTAATGTCATCACTCACCGCAAAATTAACGGAAAAAAAACTGGTATAGCGATTTAACTGTTCATAAAAAGCAAGGCGGCCGATTAAAAACTCCCCAGCATGAAAAGTAGTTAGTACCTTACATCGACGGAAAAGTTTTAAACATCGGGCCCAAAGTGAAGATTTATAGCCGTGGGCGTGGATCACATCATCGGATTTAAACAAGAATAATAGAGAAAAAAAACCGGGTGCTACGATGTAATCAACCTGATTATTATCAAGGAGACGATATAGCGGGTGATGATCGACATGAGAAAGGAAAATAACTTTGAAAGGAACTTTTTTCTCTCGAATTAATAAAGACAGTTGCAAGACATGACTTTCAATACCACCAAAACCAGAACTATCTAACATTAAATAAAGCATATTGTCCTCAGTGTGACACCTACACACTGAAAAAGATGCAAAAAAAAAGCCGAGTCTAAAGACTCGGCTTCTTTTTTTATTTAACGGCTATTGCTTATTCAGCAGCAGCTTCTTCCTGAGCTTCAGGACGGTCAACTAACTCGATGTAAGCCATAGGAGCTTTATCACCAGCACGGAAACCGCACTTCATGATACGAGTGTAACCACCAGGACGCTTAGCAAAGCGTGGACCTAGTTCGTTAAATAGTTTCGCAACAACTTCGTTGTCACGAGTACGAGCGAATGCAAGACGACGGTTAGCAACACTGTCAGTCTTAGCTAGGGTAATCAAAGGCTCAATTACGCGACGTAGCTCTTTTGCTTTAGGCAGGGTAGTCTTAATTAATTCGTGACGTACCAGAGAGCTAGCCATGTTGCTGAACATCGCTTTACGATGACTGCTGTTGCGGTTGAGTTGACGACCACTCTTACGATGGCGCATGACCTAATCCTTCTAACTAGATATCAGTAAACTATTAATCTTCAGCGATTGACGCTGGTGGCCAATTTTCTAGGCGCATACCTAGAGACAGACCACGAGAAGCCAATACATCTTTAATTTCTGTTAAAGACTTCTTACCAAGGTTTGGCGTTTTAAGAAGCTCAACCTCAGTACGCTGAACAAGATCACCGATGTAGTGGATCGCTTCTGCTTTCAGACAGTTAGCAGAGCGAACAGTTAGTTCAAGATCGTCTACAGGACGCAGTAGGATCGGATCGAACTCCGGCTTCTCTTCTTTCTCTTCTGGAACTCGTACATCGCGAAGATCTACGAATGCATCCAATTGCTCAGCAAGAATAGTTGCTGCACGACGGATAGCTTCCTCAGGATCAAGTGTACCGTTAGTCTCCATATCGATTACTAGCTTGTCTAAGTCAGTGCGTTGTTCAACGCGAGCTGCTTCAACAGCGTAAGCAATACGGTCAACTGGGCTGTAAGTAGCGTCTACTAACAGACGACCAATTGGACGCTCATCTTCTTCAGTGTGAATACGAGCAGATGCTGGTACATAGCCACGACCACGCTCTACCTTGATGCGCATGCTTAATTCAGCATTGTCATCAGTAATGTGGCAGATTACGTGTTCTGGGTTCGCAATCTCAACATCACCATCATGGGTGATGTCACCTGCAACAACAGGGCCTGCACCAGATTTGTTCAGAGTAAGAATAACTTCATCTTTACCCTCAACCTTAACGGCTAGACCTTTAAGGTTTAGAAGAATTTCAAGGATATCCTCCTGAACGCCTTCTTTGGTGCTGTACTCATGTAACACACCGTCGATTTCAACTTCTGTTACAGCACAACCTGGCATAGAAGATAGTAAAATACGACGAAGAGCGTTTCCTAAAGTGTGGCCAAAACCACGCTCTAATGGCTCTAGAGTTACTTTTGCGTGTGTCGTGCTAACTTGTTCGATGTCAACAAGACGCGGCTTAAGAAATTCTGTTACAGAACCCTGCATTGTGTCCTCTCTTAACTGTAGCCTTACTTAGAGTAAAGCTCGACGATCAGGTGTTCGTTGATGTCGGCAGACAAATCAGAACGTTCTGGAAGACGCTTGAACGTACCTTCCATCTTGCTGCTGTCTACTTCGACCCAAGTCGGTAGTTCACGCTGTGTAGCAACTTCTAGAGCTGCTTTGATGCGTGCTTGGTTCTTAGCTTTCTCACGAATGCTAACAACGTCGTTTGCCGCTACCTTGAAAGAAGGAACGTTTACGACTTGACCGTTTACTAGGATCGCTTTGTGGCTTACCAACTGACGTGCTTCTGCGCGAGTTGCGCCAAAGCCCATGCGGTAAACTACGTTATCTAGACGACCTTCAAGAAGCTGAAGCAGGTTCTCACCTGTGTTACCCTTGATGCGGGCAGCTGTCTTGTAGTAGTTACGGAATTGTTTTTCTAGTACGCCATACGTACGACGAACTTTCTGCTTCTCACGAAGCTGAACGCCGTAATCAGATAGACGACCACGACGAGCACCATGTTGGCCCGGCGCGTTATCAATTTTACACTTGGTATCAATCGCGCGTACACCAGACTTAAGGAATAAGTCAGTGCCTTCGCGACGGCTAAGCTTCAGCTTAGGACCCAAATATCTTGCCATTTTTCTTTCTCCAAATTCCTAGAAACGAAACGTTATACGCGACGTTTCTTAGGTGGACGACAACCGTTGTGAGGGATCGGAGTCGCATCAACAATGTTAGTGATACGGAAACCCGCTGCGTTTAGAGCACGGATTGTAGACTCACGACCTGGACCAGGGCCCTTAACCATAACTTCTAGGTTCTTAACGCCGTATTCTTTAGCCATTTCACCACAACGCTCTGCAGCAACCTGTGCAGCGAACGGAGTAGATTTACGAGAACCACGGAAACCTGAACCACCTGCAGTAGCCCAAGATAGAGCATTACCTTGACGGTCTGTAATGGTTACGATTGTGTTGTTGAAAGAAGCGTGGATGTGCGCAACGCCATCAGCTACTTGCTTGCGTACGCGCTTACGAGCGCGTGTAGGTTGTTTTGCCATTGTACTCTACCTTATCCGATTATTTTTTGATCGGCTTGCGCGGACCCTTACGAGTGCGAGCGTTGGTTTTAGTACGCTGTCCACGTAGAGGTAGACTGCGACGGTGACGAAGACCACGGTAACAACCAAGATCCATTAGGCGCTTGATGTTCATGGAAATTTCACGACGAAGATCACCTTCTACAGTGTACTTAGCTACACCATCACGCAGTAGATCGATCTGCTCTTCAGTTAGTTCACTGATCTTAACATCTTCAGCAATACCCGTTTCAGCTAGGATAGCTTTTGAACGAGTCTTACCAATGCCGTAGATCGCAGTAAGTGCGATAACAGCATGTTTCTGATCAGGAATGTTAATGCCTGCAATACGGGCCACTATTCACTCCTAGTACTTTACAAGAATAACCGCTGCAGAGCCCGTTTAGGATACGCAGCGGTGAACAATTCTTTTGCACATAACAAAAGATGGTTGGCTAATGTAGCCAACCTATCTTCAATTTGCAAGAAATATTTCTGCTAATTAGCCTTGGCGTTGTTTATGCTTTGGCTCACTGCAAATCACACGCACAACACCGTTGCGCTTGATAACTTTACAGTTACGGCAGATTTTCTTAACGGAAGCACGAACTTTCATTGCTAAACTCCGTAAAATGGAAAACTAACTTAGCGGCCATAGCCTTTAAGGTTAGCCTTTTTCAAAACTGACTCATATTGTTGAGACATCAAATGTGTCTGAACTTGAGCCATGAAATCCATAATAACAACGACTACGATAAGTAGGGAAGTACCGCCAAAATAGAAGCGAACATTCCATGCTATCATCATGAACTCGGGGATCAGACAGATAAACGTAATATACAACGCACCCGCAAGAGTTAAACGTGTCATTACTTTATCTATATATTTTGCGGTCTGTTCACCCGGGCGTATACCAGGTATGAATGCCCCAGACTTCTTCAAGTTATCAGCTGTCTCGCGAGGGTTGAAAACCAACGCAGTATAGAAGAAACAGAAGAATATAATTGCAGCAGCATAAAGCATTACATATAAAGGTTGACCAGGACTTAGAGCAAGTGAGATATCACTTAACCAACCTAGACCTTCACTTTGACCAAACCACTGAGCCAGCGTTCCTGGAAAAAGAATAATACTCGATGCAAAAATTGCTGGAATAACACCTGCCATGTTGATTTTCAACGGTAGGTGTGTGCTTTGCGCAGCAAAAACACGTCGACCTTGTTGGCGTTTAGCGTAGTTAACGACGATACGACGCTGACCACGTTCCATAAACACAACAAAGTAAATAACAGCAAATGATATAACCGCAATTAACAGTAGAAGAAGTACGTGCAATTCACCTTGACGCGCTTGCTCTACGGTCTGTCCAATCGCTGGCGGTAAACCTGCAACGATACCAGTGAAAATAATCAATGAAATACCGTTACCAATACCACGCTCGGTAATTTGCTCACCTAACCACATTAAGAACATGGTGCCAGTAACCAAACTAACCACTGCAACAAAGTAGAAACTAGGGCCTGGATTATGTACAAGCCCTGGAATCATACTTGGTAACCCCGTTGCAATACCAATTGCTTGGAAGGTTGCCAAAACAAGCGTACCGTATCGGGTGTACTGACTAATCTTACGACGGCCAGCCTCACCTTCTTTCTTCAACTCAGCTAATGCTGGATGAACTACTGTTAGCAACTGGACAATAATCGATGCCGAAATATACGGCATAATGCCCAGCGCTAGAATAGAAGCACGCGAGAGTGCACCACCAGAGAACATGTTAAACATTTCAATGATGGTACCCTTTTGCTGTTCGAACAGACTGGCAAGTACAGCAGCGTCAATACCAGGAATAGGAACAAAGGAACCCGCTCTAAATATTAAGATCGCACCTAATACGAATAAAAGGCGTGACTTAAGCTCTGCTAGGCCACCTTGTGCGCTACGAAAATCTTGTCCTGGTTGTTTAGCCATCTGTACCTCATCCTCGAGTTAATTATTCCTCGATTTTACCGCCAGCAGCTTCGATAGCAGCTTTAGCGCCTTTAGTAACGCGTAGGCCTTTCACTGTTACTGAACGAGCGATCTCACCAGAAAGTACAACTTTCACGAACTTAACGTCCTTAGTGATAACATTCGCAGCTTTTAGTGTTTCTAGGCTTACTACGTCACCTTCAACTTTCGCTAGCTCTGCTAGACGAACTTCAGCTGTTACAAGGCTCTTACGTGATGTAAAACCGAATTTTGGTAGACGCTGTTTCAAAGGCATTTGACCGCCTTCGAAGCCTGGACGTACTGAACCACCTGAACGTGATTTCTGACCTTTGTGACCACGGCCACAAGTTTTACCCAGACCTGAACCGATACCACGACCTACGCGCTTCGCAGAAGGCTTAGAACCCGCAGCCGGTGATAGAGTATTCAAACGCATTCTGATTACTCCTCAACTTTAACCATGTAGTAAACTTTGTTGATCATGCCGCGTACGCAGGCAGTATCTTCAAGTTCAACAGTGTGGTTGATGCGACGAAGGCCTAGGCCACGCAAAGTAGCTTTATGCTTCGGTAGACGACCGATAGAGCTCTTTGTTTGGGTTACTTTAATAGTTTTAGCCATGTCGATTACTCCAGAATTTCTTTAACAGAAAGACCACGCTTAGCTGCGATCATTTCTGGAGAGTTCATTCCACTTAGACCGTCAATTGTTGCGCGAACAACGTTGATTGGGTTAGTAGAACCGTATGCTTTAGCTAGAACGTTACGGATACCCGCAACTTCTAGTACTGCACGCATTGCACCACCCGCGATGATACCTGTACCTTCAGACGCTGGTTGCATGTAAACTTTAGAACCAGTGTGAACGCCCTTAACAGGGTGGTATAGAGTACCTTCGTTGATTGCAACTGTAACCATGTTACGGCGTGCTTTTTCCATCGCTTTCTGGATTGCAGCAGGAACTTCACGTGCCTTACCGTAACCAAAACCGATGCGACCGTTACCGTCACCAACAACAGTTAGTGCAGTAAAGCTGAAAATACGACCACCTTTAACCGTTTTTGAAACACGGTTAACAGCGATCAGTTTTTCATGCAAATCTGATTGTGTTTTTTCGTTAGCCATCTTCCGCCTACCTTAGAATTTCAGACCAGCTTCACGAGCAGCTTCTGCTAGTGCAGCGATACGGCCGTGGTATTGGAAACCAGAACGATCGAATGCAACGTTAAGGATGCCTTTTTCAATCGCGCGCTCAGCAATAGCTTTACCTACAGCTGTAGCAGCGTCTTTGTTACCAGTGCTCTTAACTTGCTCACGGATCGCTTTTTCTACGGTAGAAGCGGCTGCGATAACCTCAGAGCCGTTTGGTGCGATTACCTGAGCGTACACGTGACGTGGAGTACGGTGTACAACTAGGCGAGTTGCGCCCAGTTCAGCAATCTTACGACGTGCTCGGGTCGCACGACGGATACGAGATGCTTTCTTATCCATAGTGTTACCTTACTTCTTCTTAGCTTCTTTAGTACGCACAACTTCGTCGGCGTAACGAACACCTTTACCTTTGTAAGGTTCAGGGCTACGGTAAGCGCGAATATCAGCAGCTACTTGACCTACAACCTGCTTATCAGTACCAGTAAGTACGATTTCAGTTTGTGATGGACATTCAGCTTTGATACCTGCTGGAAGTTCGTGCTCAACTGGATGAGAGAAACCTAGAGTTAGAGCTACTGCATTGCCTTTGATAGCAGCACGGTAACCTACACCCTTAAGAGTCAGCTTCTTAGTGAAGCCTTCAGTAACACCAACAACCATGTTGTTAACTAGTGCACGTGCAGTACCTGCTTGTGCCCAAGCTTTTTCGAATCCTTCACGAGGACCGAAAGTAACTTTGTTCTCTTCCAAAGTTAGAACTACTGCTTCGTGGATAGAACGAACTGCTTCGCCCTTACTACCTTTAACAGTAATTTCCTGACCGTTAAGTTTAACTTCTACGCCGGCAGGAATAACTACAGGTGCTTTTGCAACACGAGACATATCCTACTCCTATTATGCTACGTAGCAGATAATCTCACCGCCAAGACCCGCTTTGCGTGCAGCGCGGTCGGTCATTAGACCCTTGGAAGTGGAAACAACAGCAATACCAAGGCCACCCATCACTGATGGTAGCGCATCTTTTTTCTTGTAGATGCGTAGACCAGGACGTGATACACGTTGGATTTGCTCAATAACTGGGTTAGCTTCGAAGTACTTAAGTGTAACTTCTAGCTCAGGCTTAACTTCACCTGTTACAGTGTAGTCAGCCACATAACCTTCTTCTTTTAATAGAGCAGCGATTGCTACTTTAAGCTTAGAAGATGGCATTTTAACAGCAACTTTTTTCGCTGCCTGACCGTTACGAAGACGGGTCAGCATATCCGAAATCGGATCTTGCATGCTCATAAGTTAATACTCCGTGATTCTGAATTGCTTACTGGATTACCAGCTTGCTTTACGTAGACCCGGAATCTCGCCTTTCATGCAAGCTTCACGAACCTTGATACGGCTAAGACCGAACTTACGTAGGTAGCCGTGTGGACGTCCAGTCTGGTTACAGCGATTACGCTGACGAGACTTCGCAGAATCACGTGGTAGTGACTGAAGCTTAAGCACTGCATTCCAGCGATCTTCTTCAGACGCATTCACGTCGCTAATTAGAGCTTTTAGCGCTGCACGCTTTTCAGCGAACTTAGCTACTAGCTTGGCACGTTTAGCTTCGCGTGCCTTCATAGATTCTTTAGCCATTAGTAACCCTTACTTTTACTTACGGAATGGGAAGTTAAAAGCAGACAGCAGAGCTAGAGCTTCTTCGTCAGACTTAGCAGAAGTTGTAACAGTGATGTCTAAACCACGTACACGATCTACTTTATCGAAATCGATTTCTGGGAAGATGATCTGCTCACGAACGCCCATGCTGTAGTTACCACGACCATCGAATGACTTAGGGTTTAAACCACGGAAGTCACGAATACGTGGAACAGCAATTGAAATTAGACGGTCGAAAAAGTCCCACATACGCTCGCCACGTAAGGTTACTTTACAGCCAATAGGGTAGCCCTCACGGATCTTAAAGCCTGCAACTGACTTACGTGCTACAGTGATTAGCGGCTTCTGACCTGAAATTGCAGTCATGTCAGCAGCAGCATTCTCTAGCAGCTTCTTGTCGTTGATAGCTTCGCCCACACCCATGTTAAGTGTGATCTTTTCGATCCTTGGGACTTGCATGATACTCTTGTATTCAAACTTTTCAGAAAGCTCTTTTACAACAGTCTCTTTGTAGTAATCATGCAGTTTCGCCATAGTACTACTCCAAACTTACTTAATAGTTTCGCCAGTCGACTTGAAGAAACGAACTTTTTTGCCGTCTTCAAATCGGAAGCCTACACGGTCCGCTTTACCTTGACCGTTAACGATAGCAACATTAGACGCATCGATAGCAGCTTCCTGCTCAACGATACCGCCCTGAACACCCATTGCCGGAACTGGCTTCTGGTGTTTCTTAACCATGTTGATACCTTCAACGATAACTTTACC
Source organism: Photobacterium lucens (assembly GCF_009873615.1). GTDB lineage: Bacteria > Pseudomonadota > Gammaproteobacteria > Enterobacterales > Vibrionaceae > Photobacterium > Photobacterium lucens. Next base: position 25,826 of record NZ_SSMG01000308.1, read on the forward strand.
GGTTGCTAGAACCTTAGTTACTTTACCAGTCTTGCCTTTGTCTTTACCAGCAAGAATGATAACTTCGTCGTTTTGACGGATTTTAGCTGCCATTATAGTCGCTCCTTAAAGTACTTCTGGCGCTAGTGAAACAATCTTCATGAATTTCGCTGTACGAAGTTCACGAGTCACTGGGCCGAAGATACGAGTACCGATAGGTTGCTCAGTAGTGTTGTTCAACAATACGCAAGCATTACGGTCAAAGCGAATGACAGAGCCATCTTGACGACGAACGCCTTTACGGGTGCGTACAACCACCGCTTTCAGTACATCACCTTTCTTAACTTTACCGCGAGGAATTGCTTCCTTAACAGTAACCTTGATGATGTCACCGATATGTGCATAGCGACGGTGAGAACCACCCAGAACCTTAATACACATTACGCTACGTGCGCCGGAGTTATCCGCTGCATCAAGCATACTTTGCATTTGGATCATGTTAGTGCTCCGCTAATTTTTAAAACATCTAGACCCAATACGAGTCGATATGCCTTTTCTTCAAAGGCGGCGAATAATAACACCATTTTCGACTGATGGGTAGATAAAAAAATGAACGGCCCCAAATTTTTTCGGGGCCGCTAACTTATATAGCTGTTAAGTACGTATTAGATACGTGCTTTTTCAACTACTCGTACCAGTGTCCAAGACTTAGTCTTAGATAGTGGACGACACTCGCGAACCTCAACAGTGTCGCCTAGGCCACACTCGTTGTTTTCGTCATGTGCGTGAAGCTTAGTTGTACGCTTGATGAACTTACCGTAGATTGGGTGTTTCACCATACGCTCAATAGCAACAACAATAGACTTATCGCCCTTGTCGCTAACTACACGACCAAGCTGAGTACGGATTTTCTCGCTCATTATGCGCCAGCCTTCTCAGTCAGAACGGTTTTAACACGTGCGATATCACGACGTACAGTTTTTAGGTTGTGAGTCTGCTGTAGCTGACCAGTTGCAGCTTGCATACGCAAGTTGAACTGTTCGCGAAGTAGATTCACAAGCTCTGCATTCAGTTCTTCAACGCTTTTCGCGCGTAGATCTTGTGCATTCATCACATCACCGCCTTAATTACGAATGTTGTTTTGATTGGTAGCTTACGTGCAGCAAGGTTAAATGCTTCACGTGCTAGAGATTCAGAAACACCATTCATTTCGTATAGAACTTTACCTGGTTGAACTTGAGCAACCCAGTATGCCACACTACCCTTACCTTTACCTTGACGAACTTCAAGAGGCTTAGATGTGATTGGTTTGTCTGGGAATACACGAATCCAGATTTGGCCCTGACGTTTGATATGACGAGTCATAGCACGACGTGCAGCTTCGATTTGACGAGCTGTTAGGCGACCACGGCCTACAGCTTTAAGACCAAATTGACCAAAGCTTACTTCAGTACCGTTCGCTAGACCGCGGTTACGACCTTTAAAGGCCTTGCGGAATTTAGTGCGTTTTGGTTGCAGCATCAATAAACTCCTTATTTACGGCTTTTGCGCTGCTTCTTAGGCTTGTCAGCCTTTGGCTCTACTGCGTTAGCAGCTGGCATACCGCCTAGAACTTCACCTTTGAAGATCCAAACTTTAACGCCGATAACACCGTATTGGGTGTGAGCCGAAGAAGTTGCGTAATCAATGTCAGCACGTAGAGTGTGTAGAGGCACACGGCCTTCACGGTACCACTCAGTACGTGCGATTTCAGCGCCGCCTAGACGACCGCTTACTTCAACTTTGATACCTTTAGCGCCAAGACGCATAGCGTTCTGAACTGCACGCTTCATAGCGCGACGGAACATAACACGACGCTCTAGCTGAGACGCGATGCTGTCTGCTACTAGTTGACCGTCTAGTTCTGGCTTACGTACTTCAGCGATGTTGATCTGAGCTGGAACGCCCGCGATCTTCGCAACTGCTGCACGTAGTTTCTCTACGTCTTCACCTTTCTTACCGATTACTACGCCTGGACGAGCAGTGTGGATAGTCACACGGATGCTCTTAGCAGGACGCTCGATAACGATGCGTGATAGAGATGCTTTTGCTAGTTCCTTAGTAAGGAACTGGCGTACCTTGAAATCGCCGTCTAGGTTGTCAGCGAACTCTTGGCTGTTAGCAAACCAAGTGGTATTCCAAGGCTTAACGATGCCTAAACGAATACCATTAGGATGTACTTTCTGACCCATTGCTTTCTCTCCTAGTCTCTTAGCGGTCTGCTACAACAACAGTGATGTGGCTAGAACGCTTCAAGATGCGATCGGCACGGCCTTTTGCACGAGGCATAATACGCTTCATGGTAGGACCTTCGTCAACGAAGATTTTAGCAACATTAAGATCATCAATGTCTGCACCTTCGTTGTGTTCTGCGTTAGCGATAGCTGACTCTAGAACTTTCTTGATTAAATCAGCAGCTTTTTTGTTGCTGAAGTTTAGAATTTCTAGAGCTTGAGCAACTGGCTTACCGCGCAGTTGATCTGCAACCAAACGAGCTTTTTGCGGCGAAATGCGAGCAAAGCGATGTTTAGCGATAGCTTCCATTACCTACTCCTTAGCGCTTTTTAGCTTTCTTATCCGCAGCGTGGCCACGGTAAGTGCGTGTTGGTGCAAATTCGCCTAGCTTGTGACCGATCATTTCTTCAGAAACGAAAACAGGTACGTGCTGACGACCATTATGGACAGCGATGGTCAAACCGATCATCTGAGGGATGATCATTGAGCGACGGGACCAAGTCTTAACAGGCTTCTTGTCACCGCTTTCCAACGCTTTCTCTACCTTCTTCAGCAAGTGTAGGTCAATAAATGGACCTTTCTTGAGAGAACGTGGCATGGCGTATCCTCTTTATAATTACTTGTTACGACGACGTACGATGTACTTGTCGGTACGCTTGTTCTTACGAGTCTTGTAACCCTTAGTTGGAACACCCCAAGGTGTAACTGGGTGACGACCGCCTGATGTACGACCTTCACCACCACCGTGTGGGTGATCTACTGGGTTCATTACAACACCACGTACAGTTGGACGAACACCGCGCCAGCGGTTAGCACCAGCTTTACCTAGCTCGCGTAGCATGTGTTCAGCATTACCAACTTCACCTAGAGTCGCACGACCTTCAGCAAGAACTTTACGCATTTCACCAGAACGTAGACGTAGAGTCACATATGTGCCTGCACGTGCAATGATCTGAGCGTATGCACCAGCTGAACGAGCCAGCTGAGCACCTTTACCAGGCTTAAGTTCAACACAGTGTACTGTTGAACCTACTGGGATGTTGCGCATTGGTAGAGTGTTACCAACTTTGATTGCAGCATCTTCGCCAGACTGGATCATATCACCAGCTTGTAGACCTTTAGGTGCAATGATGTAGCGGCGCTCACCGTCTTTGTAAAGAACTAGAGCAATGTTTGCGCTACGGTTTGGATCGTATTCTAGACGCTCAACTTTCGCTGGGATGCCATCTTTAGTACGTTTGAAGTCGATTAGACGGTAATGTTGTTTGTTACCACCACCGATGTGACGTACTGTGATACGACCGTTATTGTTACGACCACCAGTCTTAGAGTTTTTCTCTAGTAGTGGTGCGTACGGCTTACCCTTATGCAGGTCAGAGTTAACCACTTTAACTACGTGGCGACGACCTGGGGAAGTCGGCTTACATTTTACAATAGCCATTCTTCTTTGCTCCTAGCCTTACTCTGCACTACCAGCGAAGTCGATGTCTTGACCTTCTTTCAAGATAACGTACGCTTTCTTCACGTCTGAACGACGGCCTTGGCGCATACCTTGACGCTTGGTCTTACCCTTAGTGATAAGAGTATTTACAGACTTAACTTCAACCTCGAACAGTTTCTCAACTGCTGCTTTGATCTCTTTCTTAGTTGCTGTCAATGCTACTTTGAAAACGATAGTGTTAGCGTTTTCTGCAGCCATTGATGCTTTTTCAGAGATGTGCGGAGCACGTAGAACTTTTAAAATACGCTCTTCAGTGATCATGCTAGCATCTCCTCAACTGCTTTAACTGCTGCTGCAGTCATAACAACTTTATCGAAAGCGATTAAGCTAACTGGATCGATTGCCTTCGCATCACGTACGTCTACTTTGTATAGGTTACGTGCTGCTAGGAATAGATTTTCTTCTAGCTCACCAGTTACGATTAGTGCATCAGTTAGCTCAAGCTCTTTAAGCTTAGCTACTAGTGCTTTTGTCTTTGGTGCTTCTAGAGCAAAGTTATCAACAACGATTAGACGCTCTTGACGAACTAGCTCAGAAAGAATGCTCTTCATAGCACCGCGGTACATTTTCTTGTTTACTTTTTGGCTGTGATCCTGAGGACGAGCAGCGAAAGTAACACCACCAGTACGCCATAGCGGACTGCGGATTGTACCTGCACGAGCGCGACCAGTACCTTTCTGACGCCATGGCTTAGCGCCACCGCCAGAAACGTCTGAACGAGTCTTCTGAGCACGAGTACCCTGACGAGCACCTGCTGCAAAAGCAACAACTACTTGGTGTACAAGCGCTTCATTGAAATCACGCCCAAAAGTAGTTTCGGAGACAGTTAGCGCGTCAGCGCCTTTGACTACCAATTCCATTACTAACTCCTCGACGTTACGCTTTAACAGCTGGTTTAACGATCACGTTGCCGCCAGTTGCGCCAGGGACTGCACCTTTGATAAGAAGCAGATTGCGCTCAGCGTCAACACGTACGATCTCTAGGTTTTGAGTCGTTACACGCTCAGCACCCATGTGACCAGCCATTTTCTTGCCTTTAAATACGCGACCTGGAGTTTGACATTGGCCAATTGAACCCGGAGCACGGTGAGACAAGGAGTTACCATGTGTCATATCTTGAGTACGGAAGTTCCAGCGCTTAACAGCACCTTGGAAACCTTTACCCTTAGATGTACCAGTAACGTCTACTTTTTTGATATCGTTGAATAGTTCAACATTTAGCTCAGCGCCAACTGCAAACTCTTCACTGTTTTCTAGACGGAATTCCCAAAGACCGCGACCAGCTTCTACACCTGCTTTCGCAAAGTGACCAGCTTCAGGCTTAGATACGCGGTTAGCTTTCTTAGAACCAGTTGTTACTTGAATAGCGTTGTAGCCGTCAGTTTCTACAGATTTAACCTGAGTAACGCGGTTAGCTTCAACTTCAACAACAGTAACTGGAATAGAAACGCCATCTTCGGTAAAGATGCGGGTCATGCCCACTTTACGACCGATTAGACCAATCATTCTCTTATTCTCCCTTAACCTAGGCTGATCTGTACGTCAACGCCAGCAGCTAGATCTAGACGCATAAGAGCATCAACAGTTTTGTCTGTAGGCTCAACGATGTCGATAAGGCGCTTGTGAGTACGGATTTCGTACTGGTCACGTGCGTCCTTATTAACGTGTGGAGAAATAAGAACAGTGAAACGCTCTTTGCGAGTTGGTAGAGGGATTGGACCCTTAACCTGTGCGCCAGTACGCTTAGCTGTTTCAACGATTTCCGCAGTTGACTGATCGATCAGACGGTGATCGAACGCCTTTAGGCGGATACGAATACGTTGGTTCTGCATTAGACAGAGCTCCAAATAAAAATTACACAAACAATATCGCCACTCACGCTCGTAAGGACGAGGGAATGTCGATTGATTTATGTGAACGTAGCATCCCTATCGGATGCATTGTCAGTCAATTTAATGACTGCGAACATAAGTCAGAGTATTCATTATGAAACATACTCGGTTAAACCTGCAGTATATCTCTCCTCAACGCTTATTGGTTCACAACTGCACTTACGAGACTTACTCTCGGGCAGTGGCGAGCATTATACAGATCACATTATTGAATACAAGCCTTGTTTAATCCTTAGGCAGAAATAATTCTATAATCCTTTAATATCAGATAATTATATTTTGAAAATAATTCAATATAATGACAACTATCACCCTTCATCAACAATCTGAGCCTGATTATAGTTTTCGATCCCCATCATCTTGATCAGACCCAACTGGGTTTCTAACCAATCAACATGCTCTTCCTCATCATCGAGAATAGTCAAAAACAGATCTCGTGACACATAATCACGAATATTTTCTGCATAAGCGATAGCATCTCGCAGATCTGGAATCGCATCCATTTCCAGTGCTAAATCGCATTCCAACATTTCTTTTGTATCTTCACCTATATTCAATTTGCCAAGATCTTGCAGATTAGGAAGTCCTTCCAAAAACAAAATTCGTTCTATCAATAAATCAGCGTGTTTCATTTCATCAATAGATTCATGATATTCCTTATCCGCTAAATGCTTTAGTCCCCAATCTTTATACATCCTTGCATGTAAGAAATATTGGTTAATAGCGATAAGCTCGTTACCAAGAATGGTATTTAGATATTGAATAATTTTTGGATCTGCTTTCATAGACTCTCCCCTATTCATTTTTAAAGAATAGAAGTGCTAGAGCTTGTGTCAAAAGCAAGTGTGTCTGAAATGGAAGATTCAATCATGAATCTTACTTGGTAGAGGAGTGATTGTTTGAAGAATATGTTGAGCTTGCCTAATACATTTACCACATTGAGAGCCCAAAGGCGTTAATTGCCTAAGCACACGAATGTCGGTCACATTAAACTCATTAGCGAGTTTAACGATTTTCTTATCAGATATTGCATGGCATAAGCAAACATACATAACTAATCGTTAAATCTTTGTCAGTCATACTCATTAGCATAGAACCTAATATCAGATTTTGGCTAATGTCGTTATAACTATTGTGATCTTTCAGATACGAAAAAGGGAGCCGAAGCTCCCTTTTTCTGTACGTAAGTACTAAGTGTTATTAAGCAATGATAGTTGCAACAACACCAGCACCAACTGTACGGCCACCTTCACGGATAGCAAAACGTAGACCTTCGT
>NZ_SSMG01000309.1 GCF_009873615.1 Photobacterium lucens
AACCAATACTTAACAATTATTTAATAGTTTTGTTTATTTGAATTTTAAAAGTGATAAAAATCGTACATTTACATTTAGACACACTTTAACATTGATTTTACATGAAACAACAGGATAACATCTTGGCTACAAAGCAGTACCCATTGACGGGATAAAAACTACAACGGAGGTAGTGATGCACTCATCGGCTTCACAACAACAGCAACCTAAAAAGACGTTTTTTACACGTTTTCTCGATACGGTGGAATGGTTAGGTAACCTATTACCCCACCCAATTACCCTTTTTGCTATTTTCTGTGTGGCGATCTTAGTCGCTTCAGGTATTGCCGGCTACTTTGGCGTTTCTGTTATCGATCCTCGCCCTGAAGGTGCACCCGGTCGTGCCGCTGACGGGATGATCCATGTAGTCAGCCTACTTAATGCTGAAGGTATACAACTTATCGTGGCAAACCTAGTGAAAAACTTCACTGGCTTTGCACCATTAGGTACTGTACTGGTTGCCATGCTAGGTGTGGCGATTGCAGAACATTCTGGTCTATTATCTTCTGCGATGCGTGGTTTGGTAATGGGCGCATCTCGTCGCATGGTAACGCTGGTCGTAGTATTTGCCGGTATCATCTCTAACACCGCTTCTGAGCTTGGTTACGTGGTTCTTATTCCTCTTGCAGCCATGCTATTCCACTCACTAGGCCGTCACCCATTAGCCGGTCTTGCCGCTGCTTTTGCTGGTGTATCTGGTGGTTACAGCGCCAACTTACTACTAGGTACAGTTGATCCACTGCTATCGGGTATTACCCAGACTGCAGCACAAATGATCGATCCTAATTACATTGTTGGCCCAGAAGTGAACTGGTACTTCATGTTTGCTTCTACCTTTGCGATCACCATCATGGGTGCATTCGTTACTGAAAAAATCGTTGAGCCAAAACTAGGCAAATACGATGCAGCAGAAGCTAGCGATGATTTAAGCCAAGATAAAATGGGCAAACTGACTGCGCTTGAAAAGAAAGGTTTGAAAGCGGCGGGTCTTGCAGCACTAGCTGTTGCAGCACTGCTAGCACTGACGATTGTGCCTGCTGACGGTATTCTACGTAACCCACAAACTGGTTTAGTGGCAGGCTCTCCGTTCCTTAAAGGTATCGTGGCATTTATCTTCGTGTTCTTCGCAATTCCAGGCTTTGTTTACGGTAAAGTGGTTGGCACGATGAAGAACGACCGTGATGTGATCAACGCGATGTCACTATCGATGTCATCAATGGGTATGTACATTGTACTGGTGTTCTTCGCAGCACAATTCGTAGCCTTCTTTAAGTGGACGAACTTTGGTCAAGTATTCGCAGTTGGTGGTGCAGATTTCCTCCAATCGATTGGTTTAACAGGTCCTGCGCTATTCTTTGCGTTCATTCTAATGTGTGGCTTTATCAACCTGATGATTGGTTCAGCATCTGCACAGTGGGCAGTAACCGCACCTATCTTTATTCCAATGCTAATGCTGGTAGGTTATGCGCCTGAAACGATCCAAGCGGCATACCGTATCGGTGATTCAGTAACCAATATCATCACACCAATGATGAGCTACTTCGGTATGATCCTAGCCGTAGCAACCCGTTACCAGAAGAACCTAGGTCTAGGTACGCTGATCTCAACCATGCTGCCATACTCAATTGTCTTTATCATTGGCTGGAGCATCATGTTCTACGTATGGGTGTTCGTATTGGGTATCCCAGTCGGTCCCGGCGCTAATACTTACTACAACATCGCTGGTTAACCACCTATCCTTTTTTAGCCGGACATGATGTCCGGCTTTTTTTATCCCCATTTCCCGCTAAATCCTATTGCTGTGATAACCTGCCTACTTAGCATCATAGAAGGTTACTTACGATGGATTTACGACTACTACGCTTTTTCATTGCGGTTTATGAAGAGAAAAACATTACCCTTGCAGCAGAGCGCTGTTTTGTGTCTCAACCTTCGATTTCCAACGGTATTAAGCAACTAGAGCAAGAGCTGAATACGGTACTGTTCCTACGCCATAAAAAAGGGGTCGATGTTACCGATGAAGCCCACTACTTATATCCATTAGCGATCCGTTTGCTCAATGATGTGAATACTCTGCCGCAATTGTTCCAACAGCGTACTGAGCGATTACCGTTAACCTTGGCGAACTTCCCCGATCTCAGCCAAAGCCAGCTGGCGAAAATATTTGCGACCCTACACCACAACATTACTAATTTATCGCTTGAATTAGTGGATCACGACAAGCCTGCGGATGCACGCTTAACCCTTGATATGTTCAAGGCTGAAGATGAGATCTTCTTACCGCTATGGGATGAAGACTATGTGTTATGCATGTTGCCCGATCACCCTCTTGCGAGCTTAACATCTGTCTCGCCCGAGCAATTGCACCAACATGATTTTATTGAATGCCCGCCTTGCGAAGCCCACCAGCAAACCATAGGTTTACTCGCTTGTGACGGCTTATCCGTTAATCTCGTGGCAAAGGCTGAGCATAAAACCCAAGTCATGCACTTGGTACAAGCAGGACTCGGCATTTCGTTTCTCCCAACAGGCGTGCTAGAAAGTGCCAATCAACTGGTGACAGTACCGTTAGAGGGGCCACGCATGTTCCGCCGTTTAGGGCTGTGTTATCCCGCCAGCAAAACCTTAAACCCAGCCCTTTCTGAATGTATTAAAGTGCTGAGCCAAAGCGTGACCGCAAACCAAGCAGAAAAAGGTTAAATTTTTCCTATCACACTGATAAGAAAAACCGACTGTAACTGTTGCCTTGCTAGTTTTATTCTTGTGACATCGGTCACTTAGTTCTAGTTATAGGTAGTTTTATGAGTACAGCAGCAAATTCTCGAGCACTTGTCGTTGAAGGCGGCGCCATGCGCGGTATTTTTGCTAGCGGTGTACTTGATGCCTTTCTAGAAAATAACTACTTGGATTTCGACTTCGCCATTGGTGTTTCAGCCGGAGCCACTAACTTAATTGGCTTTTTATGTGGGCACTATGGCCGCAGCCATAAAATCATTACCGAGTACTCTCGTGATCCTGAGTTTATTAACTTCTCACGCTTTACTCATGGTGGTCACCTGACGGATATTGATTGGCTATGGCGCACCAGCACTCGTCATTTACCACTTAATTTGTACAAATATGAGCAACGCCAAATTCCTTTATTTGCCACTACAACCAATCTGGAAACAGGTGATGCTGAATACATTGAAGTGACACGCAATAATCTGACACCGGTGATGGAAGCAACCTGTGCCTTACCCATCGCTTATCGCCATAACCCTACCATTAACGGCGTAGCAATGAGTGATGGTGGTGTCGCAGATTCGATCCCTGTGATTGAAGCCTATCGCCGTGGCGCCCGTGATATTACTGTCGTGCTATCAAAACCTTTAGGTTTCCATAAACCTGAAACTAAAATGCCGTGGTTAATTAAATCCATGTTCCACGACCATCCTGCATTTGCAGAAGCGGTGCTAAAACGAGCAAAGCGTTATAACGCTGCACTTGATTTTATTAATCATCCACCTAGAGATTGTAAAATCACCGTGGTTGCGCCTAATAGCGATTTTCAAGTGGGACGTCTTACTCGCAACCTCGATAAACTTGAGCATGGTTATGCGATGGGGAAAGATGCGGGGAATCGCCTATGTGGGATCACACCTTGCTACGGTAAAAACTGCCATGGTGATTTAATCGCAGCCTAATACATATATATCTAAGTGACTTAGCTATAGCAGACTTATTAAAGCCATCTGACAATTGCCGAATCCTGTCAGGTGGCTTTTCTTATCTGTAATTGAGCAAACCTGACCTTAACAGCAATCCCCCCTAGCCTCGATTAAATAGCTAATACCTATCAGTTTAATAGAACCTAACAGTTATACCTATCACCAAAGATTACCTATACTGGCTCCATCACGTAAAGGCAGGGTCCTTTACCTAACAAATTTATCGAATGAGTGAGGAAAGCAGTATGACGAGCGAAATGAATTTAATTGGTCTTGATACCCAAAAAGCACAAGCTTTGGCTGCAGACCTTAATAAACTCTTAGCTGATTACCAAGTGCTTTACATGAATACCCGTGGTTACCACTGGAACATTAAAGGCCAACAATTTTTTGAACTTCATGTGAAGTTTGAAGAGATCTACACCGATCTTCAGCTAAAAATCGATGAATTGGCAGAGCGTATCTTAACCTTAGGCTATACCCCAGATCACAGCTTTAGCAGTTACTTAGCCGCAAGCGATATTAAAGAGCATCGCAATGCAACAGAAGGAACTGAATGTGTTGAAGGCTTAGTGAATGGTTTTAGTATTCTACTTCGCTTAGAGCGCCAAATCTTGGCAGAAGCGGGTGATGCTAACGATGAAGGTACCGCTGCATTGATGGGTGATTACATTCGTGAGCAAGAAAAATTGCTATGGATGCTTAACGCTTACCGTCAATAAGTTGCAATAACAAATCCTAAAGCGGGTATGAATTTAGTCAGCTCATACCTTGCTCTTTTCGCATCGAAGCCTCGGTGCGAAGCCCTCTGACTTACACTTATAACATTACGATTCCTATTTGGGGGTGAGACTACATAGCCCCCTTTTTTTAACGTTTTAAGTTCACTGCCGTGCACTTATCCGCCCAATCGACCGCAGCTAAATAACTTTCACGCACCACTTCTTCTTTGATCCCTAACACCTGACAACAGATTGATACTCGTGTCCAATCCGCAGTACAAAATGCATCAACCACATCCAGTAATAAACCTAAACGCCCATTGCGCTGTAACAGTGCCGATTTAATTTCCGGTTGCAATTGGATCATATCAAGCAAGCTATCTAACGAGTTATCAAGCAGTGCATCTAACAGTGAAAACATGCCTGCTAAAAATGCCTGCTCAGAGCGTAATCCAACGCCCCCTTTGGTCACCATTAATTCGCACATTTTGGCACGGAGTAATGACAGCGAATACAGCTCTTTAGGCTTATCTAATGCCGCATGAGCTGTTGCCACCACTCCAATAAATAAGCGTAAGTTATCCTCACCTAGATAGACTAATGCTTGGCGAAAGGAGCTTATCGGCGTGCGGAGGCGTTTAGTTACGGTATTCACATAGCGAAGCAATAAATACGATAAAGACACGTCACTGCTGATGATTTTCTCTATTCGAGCAAAATCCACCGGATCATGGGCAATTTCATGCAATAGCTGCACTGTTGTGAGCTCTGATGGCGCGACTTTACGGCTTTTCAGCACTTCTGGTTTACTAAAGAAATAGCCTTGGAACAGATGAAAACCCGCCGCTTGCGCTTGGGCGTAATCATCGTAAGTCTCTACTTTTTCAGCTAAGAATTTAGCTTTTAAATGCTGATTATCACGCACGTATTGGCATGATGCTTCAACGCCCAACGCCAGTAAATCTAATTTAATTACCGAAATATAAGGCAGGAATCGCTGCCACTCTGGGCAGCAATCAAAATCATCAAGGGCAAATACATAGCCTTTTTGATGAAGGTGTTTGACGGCGCTTAATAATTCATCACTAGGACTACAGCTTTCAAGAATTTCTATCACTACCTTATCTTTAGGCAGTAACAGTGGCATCAACTCAATTAAGCAGTGTTGAGGAAAATTAATGAAGTTGCGCTGACCTTTGCAGGAACGGTTATCCCCGATAGCCATGTAATTTTCCATGACTAAACGGCATGTCGCTTCATTCGCATCGATATTAGGGAAAGCATTACTTTCACCATCTCGAAATAACAGTTCGTAGCCAATCGTCTGCTGTTTGCGATTAAAAATTGGCTGACGAGCAACATAGGAATACATCAAACCCTTCCTTTATTCTTCATCACATATTAAGCCCTAGCCAAGGCCAATAACGCACCACAACCAATAAACATAGAACCAAACAAGCGGTTTAAGCGTGTCATCACCGTGGTTGAGCGAATATAGCGAGTAAAACGCGATGCTAACAGCACGTAAAATAACATTACACAACCATCAACCACTAATGTCGTGATACCTAAGATCAATAACTGAGGTAACTGAGGTGCTAATGGATTGATAAATTGAGGAAATAACGCCACTAAAAATACAATCGTTTTAGGATTGGTTAAATTGACAAAAATCGCCCGTTTAAACAATGTCGTCGCCGATACCGTGATATCACGATCAGCCAGTGACAGTGCAGATTTCTCACGCCATTTTTGAATACCTAACCAAACTAAATATATCGCACCCAGCCACTTGATCACGGTAAATGCTAATTCTGAGCCAGCAACAATCGCACCGAGCCCAACACCGACTAAAATAATATGGACAGCCATGCCAAGCTGTAAGCCGATAATGGATGCTAATGACTTACGCCAGCCGTAAACCATGCCATTACTGATCGAATTAACGGTACCAGAGCCAGGGGCAAAACTAAACACAATTGCGGCTAACAAGTAAGCCAACCAAACATCAATGCTCATTTGATCTCTGTGAAGTATTTATGACATTTATAAATTGCGTTTATAACCTGATCTGAGTATGTAAAGCAACATGGCAATACTTATTCTGATAAGGAGAAATAAGGTATACTGTGCAAAGTAACACGCTTACCTATTCAACAGAATCACTACGTCATCATTTACTGTGATGCTTGCCCAAACAGATAATGCCGGACACGCTTTAATGACTTGCCAACCTTCAACTTGTACCACCTTCTCACAAGAAGAACACTTCCCCCACACAATGACTACAGCTATCAATGAAATGTGGCAACAACGTCACGAAGGACGCTTTACTGGGGTTAAGCAATGTGAGTTAGGTTGGGTCAGTTTAACGCCGGGACACAGCGATAAAGTGATTGTGGTGGTCAATGGCCGAGTTGAAACCTACTGGAAATACCAAGAGCTGTTTTATGATCTGATCCAGCAAGGTTACCATGTGTACTCACTCGATCACCGTGGTCAAGGGGTGTCAAATCGCTTAGTCGAAGATAAAGAGATGGGCTATGTCGAGCAGTTTGATGATTATGTTGACGATCTCAATTTGTTCGTGGAAAACATCGTCAAGCCCCAAGGGTATAAGCAACATTTCATTTTAGGTCACTCCATGGGAGGCGCCATTACCAGTTTATTGCTTGCCCGTTACCCTCAACTCTTTGATCGCGCCGTCCTCAGTGCGCCCATGCACGGCATTTATGTCAAACCTCATCTCAAGCCATTCGCTGAAGCACTCATTGGGATCACCGAACTCTTTTCTCGTACCCCACAATATGCCATTGGGCAAAAGCCTTATTATGTCAAACCGTTTGATGGCAACTTACTCACCCACAGTGAAGTGCGCTATCAATGGTTTCGTGAACTGTATGATCAAAAGCCCGCATTACGTATCGGTGGCGCCACCAATCACTGGGTATGGGAAAGCATCAAAGCTTCACGTCAGGCAATAAAACAAGCAAGCAATATCACTATCCCTGTGCTGTTACTGCAAGGTAGTGAAGATAAAATCGTTGATAATGCTTGCCAAGTTCGCTTTAGCCAAGCAGCTAATCAAGGACAAGGGCAATGTGATTTTCGCATCATTCAAGGCTCTCGCCACGAGATCTTATTTGAAAGCGATCCGCTGCGTAACCAAGCATTAGCCGCCATCATGCACCATTTCGCTTAGTCTGTTAAAAGCTTGCCGCTTTTATCAAGCCAGATAAAAGCGGAAGTCTAAATATCCTACTTTAGCCTCTTTTTTCGTCATAAAGCTGATCTAGAATGAGTACTCCCTCTGGCATTCACTATACCCGTTTCGCCTGTTTTACTATCGAGAGTTCACATGTTTAAAATTGTTGCTTCAGATCTAGATGGCACCCTGCTTACCCCTGCTCACAAAATTGCCCCTTACACCCAAGACGTGCTTCAGCGTCTCCATCAGCAAGATAAACACTTTGTATTTGCCACCGGTCGTCATCATATTGATGTCGCTGAAATGCGTGAAAAATTAGGTATTCCTGCTTATATGATCACCTCAAATGGTGCTTGTGTGCACGATGCTGAGGGCAACCTTGTGTTCCAACAATCGTTAAGCCCAGAGGTGATCCGCAGTGTGGTTGCAATGGCAAAACACGATCCTGATCTGCACATTCACATGTATCAAGGCGATCGCTGGATGCTAAACCATGAAAATGAAGCACTGCGTGATTTCCACGATAGCTTTAGCTACCACCTTTACGATGTCGAAAACCCACCAACAGAGAATGTATTAAAAGTATTCCTTACCCGTGACGACCAAGATCACGACAAGCTCGTAAAATGGGAACAAGCGTTTAACGAAAGCTTTGGTGATAAGGCGAACATTGCATTCTCAACCCCTTGGTGTTTAGAAGTGATGGATGCAGGCGTGTCCAAAGGGGATGCTCTGGCAGCCGTCGCGAAAGCACTTAACATGACGCTGGCTGACTGCATTGCTTTTGGTGATGGCATGAATGATGTGGAAATGCTGTCAATGGCAGGTAAAGGTCTGATCATGGGCACATCTCACGACAAAGTGAAGCAAGCACTTCCTAACAATGAAATCATTGGCTCTAGCGCCGATGAAGCAGTTGCTCACTACCTTGAAACACATTTATTAGCATAAGTGCTCATCGATCAAAAAAAGCTGCCTCGCGCAGCTTTTTTTAGGGCTTTTTATGATTTTTTAGCGTCTTAAAATTGCCCTGTCATAGTCAGAATTTCCTGCCATTGCGCTTCGGTTACAGGCATCACACTTAAGCGACTGCCTTTTTGTACTAATGGCATTTCAGCTAACGCCGGATTGGCTTTCATGCGCTTTAAGCTGACTAAGCGTAAATGACGTTGATACTCGATATCGACCATAAACCAACGAGGGTTGTTAGGATCGGATTTTGGGTCAAAATACGGGCTTTCGGGATCAAACTGAAAATGATCCGGATACGATGCTTTCGTTACCGTTGCAATGCCTACCACCCCAACATCCTTACACGATGAGTGATAAATGAAGATCTGATCTCCCAATTTAACGTCATCACGTAACATATTACGGGCTTGATAGTTTCTCACCCCTTCCCAAGGTGAAACTTTCATCTGCTTTAGGGTGTCTATAGAAAATGTGTCTGGTTCTGTTTTGAATAACCAATAGGCCATTTTGTTATACCACGATTGCCAACTTCCTCATGAATTTGAGCCTACCATAGAGAGAATAAAATGACAGTTTCACGGTTACCCCTTGCCCTTATTTTTGCAGCCACCACCTTAACAGGCTGTGCCAGCTGGTTACCAAGCAGCTTGAGTTTTGGTAGTGATGACAGCAATGCAAATTGGGTCGGTGAATATCAAAGTGCGCCAGAAATGGGCTTAATTACCCATTTAAGTTTAAAAGGTGATCACAGTGCCACCACCACCTACCAATACATCAATGGCGATCCAAGTTTAGAAGAAAAAGGCAGCTGGCAAGCAGTGAATAATACCCAGTTGCAAGTAGATATGACCTCACACCATGGGCTTAATAGTGAGCGTATTTATACCTTTGATCCAAGCAAGCAACAGCTAACGGCAACAAAAGAGACCGTTAATGGTCAGAAATACCATTTAGGCACCAACGGTTTGGTACTGACTAAACAAGATTAACGGCCCACAACCGTGACTTAACGGTAAAATGTATGCCACACTTCGCATGTCTTTGAGGTTAGGAGAAATACCCATGTCATGCCCTCGCTGTGGCTTTCAAAACAACTGTATCTGCGAGTATGAGCCAACACTGCAATGCTCGGCTCACTTTGTTTTATTAACCCATCCTCGCGAACTCAATAAAGACACCAATACCGGCAAACTGATGGTCAATAGTTTGCCTCATTGCCGTGTAGATGTATGGCAGCGCACCGAGCCGCCTGCACAGTTAATTGCGCAGCTACGCGATCCCCGCTACCACGCTTATTTAGTTTTCCCAAGTGATGACGAGCATCCCAGTGTGTCACTCGCTTCAACGTCAAAAGGCGCCATTCCCCTGTTTATTATTCTTGATGCGACATGGCAAGAAGCAAAGAAAATGGTACGTAAAAGCCCATGGCTCAGTGCGCTACCACGCTTAGCATTAACCCCGCAGCAAGCATCTAATTATGCGCTGAGACGCAATCAGCAAACGGGGAATCTTTGTACTTGTGAGGTCGGCATCAGCTTACTTGATGCACTGCAATTAGCCGATGAAGCGATCCAATTACAGCATTATTTCGATGCATTCATTACGACTTTCCATGCAGATAAAAGTGGTCACATCAAAAGCTTGTAATACATTCAGCAACTTACGTTCACTGTTTTTGTAATATGAGTTTTCGTGCTTTCTTTTCTAATCGAATAAGCTCAAATTACACTCAATATTTAAACACTGTATTTTTAGTGAAGAAGTAAGATGAAAACGAAGATCCTTGCTCTGACAGTGATCCTGTCTACTTTAGGTCTAGCAGGCTGTGCAGCCAACCCTTACGGTAATGCTTACAATGTTAACGATGCACGCCAAATGCAAGAAGTGTATTACGGCACAGTGCTACGTACTCAGGGTGTGACACTAAATGGTAATGGTAACGGTATTGGTACCCTTGCTGGCGGTGCCATTGGTGGCATCCTTGGCTCTGGTGTAGGCGGTGGTACTGGCTCACAAATCGCGGCCATTGGTGGCGCACTATTAGGCGGTTACCTAGGTAACGAAGCAGGTAATGAAGTGACTAAGCGTAATGGCGTCAACCTAACCATTAAGCTAGATAGTGGTCGTACCGTTTCTATTGTGCAGCAGGTGAACCCTAACGTGCTATTCCACGCTGGTGAGCGCGTACAAATCAACATCTCAGCGGATGGTACTTCCCGCGTCACCCCTGCATAAAGCAAAGAAATAGAAAAAGGCGCTCAATAGCGCCTTTTTTATTGTCTCTTTATATCAACACTTATCATCAACCACAGTGATCGTGGGCGCGTTGATCAAATTCATATTGTCAGGTATGTCTGCTTCTTTATGGTTATCTTCGCTATGACAAATAGTAAAGTAGCCATCAAGCTTCACCGGCTTTAAGACATAAGGGCAAATCCCTTTTTGCCAAATTCGCTTATGTAATTGATACAGCTTATGGCGCCATCCACCCGCCGCATTATCATTATTGTCGGCAGAACCCTTGTCCGGGACTGACTTTTCTGCGCCAGCGGCTAAATCCGTATATATGACATAACAATGGCTATCTAAGATCTGCTTTTGCGACAAACCTGATAGATCTTTAAGTGAAAAGACCATCATGCCCATATTGAGTTGTAATTTACTACCAGCCCAATCACTCCAAAAATGATCGCCTAACGCCAGCTTTTTCATATCTATTGGGTAGCGATACCAGGATTCTGGTGACGATAGCGCACTCACAATGCCCTTTTCGGTTGCAGTGGGGTAGCCATTAGCAATTGAAATACCATCAACCGTAGCAGTGAGTGCTGTCTCTTTACCTTCAACCATGGCTTTAGCATTAACGGTTGCAGCTGTTGATTGCAATGTACCTGCCAGTTGATGTAAATCAGCTTTACGCGCATCTGATTGTATTTGCATATATTTAGGCACTGCGACTACCGCGAGAATACCTAAAATCACAATCACAACTACGAGTTCAATCAGTGTAAAGCCTAATTTGTTTTTCACACTCAACGTCTACCAAAATACAAATATGCCTTATGGGAATAATATTATATTTTAGCGGTGATATGAAAATATTTGATTATTTTTATTACAAAAAATGATTAAAAAAATCATTCATATTCCATTTAAACTTAATGAAAAATGAACACCTTATTTAACTACAAACCACATCGGTCAAAATAAAAGCGTTTTTTTACTCAAAAACAGCTAATTTTCGCTTTTAAGCAAAACTTAACCCCCATGTAGAAAAAAATAAATATCATACAAAAGGCATTTAACTGCACTAATTATGCATAATTATATTTTCCATATTCACTTTTTAAGCAGTTTTTATGTGATAAATCTTACCCAGTGATATCCGCAAGCTATTGTTATTACGAGTCATTATAATAATGCATAGAACACTAATGAGTTATGCAGTCGACTTATTGTCGAAAATGACTGATCGAATAACGATACTGTTTTCCATATTTAGCACTAAAAATGGAACGTTTCATTCCGAAATTAACGTTTTTTTTTCATCAAAACAGTCGCATTATACACCTCGTTCAAGGGGCAAATGATTTCGCCCTCATATATAACTCTTAAACGTTAAGATTTATATATGAGTTATTTTTTAATTACTTCCCCCAATTAGAAAATAATAAGTAATA
>NZ_SSMG01000310.1 GCF_009873615.1 Photobacterium lucens
CTTAATTGCATGGTAATTCATCTTTAAATCCTACTCTTCGGTAATTTGACTCTAGGGTGGGTGATATCACATGCGCTGATACGGTTTTGACTGAAGGCTCATTGGTTAATAAATCACGAATAATCCCTCTAATGTTCTCGACGCTAGCTCTTTTAATGCCCCCATTTAACTTAAGGCTATTGTTGATAATATTATCTGGATCTGACATAACAAGTTGAATATCAAGTTCACCTTCAAATATGGCTGTTTGGCTAATGATGACGGTATTCCCCTTAAATTTGGTCGTATACAGCTTATACCTTTCAGATACTTCGCTAGAATCAACTGAACTAAGTGTTCTTTTTAGAAATGAATCATTATTTTTCAGATTGCTCATGACTTTACTTTTTATCTCATCATTTGGCATTGGTATAGTGCCATCTTTTATATCGCGTACTATTTTTTTGGTTTTCTTTATATAGTTGCTAATAACTTCTTTTAAATTCTGTCGAGCTTCATGCAGAGAAATAGGTTTATCTAAGACTATCTTTTCATTGGTAAATATCGTATCTGAGATGGTTGTCTCTTCATCATTCCCTATTAACATTGGGAGAATAGAGGTTATATCTTGTTCTTTTATTTTATCTATTTCTAGCGTTAAATTCTTGCCAGCAATACTGAATGTAGATAAGGTAATTAAAAATAACGATAAGAAAAATATGGTTTTTTTATTCATA
>NZ_SSMG01000311.1 GCF_009873615.1 Photobacterium lucens
GGATAATGAAAATTGGCACTAATTTACCGAAAGATAGAGAGTCTCTTTTTTGGTTAAACGTTCAAGAGATACCACAAATAAATAAAAAACACGATGCTAATATCATTGCGCTTGCCATTAATACAAAAGTAAAGCTTATCTACCGACCAGATACATTACAGAATGGACGCCTAAATGCTGAAAAAAACATTGTGATCAAAAAAGATAACGGTGAATGGTTTATTGAAAATCCCACCCCATATTATTTTGCGATCATTAACATGAAAATTAATGGCAAAACAGTAGGAAAAACGAAGTTAAACAATCAATTATCTACGTTTGAACCCAAAGGTAAAATTTCACTAAATGCGTTAAAAATAGCACAGGGTGATAAGGTTACTATTGAAACCATTGATGATTTTGGTGCTCAAAACAACTATGAGGTACCGATTAAGTGAAGTTATTAATTATTCCATTTTACTTTTTAAGTATATGCGCCTTTGCATCATCATTGAGCTTTAATACTAACCAAGTTGGTGATATTGATGGAATTAACATACCTTTATCAGTAAAAATAATAAAATCAACCTGTACTATTAATGGTGGCGCAGGTATACCCAACCTTGTTAATTTAGGTAATGCAAAAATAAATGAAAGCAAGCGTGTTGCTGTCCCCATTAAATTTACTGATTGTTATAATGTCAATAGTGTTAACTTTGAATTTTCAGCGATATCATCATATAATTTTATAGGAAACGGAAAAATCAGCACTTCTAACCCTAATATAAATTTAACTTTGTATAATGAGAATAATATCATTTCAAATTATAAAGGCTCTGTTAATATCTCACACGATCAAGGTTTATTCCCTTTGAATATAGATATTATTGGTAAATCTGCCGGCTCTTATACTAGCGCGGTTAATTTGACAATCATATACACATAATAAACAGTCATAGTAAATAAGATTTATTTGCTATGACTTATTATAAAAACACAAATATGCCTTTACTAATTTTTGAATTTATATTAACTCTTTTTGCTTTCTCAGCATCTATCTATCTTATTGGAATGGTATTTACTAGTTATTATGTAAAGCTTTCAATAATAAATATCACCATCTCTTTGTTACTGTCATTAACTACAGGAGGAGTATTTGGATACCTATTATTT
>NZ_SSMG01000312.1 GCF_009873615.1 Photobacterium lucens
GATTAAGTAACTGTAAAAGATTTGTCAGTTCAGTTATTTAATCGGACTAATTTACTCTACTAGTTACCCTATGCAAGCGGAACCGCAGCTTAATGTATAAAACTATTTTTTCATTTAGTTTGTTTTTATTTACTTTGACCCTAAGCGGCTGCTTTTTTTCCGGTTCCGAAGTCCAACGTTGGCAATTAGCCCCGCAAGGCAGTACCAGTTTCAGCCTTAGCCGCGACGGTCGTTTTGCACTTGTTAGCGCAATCGAACAAGGTATCGTGCTATGGGACTTACAGCAAAACAAAAAGTTAGCGGATTTCGGTTCTCAAGATCAACATCACAATACTGTGATAACTAGCCAAATATCAGACAATAAACGCTTTGCCATTACGGCAACTGCACAAAACTTTGCGACTTGGGATCTTGGTTGGTCACAAGCGCAAGGGTTGTGGTCTATTTCTGACGGTACCATTAGAGACGTCGCTATTGCTAATAATGGCGACGACGTTTTATTAGCGCTAAGTAATGGTAAGGCCTTGTTTATCAATATTAGCACAGGACGCAGACTTGAGTTTCTCGCCCACCACGAGAAAGTAAACAGCGTTGCGTTATCCCCAAATGGTCACTATGCACTTTCAGGCGGTAACGATCATAATGCTTATTTATGGGATACACGTTCAGGGCAAATCTTGTACCACTTTCCTCATCAAAGCCGAATTACTCGTGTTGCCTTACAACGTGATGGCAAATTTGCCCTAACAGCAGATGGGACGAATGAAGTTTTTATCTGGGATTTAACCAACGGCAAAAAAGTTTCAGAATTAGACATCAGCTTGCGTCAGCAGAACCTTTCAAGTGCGCGTTTTTCTGATAATGGCGAAATGGTGGCGACAGGGACACCGGCTCGTCGTGTTGAGTTATGGCAAACGCAAACCGGAGAAAACCTTGGTAGTTGGAAAGCAGAACGTCTGCAAGATGCTCGACCTGCAAGTGCGGTAGTGTATGATGTGGCTATTAGCCCAACAGGTGAGGTGATATCTGGCTCGTCTTCCGGATTTGCCCAAGCCTGGTCAACCAATTGAAAACGACCATGACTGAGATTGAACAATTACAACACCGTATTGATGAGCTTGAGATGAAACAAGCGTTCCAAGAGCAAACTATTGATGATCTTAATGAAGCGCTCACTAAACAGCAGTTCATGATTGATAAAATGGAAGTTCAATTGCGATTTTTAGTGGGTAAAGTCAAAGGGATGCAAACATCCAATATGGCGACGGAATCCGAAGAAACACCACCGCCACATTACTGATCTACATATATCGAAAACAAAAAAGGAAGCCTTAGCTTCCTTTTTTCTTATATCGTTAAGCGATATTAGTGAGAGCAGCAACCGCCCTTCTCTTCGCCACCGCAGCAACCTTCGTCACCGTGGTCGTGATCGCCACAACCGCCTTCGCCGCCACAACAGCCGCCACCTTGGTGTAGGTGACCGTGAGCGATTTCTTCTTCAGTTGCAGCACGTACAGCAACAACTTCTACGTCAAAACCTAGCGTTTGACCAGCAAGCATGTGGTTACCGTCAACAACAACGAAATCACCATCAACTTCTGTTACTTCTACTGGGATTGGACCTTGGTCAGTATCTGCTAAGAAACGCATACCAACAGTGATCTCGTCAACGCCTTGGAATACGTTTGCAGGAACACGTTGAACCATTTCTTCCATGTGCTCACCGTAAGCTTCAGCAGGAGCAACAGTAACTTCGAACTTGTCGCCAGCTACATGGCCTTCAAGCGCTTTTTCAAGGCCAGGAATTAGGTTGTTATGACCGTGAAGGTAATCAAGTGGAGCTTCAACTGTTGATTGATCTACAACTACACCATCTTCAGTTTTCACTTGGTAAGCAAGGCTTACTACTGTGTCTTTAGCGACTTTCATGTTTACTCCAAAATTTGAGCTTGGGGTGATAAGTTTTGAGCGACATCATACAGGATAATATGGCTATGATGCCAATATCGCATTTAGTCAGGTTTAAAAACACCTATCACTTGTTGTTTGGTTGTTGAAGAAAGCTGTTCACTTTCGTTTACAGATTGTGGTGCTCGGGTATCACTATGGTCACACGCAACGCACTCAACATGTTCAACATCATCTTGCTGCCACCAGCGTAAGGTATCGATGGCTTGGCAGCTCGGGCACTTGGCACCCGCTATAAATCGTTTTTTTATCATCCGGTTCTATCCTTGATCAGACACTTGCATCAAGATGTTAATCCCAACCATGGTGACGTTCTTGTTCGCCACGCATTTCTCGGTCGAAGATTTCTTCTAACTCTTTACGCGCTTCTTTTTGCCGTGAAGCTAAGTTGACTTCTTCGCTATGCTGCGGCAATAAATCGCGTAATGCTTGTGTATCTATTTTGCGAAAGTGCGCTTCAGCACGTTTTGCTTTATACGGATGCATACCCAGTGATATGAGGGCTTGTCGGCCTAAATCAAGAGCACCAGCGAAAGTTTCACGGGAAAAACACTCAACGCCTTGACTTAGCAGTTGATGCGCTTCTACTCGGCTTCTCGCTCTGGCTAAGATTTTTAAGTGTGGGAAATGCTGCTGACAAAGCGCGACCACTTCCATCACTTCAGTGGGTGCATCGGTACATATAATAATAGCTTCTGCTTTATCAGCACCGGCCGAACGTAACAGATCAAGTTGGGTAGCATCGCCATAAAAAACTTTATAACCAAACTTACGTAGAAACTGAATTTGGCTCGGATCTCGTTCTAGCACCGTCACTTTGATTTTATTCGAGAACAGTAATCGCCCGATCACCTGACCAAAACGACCAAACCCCGTAATAATGACCCGAGGTGAGCGATCAACCACATCGGTTTCAGGCTCTGGCTCGACTTCAGCTTGGAAACTACGAATATACCAACGGTTTTGTAACGTTAATACCAGCGGTGTTGTCATCATCGACAAACTCACCACCACCAGCAAGAACGCAAGCAGCTGAGCATCTAATAGCCCTTCAGTACGTGCAGCGGTAAACAATACAAACGCAAATTCACCACCTTGACTTAATATCGCGGCCATTTGACTGCGCGATTTTGCGCGAACACCGAAAATACGAGCCAGTAGGTATAATACGCCTCCTTTCACTGCCACTAACGCAAGCACTGCCGCAAGAATTTGCAATGGGTATTGCCACAGCAAACCAAGATTTACGGCCATCCCAACTGAAATAAAGAATAAGCCCAGTAATAGACCTTTAAATGGCTCAATCGCTATTTCTAGTTCGTGGCGGTATTCACTCTCAGCCAATAACACCCCGGCTAAGAATGCCCCTAATGCCATTGAGAGTCCGAACGCTTGCATGATCAGTGCAATACCTAACACCAGCAAAAGAGCGGCGACATTAAATAGTTCACGTACGCCACTCATTACCACATAGCGAAACAGTGGGCGCAGTAAGAAATGTCCACCTACTAATAGCAATGCAATGCCGCCTAGCATCCATACGACATCATTCCAACTACCACCTTCACCACCAGCGAGCGCTGGCAATAACGCCAACATTGGGATCACCGCGATATCTTGAAACAATAAGACGGCAAACCCTGATTGACCCGTATCACTGCCCGAGAATTGTTGCTCTTCAATTACTCTCAGTGCAATTGCAGTAGAAGATAGTGCTAACCCCATACCGATAACAGCAGCATCTCGCCACGTGATCGTCGGCAATAATCCAGCAAAGCTCATGACAATACCTGCAATCACAATGCTGGTGATCACCACTTGGCTGCCACCTAAACCGAGAATCGGCTTTCGCATCTGCCATAGTTTTTTGGGGTTTAGCTCTAAACCAATTAAAAACAGTAACAGCACCACACCAAATTCGGAAAAATGCAAAATAGCATCAACGTCGGAAATTAAAGCGAGTCCCCAAGGACCAATAATGATCCCGGCGATCAGATACCCCAAAACAGAGCCTAATCCGAGTTTTTGCGCTAACGGCACAGCAATAATGGCAGCAGAAAGAAAGACCACACTTAGCACTAAAAAATCATTGGTCATGATGTCCTCCTTTCTTTCGATCTAATCGAGGCTCAATAATAAGGGGATTCGCTAACCATGATTGATACGCTCGTGCATGTTGTTTTAGCTCTTCTGCTGAAACTTTTCTTGCCCAGTGCAAAACTAACGGTGGCAACCAATGCATCTGGCAGAGATCAGCGCATATCTCAAACGGCTTTAATATCGTATCAATGCCATAACGGTTGTAACCATCAGGACTATAAGCCTCTGCGCCACCACCGGTGGTGACAACGGTTCGCCAATACTTGCCAGCGGTTTCATTACCATCACCATGAGCAAAACCTTTACTCAGAACGCGATCAAACCACTCTTTTAATAGCGACGGGCAGGAATACATATAGATGGGATGCTGGAAAACAATCACATCATGGCTGGCGATCAATTCATGCTCAGCAACAACATCAATAAAGAAATCGGGGTAAGTGGCATATAAATCATGTACGGTCACGTTCCCTAATAGCTCGATGTCTTGCAACATAGTGCGATTAGCGATGGACTCATCCGGATCTGGATGAGCAAAAATAATCAGGACTGAAGGCAAGTTTTGTCGTGTCATAACATCCTTTGACATAGTTAACATTCATCATGTTCAACAAGTAATACTTCTCTCGATATTATTCCATCATACCTAATTGTTAACAAACATGATCTTTTTGTTAGCATTTATCCTCAATGACTTCCCTTTATCAGCATGAGAGAAGTTAGCCAGTCTGTACGGTTTGAGTTAGACTTCCGCTCATAAGTCCAGTTTATTTTGTGGAGCGGGCACGACCCCGGCAATATTGATGATTGTCTTTTCAGATATGCAACTTCTTCGTGGCGGTAAAGTTTTACTCGAAAACGCCACTTCAACAATTCACCCTGGCGACAAAGTCGGTCTTGTCGGTAAAAATGGTTGTGGTAAATCCACCCTGTTCGCTTTACTGAAAAATGAACTCAGCTTAGATGCAGGTAACTGCCAATTCCCGAATAACTGGGAAATGGCATGGGTAGCTCAGGAAACCCCTGCACTTGAACGTGCAGCTATTGAATATGTGATTGATGGCGATCGTGAATACCGTGAGCTTGAACGTCAGCTACAAGCAGCAGAAGCGGCAGACAACGGTACATTAGTGGCCGAGCTTCACGGCAAGCTCGATGCTATCGGCGGTTACAGCATTAATGCCCGTGCTGCAGAATTGCTTGATGGTTTAGGCTTCTCACAACACCAAATGCATTGGAATCTTACCCAGTTCTCGGGCGGTTGGCGTATGCGCTTAAACTTGGCACAAGCCCTATTATGCCGCTCTGATCTATTGCTACTCGATGAGCCAACCAACCACCTAGATTTAGATGCGGTCATGTGGCTAGAAAAATGGCTCCAAAGCTACCGAGGCACGCTAGTTCTGATCTCCCATGACCGTGACTTCCTCGATCCTGTAGTTAACCGCATCATCCATATCGAAAACCAAACCATGCACAGTTACACAGGTAACTACTCATCGTTTGAAGTGCAGCGTTCAGAAAAACTGATCTTGCAACAAGCTATGTTCCAGAAACAGCAAAAGCAAATGGCACACATGCAGTCATACATTGAGCGTTTCCGTTACAAAGCCAGTAAAGCACGCCAAGCACAAAGCCGTATTAAAGCCCTTGAACGTATGGAAAAAGTGCTACCAGCACAGTTTGATAACCCATTTAGCTTTGAGTTTCGTGAGCCAAGCGCCCTGCCCAATCCTATTTTAATGATGGATCAAGTGGCAGCGGGTTATGACGATTTACTGATCTTGGAGAAAATTCGTCTAAACCTTGTACCAGGTAGCCGTATTGGTCTACTCGGTCGAAATGGTGCAGGTAAGTCAACGCTGATCAAAATGCTAGCTGGTGAATTGCCAGCAAAAGCCGGCGATATGGCGTACTCGCAAGGGGTGAAGATTGGTTACTTTGCTCAGCACCAATTAGAAACACTCTACCTTGATGATACTCCAGTACAACACATGGCACGTATTGCGCCACAAGCGACTGAGCAACAACTGCGAGATTACTTAGGTAGTTTTGGCTTTAACGGTGATAAAGCATTAGAGAAAGTCGGTCCGTTCTCTGGCGGTGAAAAAGCCCGTTTAGTGTTAGCGCTCATTGTGTGGCAACGCCCTAACCTCTTGCTACTCGATGAGCCAACCAACCACCTTGATTTAGATATGCGTCAAGCATTAACCCTTGCGCTGCAATCTTATGAAGGTGCTATGGTTATCGTTAGCCACGACCGTTACCTACTGCGTGCGACAACGGATGATTTATATCTGGTTCACGATCGCCAAGTTGTACCCTTTGATGGTGATTTAAATGATTACCATAAGTGGCTAACAGAGCAGCAGCGCAATGAGCGTCGTGATCAACAAGCAGCAAAACCCGAAACCAATAAAGACAACAGCGCAGCCTCTCGTAAAGAGCAAAAACGTTTAGAAGCAGAGTTTCGTAAACAAACTGCGCCTATTCGTAAAGAGATCACTAAGCTTGAAAAGCAAATGGACAAGCTCAACAGCATTATTGCAGATGCAGAAGCAGCATTAAGTGATAGCAGCATTTACGAAGCAGAAAACAAAGCCCGTATGAACGAGCAACTCAAACTGCAAGGCGATGCGAAATCCGATCTTGAAGAAGTGGAAGTCGCTTGGATGGAGCTGCAAGAGCAACTTGAAGAGATGGAAAGCGAATTTAACGCCGAATAAATCTCATCAAAACAATCAACGCCAACGATCTGCTCGTTGGCGTTTTTATTTCTAACGGATGAATACAACAGTTGAAATAAAAATCACTACCAAATCATGGTGACACAAGCAGCGGTTAATCCCCCCATCACCTGATTAAACCTAACGCTTCGTTTGACTGACGTTAACCAACGGCGGATCATCACTCCCATGATTGCCCACAATGAGACACAGAAAAAGCTCACTACTGCAAACACAACCACAATCATCAATACTGATTGCCAATATTGCTCTCCATTGACAGCAAAGGTACTGATCGCAGTAGCCGCCATCATCCACGCTTTAGGGTTTACGTATTGAAATAACGCCGCCGCAAGGATCCCCATCGGGTTCGTATCAGGTTGAAACTGCGTATCTGTTACAGCCACTGCCGTCGCTATTTTCCATGCCAGATACAGCAGATAGCTACAACCTATCACTTTCAACACATCGTGCATCATGGGGTAACGTTCAAATATCACCCCAAGCCCTGCGGCAATAACCGTTAGCAGACTCGCCATACCCAAGCTAATTCCCAGTAAATGCGGCACACTTCGCCAATAGCCAAAGTTAGCCCCAGATGCCGTGACCATCATATTGTTTGGCCCTGGTGTTCCTGTCATCAGTACGGCAAATAAAATCAAAGAGAGAATAGTTGTTCCTTCCACGCTGTATCCTTTATCAACACGAGTTATACATGCTCCAGATCCCTCTCACACCAAATTGTATCGATACAATAATTTGAATTTAGCGACAACGATAAAAACATCTGGAAATACGGTTAAATTGTGCGCACAATTTAACCTAACAAGGGAAGTTATTAAGATCAAAGGATTTATTGTCACCATGACAATCTTAAACATGACGCTTTCAAGCGAGAGCAAAAAACCACTTTATCGCCAAATCGCTGACAACATTGCCGCAGCGATTGAACAAGGTGAGCTCGGTGCTGGTAGTAAATTACCCACTCATCGAGCCCTTGCTGATCAATTGCAAGTGACAGTTGGCACAGTAACACGAGCCTATGCTGAAGCTGAGCGACGTCATTTGGTTGAAGCAAGAATTGGCGCAGGGACTTATGTCTGTGATAACCGCCAATCCAATAGTTGGGTTTATCAAATTGAAGAAGTTGCATCGAACGAGTGTAACTTTGGCTATAACATTCCACCTCAGTTTGATCGCAGTGACATGCTTAGCCAAGCGATGGCAAATATCAGCGCCAACCCTGCCGAGCTCAATAAGATGATGCTATATCAGCCCCCTGAAGGTATTGAGAAGCACCGCCAGATCGTTTGCCAGTGGCTTAATCAACAAGGTATTGCAGTCTCACCAGAGCTAATGTATTTCACCTCAGGCGCTCAACATGCCGCAGAACTGTTACTCAGTACTTTCTGTCGCGCAGGCGATACGGTTTTAGTCGAGCACGTCTGTTATCCGGGCTTTCTAACTCTAGCTAAACAACATGGGATCACCGTTAAAGGTGTTGAAATGGATGAAAGTGGTGTTTGCCCTAAAGCACTCGCTTCTGCTTGTCAGTTGTACCAACCACGTTTAATTTACTTAACGCCCACACAGCAAAATCCAACCTCAATTACGATGCCACTCTCTCGCCGTGAAGCTGTCATTGACGTTTGCAAACAGCATAACGTGTTAATCGCTGAAGATGATGTCAATGGTCTACTTCCACTATCGCCACCACCACCATTGATCAACCTTGCACCTGAGCAAGTGATCCACATTGGTGGCTTGTCGAAATGTTTAGCACCGGGGCTGCGTTTAGGTTATATCCAAGCGCCAAAACAGTGGCAACCCCACTTAAGTGCGGCACTGTATAATCACAGCTTGATGATAAGCCCTCTGCTGTCGGCAATTGCGTGTGAGTTAATCACCCAAGGACAAGCCGATCGAGTACTCGACACCATACGTAATGAAATAGAGCAACGGCAAACACTGGTGCAGCATTATCTTGGCGAGTTTGCGATTGCCACTCAGCAACATAGCTTTCATGTATGGCTTAAACTACCAGACTATTGGCGACTGACAGATTTCATTACAGCGGCAAAGCAACACCATGTCATCGTAAAATCTGCAGAGCACTTTACTCCACCGGGTGGTACGATTATGCCCGCAGTACGGCTTGCAATAAGCTCACCAGCCAGTCAACAAACACTCACTTTTGGACTTAAAACCTTGGCTGATTTACTAAGGCAGCCACCGATAGCAAGCCCATTTACGTTGTAATAGAAAGGATAATTATGTCTTCATTTACTCCCGCATTTGGGCTTCAAAACCCACATATTCAAACCCTATTACCTCGGTTTGTTCGTCGAGCACCTTTATTTACCCCGATCACTCAACGCATCGCCACACCAGATAACGACTTTCTTGATCTCGCATGGACAGCTCAACCTGAACCAAGCAACAGCACCGAGCCTTTAATGATTTTATTTCATGGTTTAGAAGGTAGTTTCCACAGTCCTTACGCTAATGGCTTGTTACATGCGGCGAAACAGCAAGGTTGGTTAGCAGTAATGATGCATTTTCGTGGTTGTAGTGAAGAGTTAAATAAGCAACCTCGAGGCTACCATTCAGGTGAAATTGAAGATGCGCGCTTTTTCATTACTTGGTTACGACAGCTATTTCCCTATCGTCCTTTTGTTGCTGTAGGCGTATCGCTAGGTGGTAATGTGTTAGTTAACTACCTTGCTCACTATGGTAATAAGAGTGAGCTTGTGGCGGCTCAAGCCATCTCTCCGCCACTGGACTTAGCTTCTTGCTCTGAGCGTATTCAGCAAGGCTTTTCTAAAGTTTATCAGCAGTATTTACTAAGCTCGATGAAACGCACGATGGCAAAGCGTATCGACCAACACCCAGATAAGATGCCCTTATCACAGCAAGCGTTAGATGAGATCAAAACCGTATGGCAGTTCGATAATCTTATTACCGCACCATTACACGGTTTTCTTAATGCCGATGATTACTATCAACGCTGTAGTGGGATCAACCAACTTGAGAAAATAACCACACCTCTTAGGATCATCCATGCCAAAGACGATCCCTTTATGACAGAAGCGGTGATCCCCAAGCAGACATTACCGAATAATATTGAGTATGACTTATTAGAAAAAGGTGGCCATGTCGGCTTTGTAGGAGGCACTCTCTTTAAACCGCAATTTTGGCTCGAACACACAGTGCCGCAGTGGTTTGCCAAGCAGCTAAAGACATCACAAGTAAAGCAACCACAGCCGATAACACTTCATGAAGTGGCAACCTAATGATCTGCTAATAATATTTTTGATAATATACAGAACACTGATGTCACACTGTAAACGAGGCTTTGGATGATCATCCCTTGGCAAGATATTGCGCCTGAAACACTCACTAATCTCATCGAGCAATTTGTTCTTCGTGAAGGAACAGATTATGGTGAAACAGAGATGAGTTTAGAAAGTAAAGTGAACGTGGTTCTCAACCAATTAAAGTCCGGTGAAGCCGTTATTGTCTTTTCTGAATTGCATGAATCTGTCGACATAAAATTACGCAACCAATTGCAATAGTTTTTCCTGATCTGAGTCGTGATCCGAGAGTTACGACTCAAAACTTGCCTTTGTTAGCAGTTTCACTTTTCAACCCCCACATCCTTGTTAACTTGTAGTAACATTATCGTAAATCAGGTGATCTCCTTATTCCCTGACATCTCATTATCTTCCGATAATTAACAACGACAAGGTTAGTCATGTCTGCAAAACATCCTATCATTGCAGTAACCGGTTCATCAGGAGCAGGAACCACCACTACTTCTGAAGCTTTCCGTAAAATGTTCAATATGATGAACATCAATGCTGCATGGCTAGAAGGTGATAGCTTTCACCGCTTTACCCGCCCAGAAATGGATGCGGAAATTCGTAAAGCCAAAGAGCAAGGTCGCCATATCAGTTACTTTGGTGCAGAAGCTAATGACTTCGGCCAATTAGAACAATTTTTCAAGCAATATGGTGAAGATGGCACAGGCCGTTTTCGTCGTTATCTTCACACCTTTGATGAAGCCGTTCCCTATAACCAAATGCCCGGTACGTTTACGCCATGGCAAAAGCTGGCAGAAAATACCGATTTACTTTTCTATGAAGGTTTACATGGTGGCGTCGTTGATGGGGATATTAACGTCGCGCAACATGTCGATTTACTGATCGGCATGGTACCGATCGTTAACCTTGAATGGATCCAGAAAATCGTCCGTGATACCCGCGATCGTGGTCACTCGCGTGAAGCGGTAATGGAGTCTATCGTTCGCTCGATGGATGACTACTTAAATTACCTAACCCCGCAGTTCTCACGCACTCATATTAACTTTCAACGCGTTCCTACAGTTGATACCTCAAACCCTGTCAGTGCGAAAGGTATTCCAAGCCTTGATGAAAGCTTTGTGGTGATCCGTTTTCGTGGCTTAAAAAATGTCGACTTCCCTTACCTACTTGCAATGATCCAAGGCTCGTTTATGTCACGTCATAACACCCTTGTTGTCCCAGGTGGGAAGATGAGTTTTGCGATGGAACTGATCATGAGGCCGCTGATCGAACAGTTAATCAAAACAGGGAAAATTAGCTAGTTCAGATATACCCAAGTCACTTTAAAGTACTTGGGTATAAGGGTTAAAACAACAAAGGTTGGCGCAATGCCAACCCTTTATTAAATCGAGCACAGCGCTAACAACTTAAGCACTGATCACTTCATAAGAATGCGTAAGCTCTACCCCTTTGCCCAACATCAAACATACCGAGCAATATTTCTCTAGTGAATCAGCAACAACATTCGCCACCGCAGATTCATCTAAATCAAAACCAGACACCACAAAATGCAGATTAGCTTGTGTAAATAAGCGTGGCGCTTGATCTCGGCGCTGTGCTGAAATTTGCACTTCACAACCGACAATATTTTGCGCTTGTGCTTTCAATCCACTGACAACATCGACTGAACTACAGCCACCAGCAGCCATCAATACGAGCTCCATTGGACTTGGGGCTTTATCGCCACCGTTGCCATCCATTACCACACTATGACCTGAGCTTGATTGACCTAAGAAAGTCATATCTTCTACCCATTTGACTCGGGATTGCATCGCTTAATCCTTATTTAGATGCCCAAAGATAACGACTAGTCTTATTGATAAATCTAATAATGTAAATCGATTTTGGTATCCCGTCCTCTTCGTGCTACAGACTCATTTTTACCTGCAAAAGCTGACCTGTTATTCGTGGTCAAATACCACTAATAGCAACTATCTCACCACGTTGTGATCCTGTGCACAGTTATCCATATCAAATGAGCGATTCTACTAGATCAATATCAAGAAAAAGGCGTAGAAAAAGGATACACTCTAACTTATTCAAGTTAGCTTGCAGCCCAGCGGCTGAATGGATACCCTGTCAGCAGACAGTTTTTTTTCCAGCATGGTGCTCGAAGAGAAAATGAATGCTGTTGGGCAACAAATGCAGAGGAAGTTAGTAATATGGTTCCAGGTAAACCGCAAACAGATCCAACTTTAGAGTGGTTTCTTTCCCATTGTCATATTCACAAGTACCCATCAAAAAGTACGCTGATCCACGCAGGTGAGAAAGCGGAAACTTTGTACTACATTGTGAAGGGTTCTGTTGCTGTACTAATCAAGGATGAAGAAGGTAAGGAAATGATCCTTTCTTACCTAAACCAAGGTGACTTTATTGGTGAGCTTGGCTTGTTCGAAGAAGATCAAGAGCGTACTGCTTGGGTTCGCGCTAAGACTCCTTGTGAAGTAGCAGAAATTTCGTTTAAAAAATTCCGTCAGTTAATCCAAGTTAACCCTGACATTCTAATGCGTCTATCTGCTCAAATGGCTAGTCGTCTACAAGTGACGAGCCAAAAAGTAGGTGATTTAGCATTCCTAGACGTTACTGGTCGTATCGCACAAACATTGCTGAACCTAGCTAAACAGCCAGATGCAATGACACACCCAGACGGCATGCAGATCAAGATCACTCGTCAAGAAATCGGTCAAATCGTTGGCTGTTCTCGTGAGACAGTGGGTCGTATTCTGAAGATGCTTGAAGAGCAGAACCTTATCTCTGCTCACGGTAAGACTATCGTTGTTTACGGTACACGTTAATTTAACGCTGTCACCGCATGAAAAAAGCCGCACACTGTTGCGGCTTTTTTAATGTCTTTTATCCTTTCAAACAAGCATGAGCCTGTTTTTTATCAAGCTTTGCTTCGTTAATTCTGGCACTATGCATGCAGTAAAAAAAGTAGCTAACATACTTTTTCATCTCTTCTTTCGCAGAGGTAATTTCATCACCACGCCCCATTTGTTTAAGTGCTATCTGCTGACACATGCTGTTGTAACGACTCAAGGTTTGGTTACATTCCTCGGTAGAGCTAAACTGCAAGCAACGCTTCGACTTCGCTTTATCACAAACCAGTGCATCACCATTTTGAGTTAACCATGAACGAGTACTATTGAGCATAAATGCAGTTTCAAAAGTGTTTTTAAAAGATTGATTTAACTGCTCATTATTAGCTAGTGTAAACTCACGCTTAGCAACAACGCGATCTTTATAAAGCAATTCAAATACCCAAGAACCACTGACTAACTCATAAGGTTCTGAAAACTGCCAAAGCGCCAAGTTTTTATCGTGTTTATACATGGTATCGGACCATGTTGATACCGTCGTTGCTTGCTCCGTTGCAGGGTTGACCAACTTAGGATGCGTCATACGCGCTGTAATAGGAAATGCCGTTTTTCCTTTCAGCTCATCACTGGCACCATCAGGGATCTCTACTGCATAACGAAACCCGATATATTGCCCAAGTTTCGGGATCACTAATTTATTGCTCGCCTTTACTGTATAAACAGCCCCAATTTGGCTGATCACACCAGCTTCTGAAATCGTCACCTTGGGTATATTGTTATCCACTGAAGATAAAGAGCTACATCCAGTCAATAATGATAATAACAGCCCTATTATTGTGTTCTTTCTAAGAGTCATATTACTTCCACCTAACAAAAAAGCACTGAAGAAAGAAATACTTATTGATAACTTTCCAACTAAAATAAAACATTAGATAATAAAGCAATGTGACATTTTTAACGTGCCGATAAGATCACAAATTGGCAATTAGACGCAAAATAAAATACCCAAAAGGAATAGCAAGGGCAGCCATAAATATTTCATCAATCCCATTCAAACTTTGTGTCTTTTATGAGAACAATTAATTTGTATTGTCTAAGTTAAGTGCTACATTCTGCGTATTAATGGACTTTCTTTTTCTCGCGGTAATGGAATATGGATATCGAACGTTTTGCCCCGAATAGTTACACCACAGTACCAGGTGCTATCGCTCCTCAACCTACCACTATTGAGATGACAGGCTTTAGTGACCGTCGCTGTTACTTAGAGCAGCAAACAGGTTTACGTCGCTGCCCTGTTGAAGACAGTGGTATTTGGGGATCCCCCCTCGATAATTAACAGATTCAAAAAAAGCAGCCAAATGGCTGCTTTTTTATTAATAATTCAACTTAATTAGGAGTTATAGGTGCTTTCAAAGATCTTATCTGCCGAAGCTTCAACAAAACCGGTATAGATCTCCCCATCCGGTTGTAAGTAGCGTTTCGCAAACTCATAGAAGCCACCCGGTACCTGCATATCACCATCACTAAAGGTAACAGACACTTTATCTGCCATAGTCGCTGATTGCTCTAACATCACTTTAGGATTGCCTTTTACCGCACCTCCAGCTTGGTTAATGGCAAAACCACTGCATTCGAGAAAGTGATTCACTTCGGCAATTTCGACGAATTGTTCTAGCTGGTTAATATCAATGGTGAAGTGATTGGCACCATAACCGTGAGCTGCCACCCAACCTGCATATTCACTTTCTGCATTGAGAAGATGATAAACCTCACTGCTCAGTTGCCATGGTTTACCTTGATACAAAAAAACAGGATCAGCAAAGTAGTCATCATCAACTTGATTAACCAGTTTGCGTACTTCGGTTTGCAACTCTGTTGAGCACAAGCCTAATTGCAACTCACTAATGAAAACTTTTGGTGCATTCGGATCAGGATGCTCAAAATGCTCAGCGTAGAGCTTTTTCTCTTTAAAATGGTAGCGCCCTTTTGGCTTATACCCCACCGCAATAAAAGGCGCAGCTAACCTTGCCAGACCACACTTAGGTAAACCAAACGTACGTAGCGCAATATGATCATTGACTAGTGGCTCATCTTCTGTGAGTAACTGCCTAACACTCGACGCAGAAGGACATAAACGCTGGGTATAATCTTTCCATAACTCAGTAAATAATTGTTCCATGCTAGACAATCCTTACAATTAATGATGAAGCTATCTCAAACGAATACCTGGCGATAATTGCTCAGGTAACACTGTTGATTCACCTTCCATTGATGCCATTGGATAGGCACAATAATCCGCCGCATAGTAAGCACTTGGACGTAAATTACCTGACGCCCCCGGACCACCAAACGGCGCATCACCACTGGCTCCGGTTAACTGACGATTTCGATTAACGATACCTGCTCGAATATGATCGATAAAATACTGCCATTCATTATCATCGGTAGACACTAATCC
Source organism: Photobacterium lucens (assembly GCF_009873615.1). Classification (GTDB taxonomy): domain Bacteria; phylum Pseudomonadota; class Gammaproteobacteria; order Enterobacterales; family Vibrionaceae; genus Photobacterium; species Photobacterium lucens. The sequence continues at coordinate 15,434 of NZ_SSMG01000312.1, forward strand.
CGCCGATAAACCATAACGGGTGTTATTCGCCAACGTAACGGCTTGCGCAAGATCTTGATAGCGAATCACCTGTAATAATGGACCAAAATATTCTTCGTCAGGTAATTTTTCGATCTTAGTGACATCGATAATCGCAGGAGTTACCACCGCCCCTTGACCACGCTTGGCTTCAACCAATATTACCCCACCGAGCGACGCTAATTGCTGTTGCGTTTGCACAATATTATCGGCGGCTTGACGGGAGATCTGCGGCCCCATAAACGGCACAGGCTCGGCAAATGGCCCATCGACGACAATCGCTTTTGTTGCTTCAACTAACGCTGCCAGCAATGCATCCCCTTTACTACCCAGAGGTAAGTATAGACGTCGAGCACAAGTACAACGTTGCCCTGCACTAATAAAGGCTGATTGCAAAATAGTGTAGACCGTTGCATCAAGATCGCCATAAGCGTTGGAAATGACCATCGGGTTATTACCGCCCATTTCAAGGGCTAGCATTTTGCCTGGCTGACCTGCAAATTGACGATGCAATAAATGACCAGTATTAGCACTACCTGTAAATAACAAACCATCTATTTGTGGTGAAGATGCTAAAGCTTCTCCTGTTGCACGCCCACCTTGCACTAGATTAATCACCCCATCAGGCAGCCCTGCTTGTTGCCACAGTTTCATCACCACTTCTGCCGTCTTTGGCGTTAATTCAGACGGTTTAAACACCACCGTATTACCTGCCAGCAGCGCAGGGACAATATGACCATTAGGTAGATGACCAGGGAAATTGTAAGGACCAAATACCGCCATCACCCCAAGCGGTCTGTGACGTACTATTGCAGTTGTGCCAGAAATATCTTTTTCTCTCTGCCCCGTTCGCTCATGATAAGCCCGTAATGAGATAGCCACTTTGCCGACCATTGCCGCTGCTTCTGTGCGGGTTTCCCAGAGCGGCTTTCCTGTTTCTTCTGCGATGGTCACGGCAATAGTTTCACTATTGGCTTTGACGAGCTCGGCAAATTGTTCAACAACGGCTTGGCGCTCGGCCAAGGTCGCATTTCGCCATTGGAGTAATGCGTGACGTGCAGCATCAACAGCATCGCTAACTTGCTCACGCGTTGCGGCTTTACCTTGCCAAATGACTTCATCCGTAAACGGGTTAAGTGATGACATGGCTTCACCTGCACCTGCTATCCATTGACCTGCAATCCATTGGCTCATACTCGTCTCCTACACATCGATTAATACATTTGTTATTGCTCGATAAAACGAACAAAGTCACCGTCTGTTACTGCTAATGCATCTGCCACTTGCTGACTTAGCACCACACGCTGCGCTTTATCATCAATATCTAGCGGTGCTGCCACAGCTCTAAAATCACTAAATGATGTATTAGCCACTAAGCATTGTTGCTCACTCTCATGCTCGCCTACTTCGACTTGATAACGCTTGGAATGACGCACTGTCTCAACATTACGGACATCACATTCCACTGTCGGACCTGCATCAAAAATATCGACATAGCCTCGGCATGAAAAACCTTCATTTTCCAATAAACGTAACGCAGGGCGGGTGTTGTCATGCACTTGTCCTATCACCGCTTGCGCTTCTTTACTGAGTAAATTGACATAGATAGGTAGCTTAGGCATCAGATCAGCAATAAAGCCTTTAGCCCCAATGCCCGTTAAGTAATCGGCGTGAATGAAATCAATCGAGAAGAAGTTCTCTTTCAGCCAATGCCAAAATGGTGAATTACCCTCTTCATCTGATACGCCGCGCATTTCTGCAAAGACTACATCCGAGAAACGGTGACGATGCTCAGCCATCATTAGAAAGCGAGCTTTTGACAACAAGCGACCATTTAGCCCTTCACGCCAAGGTGGACGTAAGAAAAGAGTACAAAGCTCAGTATCACCCGTGTAGTGATTACCCAGCGTTAGAATTTGCACCGTGTTATGCACCCCTAAACGACGTGAAGCGTGGACCACAGTGCTTAAATGATAATTATAGAAAGGCGCATCTAAACCAATCGCAGCCTCTATGGCTGTTGTACCTGCAATCTCACCCGTTTCGGTATCTTCTGCCACCATGAGATAGCCTTCATCAGCAGGGCTAACAACCTCTTTGGCAAAGCTTGCTTCAGAATGTGAAATCCGATTACGGAGCATTTCTTCGTTAACAGGGAGTGAGGTAAAACCATGACCAGATTCTTCAGCGCACTGCATAAGCGCAGAATAATCACTAGCCATGATCGGACGAATAACCAGCATCGACTTCCCTCCTGATGCAGACAGTAGCATTGCCACTAACTAAATTGATTTCAATAAGATCCCATAAGAGAACTGACAGCCAATCCTAGGCTGCCAGTGCAGAGAAACGGCAGATTTACTCTGCGTTATAAAGCGTTGCAATAGCACGCTCCAAACGCGCCATACCTTCATCAATATCCGCTTTTTCAATCACCAATGATGGGGTGAAGCGCACCACATTTGTGCCTGCCACTAACATCATTAAGCCTTCTTTTCCGGCTTGGACAAGAATGTCACGGGCGCGACCTTGCCACTCATCGGTTAGAGACGCGCCAAGTAATAATCCCTTACCACGGATCTCGGCAAAAATTGGATACTTGGCATTGATCGCAGTTAGCCCTTCACGGAACCACTGCTCGCGTTGTTTAACCCCAGCTAGCACTTCAGGCTTACTCACTTCGTCAATCACTGCTTCTGCAACTGCACATGCCAGTGGATTACCACCATATGTCGAGCCATGAGTACCCACTTTCAAATGTGCAGCAAGCTCGGTCGTTGTCAGCATTGCACCGATAGGAAAGCCCCCACCAAGCGATTTAGCCGTGGTTAAGATATCAGGCGTTACTCCCAAACCTTGGTAAGCATAAAAATCACCCGTACGACCATTACCTGTTTGGACTTCATCAAAAATCAGCAATGCTTGATGTTTATCACACAGCTCACGCACACCTTGAACAAATTCAACGCTTGGGCTGACTAAGCCTCCTTCACCTTGCAGTGGCTCCATCATCACCGCACAGGTTTTCTCCGACATTATCTCAGCTAAAGCTGATAGGTCGTTGTAAGGAATATGCGTTACCGCTTGAGGTTTAGGACCGAAACCATCGGAATAGGCTTCTTGCCCACCAACCGTAACGGTGAAGAAAGTACGCCCATGGAAACCTTGATGAAAAGCGATGATTTGATCTTTTTCAGTACCAAATTTATCAACTGCATAACGACGCGCGAGCTTAAGTGCCGCTTCATTCGCTTCAGCACCTGAGTTAGCAAAGAAAACTTTCTCCGCAAAACATAAGTCCGTTAATTTTTTTGCTAAACGCAGTGCTGGTTCGTTGGTTAATACATTACTTAAATGCCATAACTTGTCGGCTTGCTCTTTTAATGCGTTAACCATGATTGGATGGCAATGACCCAAGCAGCTCACCGCAATTCCACCAGCAAAATCGACATACTCGCGATCATGTTGATCCCATACTCGTGCTCCTCTGCCACGTACAGGGATCTCCGCCATTGGTGAATAACAAGGCACCATCACCTCATCAAATAAATTACGTTCTACTCTCTGCTCTGTAGTCATCACATTATCCTTCTGTGTATAACGCTATAATCATAGTATTTACATTTTATTAACCTTTGCCAATAGCAGAATATTTTTTTGCTATCTGGCAACACAACTATTTTTAATAAAACTGACATAGTTATGCGCTATCTCGGCAAATTTATTAACTCACAGAGACAAAAAGGTGTATTTCCTATCAGGAAACAAAAAGGATAGAGAAATATGCTAGTGAATAGCTTTGCAATTTCAATTAGAGAGGGGGACGTGTCTAAAAATTGTAGAGATGTGGATGATATCGCGATTTTAAGACAGATATTTTAACTAAAATCGCGATTATCTACTGTGACTAGCGTTGAAGAAAGTTCGCCAATAAGGCATGACCTTGCTCGGTCAGAATGCTTTCAGGATGAAATTGCACCCCTTCTAAAGGTAATGTTTTATGGGCAATCCCCATGATTTCATCAAACTCACCCTCACGCTCTGTCCACGCAGTGATATTAAAGCAATCAGGTAAGGTTTCTCTCTTCACCACCAATGAGTGGTAGCGAGTCACTGTTAATGGGTTATTAAGCCCTGCAAACACACTAGTATCATTATGTTTGATCGGTGATGTTTTACCATGCATCACTTGTCTTGCCCGTACCACGTCACCACCAAATGCTTGAGCAAGTGATTGATGACCTAAACATACTCCTAAAATAGGTAGCTTTCCGGCAAAGTATTCTATCGCTTGAAGTGAAATACCCGCTTCATTTGGAGTACATGGCCCCGGTGAAATCACTAAATGGGTCGGTGCTAATGCCTCTATGCCCGCGAGATCAATCTCATCGTTACGTACCACTTTAACCTCGGCACCTAACTCGCAAAAGTATTGGTAGAGGTTATAGGTAAATGAATCATAGTTATCGATAATTAACAGCATGCTATAACAGAGACCTTTGATATTCTGCGCTCTATTGTGCAATACATCACTAGAAACGCAAACCATAAAAAAAGCAGAGCCAATGCCCTGCTTAATCTATCTATCGTTACTTGTTAGTAAGGGCGAGCAACAAAACCTACCGCTTGGTACGCTTTTTTCAATACTTCTGCCGCACGTGCAGAAGCTTTTTCCGCACCTTGCTTCATTACGCTATCAAGGTATGCACGATCGCTACGAATGCGGTGGTATTCAGCTTGTACTGGCTCAAGCATAGCAACCAGTGCTTCACCCACGTCTTTCTTAAATGGACCGTACATTTCAACGCCAGCATATTGCGCTTCGATTTCAGCGAAGGTTTTACCCGTTGCTGCAGAGTACAGACCCATTAGGTTAGAAATACCCGCTTTGTTTTCGATATCAAATGCGATACGAGGCGGTGTTTCTGCATCTGTTTGTGCCTTGTTGATCTTCTTAATGATCGATTTAGGCTCTTCAAGCAGAGTGATCACGTTCTTACGGTTATCATCAGATTTCGACATTTTCTTCGTCGCATCTTGAAGACTCATGACACGCGCACCCACGGTTGGGATGTAAGGCTCTGGTACTTGGAAGATTGGGCTCTCTTCAGTGCCATAAATGTTGTTAAAGCGTGTTGCGATATCACGCGCAAGCTCTAAGTGTTGCTTCTGATCGCTACCTACAGGTACTTGGTGTGCGCCGTACAATAGAATGTCAGCAGCCATCAGTACTGGGTAGTCAAATAGACCAACGTTAACATCGTTAGCATGACGTGCAGATTTATCTTTAAACTGCGTCATACGGCTTAGCTCACCCATTTGAGTGTAACAGTTAAGTAGCCAGCCTAATTGGGCATGCTCTGGTACATGAGATTGTACGAACAAGGTGCTCTTTTGCGGATCAACGCCAACAGCTAAACAAATCGCTAAAGCATCAAGTGTTGCTTCATGCAGCGCTTTTGGATCTTGGCGAACCGTCACTGCGTGCAAATCAACCACACAGTATTGGCAATCGTAATCGTCCTGCATCTGTTCCCACTGACGCAGCGCACCTAGGTAGTTACCAATACTTAATTCACCAGAAGGCTGTACGCCACTTAATACAATGGGTTTACTCATGATCAGACAATCCTGTTAATTTCTTTATTCATAGAAAAGCGAGAGTCCGGCTCCCGCTTTTTATCTTGTTGCCAGTGTACACTGGAATGTACTAGTCGCCTAGTTTAACCACATCCGCTAATTGCTTGAAGTGATCACAAACCACATCCGGCTCGCTATCTGCGATAGGTTGACCATAGTTATAGCCATAAGTCAGCCCAAGGGAATGACATGTTGCCGCTTTTGCAGCCAAGATATCATTTCGTGAATCACCGACCATCAGCATTTCATTTGCAGCAATGTTATGTTTTTCCATTAACCAATGCAGCGCATAGGGATCAGGCTTTTTCAGTGGGAAGGTATCACCACCAATCACATCGACAAAATACTCGCTGATGCCATGCTCTTCAAGTAGATGAGGAACAAATTGCGATGGCTTATTGGTCACAATCGCCATTGGCATTCCCGCTTGATAAAACGCTGCCAATGTAGTTTTTACATCCGCATACAACGCGCTTTTCACATGACCACCTAACTCGTAGTAGTGATCAAATAACTGTCGAGCTTGTTTATGTAATTCAGGATCCAAATCAGGATCAATATCTACACTACGGCTAAGCGAGCGACCAATTAAGATATCTGCGCCATTACCAATCCAAGTGGTAACTTGCTCAACCGTCACCCCTTCACGACCAAGGTGACGCATGGTTTTATCTGCCGCATCTGCTAAATCTGGCACGCTATCTAACAAGGTGCCATCTAAATCAAATGCAATAAACTTGATGTTATCAAAAGCCATTAACACTTAGCCTCAGCTAATTCTGCGCGCATTTTATCAATCGCGACTTTGTAATCCGGTTCATTGAAAATCGCAGAGCCTGCGACAAACATGTCGGCACCCGCTTCTGCAATTTCACGAATATTATCGACTTTCACACCGCCATCAATTTCAAGGCGAATATCACGACCTGATGCATCAATACGCTTACGCACTTCACGTAGTTTATCTAATGTCGATGGAATGAAAGATTGACCACCAAAGCCTGGGTTTACTGACATCAATAAAATCATATCGACTTTATCCATGATGTAATCCAAGTAATGTAGTGGCGTTGCTGGGTTAAAGACTACGCCTGCTTTACAGCCGTGTTCTTTAATTAACTGTAAAGTACGATCAATGTGCTCAGAAGCTTCAACATGGAAGGTGATCATTGAAGCGCCCGCTTTCGCAAAATCCGGAATAATGCTATCGACAGGCTTCACCATTAAGTGCACATCAATCGGTGCAGTAATGCCGTAATCACGCAATGCCTTACAGATCGGCGCACCAAAGGTAAGGTTAGGTACATAGTGATTATCCATCACATCAAAGTGGATCACATCAGCGCCTGCTGCGAGTACCTTTTCAACGTCTTCACCTAAACGTGCAAAGTCAGCCGATAAGATAGATGGAGCAATCAAAAAATCCTTCATGTTCTTGCCTCTATTCGATACAAAAAACCGGATACTTGGTTAACCAAGCCCAATAAATTGCAACAATTCTACCCGAACCATGAAACCTTGTCCCAATGGATTTATTTATTACTTCAGTTGGTCAAAATGATGAGACAGCTCACTATACTTAAGTTATGGCGATTGAAGAGAAATATGGATGAAAAAACAGGAGCAAGAAAAGCAGACGCTATTCTCTGTGATACGCAGTGTTCTTGCCGCTTTGTTTGGCGTTCAATCTGACAAGAACCGTTATCAAGACTTCAAGCAGCCAACTGCATGGCCATTTATTATTACTGGGATCGTAATGATTGTGATGATGGTAGGCGCAATCATCGCCGTCGCTCAGTGGGCAACGGCAAGCCAATGATCACTCTTCTTCTGAAGAAAATTTCGCTGTCGCAAGTGAAGGCGTAAACAGAGCCAATAATTCATCGACTTTATTTCGTCCACTGCCATTGCGGCTAATAGTACGTTTCACTTTCACCACAGACAGATCTGCACCTGTGTATAAACGACGGGTTAATGCAGTATCGTGATTAGAAATGAGCACCGTGATATCACGCTCTTGTGCTGCTTTTTCTGCGACATCCGCCAAGGTTGCTTGATCGTCTAAACTAAAACCATTACCGGCATATGAGGTAAAGTTTGCAGTGCTAGACAACGGTGCATAAGGTGGATCGCAATACACTACGCAGCCTTTACGAGCACGTGAAAATGTTGTGGTATAGCCTTCACACACAAACGTGGCACGCTTAGCTTTTTCAGAAAAATAACGCATTTCCTCTTCTGGGAAATACGGCTTCTTATACGAGCCAAACGGCACATTAAAGCCGCCTTTCTTGTTATAACGACATAAGCCATTAAAACCATGACGGTTCATGTACAAGAAATATAACGAGCGCAGGTACGGATCATCACTAGCATTAAATTCTTCACGAATTTTTAAATACGCTTCTTTGTTATTATATTCAGGCGTGAATAATTTACGCGCATCTTCAATATAACGCTCTGGCTCATTTTTGAGGATGTTGTAAAGATTGATCAAATCAGGATTGATATCTGCCAGTAAGTAATGGTCATAATCTGTATTTAGAAATACAGAACCTGCCCCAACAAAAGGCTCAACCAATTTACGCGCAGGCGGTAGATGTCGTTTAATATCCTCAACGAGAGAGTATTTACCTCCAGCCCATTTTAGGAATGCACGATGCTTTTTCATTAAGCTAACCCACCACCACTAGCAATATTGTCACGAAAGGTCGCGGATTGTACCTCATTTCTACCCTCGACTGATACCAATTCACGTAAATAACTGCCCTCATGGACTTATTTTAAACGTTCTATTTCTTGCTGGATTTTTTTATACGGTTTTGGCCATGGACGTAGAGCTTTTAAATCATTCGGTAATGCTCGGATTGCGGCACGTGCCTGCTTTACCGTTTTATAATCGCCAGAAATCACAATAAACCATATTTTGCCATCACGACGTGTTTTGTAGATAGCCGCGGAAGATTGCACCTTATTCTTTTTCACAAAGGCTTTAGTTTCATTCCAACTCATCGATGCAGACAATTGAATCGCATAATGACGTGAATTCTTCGCAAGCAATGTTGTAGTATTTGCCAGCTCGATTTGGGGAGATGTCACAGGCTCTACATTAGGCTTAGTCACCTTGGTCGTTGCAGGAGCTGCAGCAGTAGACTCTGTTTTCACCACTTTTTTTACAACGGCTTTATCAAGCTGTGGGCTTGCTTCAGCTGGCTTATTTTTTTCAGTCTCTGTCGTAACAGAATCATCAGTTTTTTCAGATGTCGTAACATTATTAGATTCAACAGGTGTTGGCGTTAGCTCTGCTTTTACTTCTAACTCAGGCTCAGCAGAAAACTCTTTTGCCGCACTTTCACCTGTGCCACCCACACTTTGCTCATCTATCATGGCATCAACTAACTTTGATGGTACTACCATTCGCTGCGCTTCAGACTCTTGGCGACCCACCGTTAGCCCTTCACCATGAATAGGCATCGGCAAAGGTTTATTATCAATCACCGGATCAGTATCGTCACTTTGAGAAGTGCTTTCCGTTACCTGTGGTGTCAATGGTGTTGGTGTAGGCGTCAGCAATGAGATCGTTGTAGCTTGTGATTGATAGTAATCAATGCCAAACCAACCGACGACGGTTACGAACAAGAGTACCACCAGCCCAACCAGTAACTTCATTGGTGATAAGCGTGGTGATGAATGCGGTGAAGCCATACTATTATCCGACGATGGCAATTGCTGCAAAGCACCAGGGCGCGGCTGCGATAACGACAGACGCTCTTTTAGCTCACGGCGATCGAAAGCGCCTAATTGCTCATCACCTAGTAACATCTCACTAAACTGACTGACTTCCTCAGCACTTAGCTCACTGATTTCAAGTTCAAGTAAAGCCATCCCTGAAACTTGGGCGATATCATGCAGAGGTTTGGTGATCGTATCTGGCTCTGCAAACAATAAGATATTAATTTGCCAGCCAAATCGCTCTTCCGTACTTCTGACTAATGCCCAAAGTTCTACCAATAATTCAGGTGCAAGAAATTGTGCATCATCAACGATGATAACAAGGTTTGTTTGTTCAGGAAGTAAGTGCTTTGCACTTTGTAATAACGAGTCTTGCTCGTTAAACATCGGATTAGCATTAAATTGCTTAAGCAAATTTGAACGCTGTTGGATCAGTGTTTGCCCTTCACTACAGCTTAGTAATGCTTGCTCTGCATCTTGAGCGTATTGCTCTAAATAACGATGTGCTAGCCAGGTTTTGCCTGAGCCTTGTGTACCGGAGAGTAAAATAAGGTGTGAACTAAATCGGGTAATGAACTGTACCCGTGAAAGCAACTGGATCTGGCTATCCAGATCCATGTTTTTTGCTGCTAACGAACTACGCATGATTAATCACAACTTAGCGATTAATCACATCCTGCAATACCTCATGCGTCACATTAGACACGACTTCAGCACTGCCAATAGATGTCGGTAGAACTAATCGTAGCTGGCCTGATAATACTTTTTTATCACGCATCATATGCTTAATAAATTCATCAAAGCCCATTGCTTCAGGTGCAACGACAGGAAGCTTTGCTCGCTCATGCAGACGAATAATACGTGCTACATCGTCATTACTGATCAAGCCTTGTTTTGCTGCCGTTCTTGCTGCGAGAACTGTACCTGCCGACACCGCTTCACCGTGCAGCCAGTTGCCGTAGCCCATCTCAGCTTCAATCGCATGACCAAATGTATGACCTAGATTAAGTAAAGCTCGTACACCTGATTCTTTTTCGTCTGCTGCAACAACATCGGCCTTAATTTGGCAACAACGCGCAATGGCATAACACAAGGCATCGTTATCTAACGCTTGTAGGCGTTCAATGTTTTCTTCAAGCCAAACGAAAAAGTCGTGATCTGCAATAATGCCGTACTTGATCACTTCAGCCATGCCCGCTGCAAACTCACGTTCAGGCAACGTACGTAAACAATGGTTATCAATAACCACCGCTTTTGGCTGATAGAAAGCGCCTATCATGTTCTTACCCAATGGGTGATTCACTGCAGTTTTACCACCGACAGATGAGTCCACTTGAGAAAGTAACGTAGTAGGTACTTGAATAAAATCTACGCCACGTTGGTAACTTGCCGCAGCAAAGCCGACAACATCACCAATAACACCACCGCCTAATGCGACGATCACCACATCACGGCCATAATTACCATCAAGTAAAAATGTCATGATTTGATTAAAGGTATCTAACGTTTTGTATTGTTCACCATCAGGGAGAGAAAGTAGCGCCACTTGGCACTCTAATGAACTGATGGTATCCATTACCTGCTGTGCATACAGCGGAGCAACGGTTTCGTTACTGACCACTACGACCCGCTTTCCAGCAGGAATTGCAGATGCAAACAACGCCGAGTTGCAAAACAACTCGGCGCCGATTGAAATAGGGTAGCTTCTGTCACCTAAATTGACATTGATCCGTTCCATGGTCAGCTTCTCTCTTTAGTTGATTAACGCTCTTCCAGCATTTTGATGATTTGGTTAGCTACTACTTTCGCACTTTGATCATCAGTGCGAACAACGTAGTCTGCTACTTCTTCATACAATGGATTGCGCTCTTCTGCAAGTGCTTCCAGCACTTCGCGCGGCGTATCTGTTTGAAGTAGAGGACGCTTTTTATCGCGTTGAGTTCGAGCAAGTTGCTTCTCGATAGTCGTCTCTAGGTAAACTACGATACCACGAGCAGAAAGGCGATTACGGTTCTCTTTACTCTTAACAGAACCACCACCCGTTGCCAGAACAATACCTTGCTCTTGAGTTAGATCATCAATTACTGCTTCTTCGCGAACACGGAAACCGTCTTCACCTTCAACATCAAAAACCCAACTAATATCAGCACCTGTACGCTCTTCGATCACGGTATCTGAGTCAAAGAATTCCATATGCAGCTGCTGTGCAAGGTGTCTACCAATAGTGCTTTTGCCGGCACCCATTGGGCCGACTAAGAAAATATTTCGTTTTTCAGCCATTTTTAGCAATTTTACGCGCGGTTAATAAAACGACACCACCCGCAGGCTCTATGTATTGATAAGCCCGAGGCGCCAAGTTCCTCACATATAATTCGTGATAAGACAGAAAATTATCTCAGGTCTAACTGCCACATTGCAAGTGATAGTCACCCCCAATAGGTATTTTATTATGCCTGTCCTACCCAAAGAGGCCGCCATAATGGCTCAGCAATGGTCTAAGGTCAATCGTAATCACTTTGTTGATCTTCTTATCACTGAGCAAGACTATGGCAAAACAACAATATATCGCCCCATAAAAACAACGGATGGAACTATTTTCATAATTTTCCATCCGTCGCTTTAACAGTGTAGCCAAATTTTTATTGTTTGTTTCTCAGTACGAAAGACTACTGAAGAACAATTTTTGGTGTCACAAAGATCAGTAGTTCACGTTTACCCATTTGCTCCATCTTATGGCGGAACAGCGCACCAAGCACAGGGATATCACCCAATACTGGCACTTTACGCGTTACATTGGTCATACTGTGTTGATAAATACCACCCAGCACAACAGTTTCGCCATTATTGACTAGCACCTGAGTACCAATACGTTGAGTATCAATCGACACCGCCGTACCTTCACCGGTTGGGACATCTTCACCCTTGTTGTCTTGCGTGACTTCAAGATCTAACACTAGCTTATCATCAGGCGTGATTTGAGGTGTCACCATCAAACTTAACACGGCCTTTTTAAATGAGACTGACGTTGCACCGCTTGATGAGGCTTCTAAGTAAGGGATTTCTGTACCCTGCTCGATATAAGCGGTTTTCTTATTCGTTGTCATCAAACGTGGGCTTGAGATGATCTCGGCTTTATTTTCGGTTTGCAGTGCTGATAATTCTAAATCCAATAAGATATTACCCAACTTAGCCACTTGGAAAGCGATCGATGCCGCGCCTGCACTTGCTCCTAAATTAACGTTAAGGAAATCATCAACAGTTGCATCTTCACCTAACAGACCAGAGCTTGCCAAGTTACCTTCAATTGAGCCACCAATAGTAGTATCACCATTGACTTTCGATACCCCCCAACGCACACCTAACTCATCAATATCACCTTCATTGATTGTCACAATACGCGCTTCAATTTGCACCTGTTTAACCGGGATATCTAATGACTCTACAATGTTTTTGATACTCGATATGTTATCTGAAATATCTTTAATAATAAGTGAGTTAGTACGCTCATCAACATGCAGAGAACCACGCTCAGACAACATACCTACGCCACTGGCTTTACCGCCTAATAACTCTGCAATATCAGTCGCTTTTGCATAGTTAACTTGGATAAGCTCTGAGCGCAAATTTGAAAGCTCTTGCTGCTTACGCTTTGCTTCCATTACCTGATGCTCACTGGCTGTTAGCTCAGATTTAGGTGCAACCAGTAACACTGAGCCTCGTACACGTTTATCTAAATCTTTTGACTGTAGAATAATATCTAGCACTTGTGGCCATGGCACATCATCTAAACGCAACGTCACGTTACCGCTAACAGAATCAGAGACAACCAAGTTAAAGTCGTTGTAGTCAGCAATTAGCTGTAGCACATTACGTACTGGGATATCTTGGAAGTTAATGGAAATCGGCTTGCCTTTGTAATTGATTTTGGCATTCGATCCCGTCCCTGATACTGCTTTCTTCACCGCACGCTTTTCAATGATCACTTCTAAACGCTTACCGCGTAAGTTGTAATCATAATCGTAGCTCCCCTTCATATTGAACATAAGGCGTGCGCCTTTTGATACACGCATGGTTTCAATACTTTCAACAACGGTAGCGAAATCGACAACATCAAGGGTATAAACCATGTCATCTTTCAGCACAGTATCAAAGATATCTAACTGTAACTTATTGCCATTACGACGCAAATCCACTAACGATTGTGGCTTTTCCAGACGCACAGTTAGGACACCACGCCCTTTACCATCACGACGAAAATCAATTGCTTGAATTTGGTTATCTATCATCCCTGCCGCAGGCACAGCAGCCACACTAGGAAACGCCAATAATCCAACGCACAACAACCAAAGTGTTGCTAGATACTGGCGGCTTAACATCCACACATTCCCTTTCATAACTTATCCTTGATTACTGCTGAACTAGCGCCAGTTTCGTCGGTCGTTTAAGCCAACAACCTTTGCCATCTGGTAGCGTTTCTTCGATTTCAATTTCTTTATCACTAACGGTAACAACCTTGCCACGATTAAGACCAATATATTGTCCAGGCTTAATCTTCATTAATTCTCCTTCAGGCGTAAAAACCAGCCCCCAAAGTTGCTTGTTATTGCCGATAGCACCTTTCATCGATAATTTTTCTAAGGCGAATTCTTCTAGCTTACCTAATGGACGATCAAGCTGCGGCTGCCAACAAGCACCTGTTTCTTCTTTGGCAAGTAACTGCTCAGGAATGGGCTTAACAAACGGCACTCGTTTACTCGTCATCACAAACGTTTCGGCTTTAAACACAAATGAATCAGGTAACGGTTTCACCCGAGCCTTCGCTTCACTGTGTGTGGTAGCAATGAATTGCTCAACTGAATCATTATTGGCTTTACACCCCACTAAACCAATAACGATAGGTAATAACCACAATAGTTTTTTCATTGGTTAGCCCTCATTACCGTTAGCATCATCGCCGACATTGTGAGTTGGCGTTTTAAAGCGATAAGTCGTTGCTGATACCTTTAGCGAGAGCGTCTCATCGGGCTCACCTAACGGCTTAACTCGCCCTAACTCAGCGTTGTTCAAATTAACGATACGAGGCAATCTTGCAATCGCTTCTGCAAACTTACCGATTTGTTCATAGCTTCCGGTTAACTGCATATTAATCGGCAACTCGTAATACAATTCATGCTCAACACGTGGCGCCCATTTAATCGACTGGAACACCAAGCCGTTATTCACACCAATATCGTTAATACCTGATAGTAAGCTAGCGAGCTCTTGCTCTTCTGGCAGCTGTTCGATCATTTCATGGTAACGGCGATTGAGCTCTGCCACTTGTTCTTTAACACGTGGAAGTGCCGCTACCTGTGATGCTCTGCTAACCAATTGAGTTTTCAATGTCTGCTCTTTTTGCTTCATTTGCTCAAGCTGATCATTCATTGGACTAACCCAATACCAATAACCAAAAGCACTTAATGCAGCAGCTAAAATCAGTGCAACCAAACACTGCGGTAGTAAGGGCCATTCAGTGATTTCATCTAATTCTAATTCTTGCCAATCAGCCATTTACTTCCCCTTGCTTCCATTAGCTCTAGCGACTTTCTTGTCTTTCGGTTGCGCAAGAGAAGGATCTGTTAAATCAAACGATGCATTAAATTGAGACAACTGTTCAGACTGACTACCTTTAGTTGTCACTAATGAATGCATATCAACATTGATAAACCATTTCGACTGCTCAGCTGCACCCAGCAATGCCGCTAAGTGACCATTAGAATCACCCACACCTTTAATCCCTACACGTTCGACATTGAGGTTCAATGTTTCGAGGTAAACACCGCCCGGTACCACATTCGGTAGTTGATTTAATAGTTGTGTGACACGGTTTCGCGATTGCTGAATATCAGCAATAACATTCAAGCGCAGTTGGATCGCTTTACGTTGTTCTTCTAGCTTCGGTAAAAA
This sequence comes from Photobacterium lucens, assembly GCF_009873615.1. Classification (GTDB taxonomy): domain Bacteria; phylum Pseudomonadota; class Gammaproteobacteria; order Enterobacterales; family Vibrionaceae; genus Photobacterium; species Photobacterium lucens. Next base: position 30,770 of record NZ_SSMG01000312.1, read on the forward strand.
GGCCAAACGTTTTTCTAACAGATCAATTTCTTTTTGAAATTGTGCATTACGCGCTTGCTGTTGTTGCTGCTGTAAATCGAGATATTTAGCTACACCATAATTACCAAGGAAGGCTAAAAAAACAGCCGATGCAATCAGCCCCATAAAACGTTGTTTATGTTTTTTACGACGTTCTTCTCGCCAAGGAAGGAGGTTTAATTTATCTATCATGCCATCCCCCGCAATGCTAAACCGGTTGCCACTGCATATTGACTAGACATATCTGCAGGTAAGGTCAGTTTCTTTGGTTGCATAAAGTGTTCAAACGGTTTTACCCACACCACTTCTAGACCAACCAACTGTTTTAATAACGTTTCTGAAATCAAAGACTGACAACCACCGGCTAGCCACAAGCCTTTAATGCTGCAGCGAGGATGAGTTGAATTATAAAGTTGGATCTGGCGTTTTAATTGCTCTGCAAATTGCTCCGTAAAACGTTCCACCTTATTTTCTTCATTTACCTCTTCTTGGAATGGGTTGTCTTCAAACTGACCAGTACCAAAGCGAATTTCACGATGATAAGCATTGCTACCTTCTGGCTTCATGCAAAATTCAGTATGGCGTTTACCGATATCAACCACACCCCACTGGGTATATTGACTACCTACTTCCGCTAAATATTCTGTTAGCCATAACAACGCATTCGTCTGCAACTCAACCACAGACGGTTTAAAGCCAACTTTCTTCAGCGCGGTAACACGGCTATCAATGGTTTCTTTGCGTGAGGCAAAAACCTGATATGGTGCAGTGGTTGCCGCTTCTGAGAAACGCTCACTCACCATTGGGTAATAATCAAACCACAGCTCTTCAACTGGGAATGGGGAAGCCGCTCCTAACGCTTGGACAATAGCGAACTCAGCCTCATCTTCATTGAGACTGGTATCAAGCTGAACGACTTTGCTGATCACAGCACTATCTGGTAAGGCTAAAGTAACGATCTTGGCTTGCCATGGCAGTTGTTTCTTTAATTGACGTATAGCTGACAACAAGGCTGTCGCATTTACACTATGCTGTTCGTTAATTACCGATTTGGTTAATTCAACCTCAGCATATGCAGTCAACTCAAACTGATCTTTTTTCTGCTGTAGCGCCACAGCTTTTATGCTATGACTGCCAATATCTACCCCAACACTTAATGGGTTCCGAAACATCCGTGTTATGCTCCCATGTGGCGAAAAAACAAACTATTTCGAATAAACACCATCAACGGCATTAATTTTCTTTTTGTTATCTTTATACTAGTAATTGAAAGATAATGGATAATGACAATTAGCACGATGGCGTAACGGGAAATCTCAAGTGAAGTTCATAAAGCGATTACTAATACTTGCATTAATTTGCATAATTCTTGGAGTTGGTACTATTTTTGGCTTTTATCTCTATGTAAAGCCAGACCTTCCAGATGTAGCAAAATTAAAAAATGTTGAACTGCAAACACCGATGCAGGTGTATAGCGCAGACGGTAAACTGATCTCACAGTTTGGTGAAAAACGACGTATCCCTCTGACATTAGATGAAATTCCTCTTCTAATGCGAGAAGCATTTATTGCAACTGAAGACAGTCGTTTTTATGAACATCCAGGGGTGGATCCTATCGGTATTGCCCGTGCTGCATTTGTTGTTCTAACGTCCGGCTCTGCACGCCAAGGTGCGAGTACCATCACCCAGCAGTTAGCACGTAACTTCTTCTTATCCAATGAAAAGAAGTTAATGCGTAAAGTAAAAGAAGCCTTTATTGCAATCCACATTGAAAAGCTGCTAACCAAGGATGAAATTCTTGATCTGTACTTGAATAAAATTTATCTCGGTTATCGCGCTTACGGTGTTGGTGCGGCAGCACAAGTTTACTTTGGTAAAAACGTTGATCAGCTAACACTGTCTGAAATTGCAGTGATTGCAGGCCTACCAAAAGCACCTTCAACTATGAACCCAATTTACTCCATTGACCGTGCAACCACACGTCGCAATGTAGTACTGATGCGAATGTTTGAAGAAGGCTACATCACCAAAGCACAAATGGATGCAGCACGCGCTGAGCCAATTGTTTCCCACTACCACGGCGCAGAAATTCAGTTATACGCACCGTATGTCGCTGAACGTGCTCGTGCATGGATGGTAAACCGCTACGGTGAAGCTGCTTACGAAAGAGGCATGAAAGTTTACACCACGATCAACAGTAAGCTTCAACTCGACGCACAACAAGCAGCAGTGAACAATCTATTAGCCTACGACCAACGCCATGGTTACCGTGGTCCTGTTGCGGTTATTTGGAAGCCGGGTCAAACGCCACTTAATGCTAATCAAATTGTTGATAAACTGAAAAACCAGCCAGTTTATGGTCAGCTAATTCCAGCTATCGTAACAAAAGTTGGTGAGAAAACAGCAAATATTGTGACGAAAAATGGTGATATTGCGGTTATCAACTGGAATGGCATGAGTTGGGCACGCAAGTTCATCTCTGACACTCGCCAAGGCGTAGCGCCTAAAAAAGCCAGCGATATTCTAACTGCAGGTCAACAAATCTGGGTTCAGCATAAGCAAAGTGTAGTGAGTGATAAAGTTGATAACGCATCGGTATCAACCAGTGAATGGCTACTAAGCCAAACACCAGCGGTCAACACAGCTTTTGTTGCAATGTCGCCAAATAACGGTGCCGTACTGGCAATGGTTGGTGGTTTTAACTACGCACAAAGTAAGTTCAACCGCGCCACCCAATCTATCCGTCAGGTAGGTTCTGGTATTAAACCATTTATTTACTCAGCAGCGATTGAGAAAGGCTTAACACTTGCAACACTGATTAATGATGCGCCAATTACTAAGTGGGACAAGTGGCAAGGTAAAGCATGGCGTCCTAAGAATGCGGATGGTAAATACGGCGGCCCTACTCGTGCTCGTATTGGTCTAGCCCGTTCAATTAACGTGATGGCGATTCGTGCGCTACGTATTGCAGGTCTAGATTTCACCATTGATTACCTCACTCGCTTTGGCTTTAAACGCTCAGACCTGCCTCGTGCAGAGCCTATCGCATTAGGTGCTGGTAGTTTAACTCCACTTGAGCTAGTACAAGGTTACTCGGTATTTGCTAACGGTGGTTATGCCGTTGAACCGTTCTTAATTAACAAGGTTGATAACAATGATGACCAGTTAATTTACTACGCAGATCCAGCAATTGTATGTAACGACGCGTGCCAAGCGAAAAACCCACAAGCGAAGATGCAAGTGGCTATGGCAACAGCTGTTGAAGATCATAAATTAGATCAACCCGCTGACAGCACTAAGCCAGCTGAAACAGAAAAGCCTACGCTGGCTGATCTTGAAAAAGTGATCACGATCCCGCCAGTTCGCTACGCACCAGAGGTGATCAGTGAACAAAATGCATTCCTTGTCCGTGAAATGCTAAACAGTAACATCTGGGGTGAGCCTGGTAAGAGTTACGGTACAGGCTGGCGCGCAAAAGTGCTAAAACGTCATGATATTGGTGGTAAAACAGGTACAACCAACAATGCGAAAGATGCATGGTACACAGGTTTTGGTCCAAATATTGTGGCGACAACTTGGGTTGGTTTTGATGATCACCGTCGTGAGTTAGGTCGCACTAGCTGGAACAGCAATTTGGGTCAAAACCAAACAACAGGTGGTGAGTTCGGTGGTAATGCGGCACAACCAGCTTGGATTAGCTTCATGCGTCAGGCGCTGAAAAATACCCCTGAGCAAGAGAAGCAAATTCCTGATGATATCGTAAAAGTGCGCATCGACCGTGCAACGGGTCAGCTATCAAACCGTGATGATGCAAGCTCTATGTATGAGTACTTCATCAAAGGGACTGAGCCAACACGCTCTGTACAGCAAGCGACATCTGAACGTCAATTTGATACAGAAACAGCAGAAGAGCTATTTTAAGTATCTTTAAAAACAAAAATAAAAAGAGCGCTCATTGAGCGCTCTTTTTTTATCTCTTCACATATGGCGTTATGCTTGAGTGTGTTTAGCAAAGACCTCAGGCATTCTTTCTTTAATGACTTCCGCCAATTTTTCATAACGCGCTTTCAGCGGTGAACCCGGACGGTAAGCCAGCGTTATTAAGCGTGTTGGCTGTGGGTGCTCTGCTGCGATATAACATACACCATCACGGCAATGCTCTTTCGGGCTTGCAAGCTGTGGCAACAAGGTGATCCCACTACCTGCCGCTACCATGTTACGCAGTGTCTCAAGGCTAGTTGCTTTAAAACGACCGTCATCACGCGCGCCTGCGGCAAAACAAAAGCCCAGTGCTTGATTACGTAAACAGTGGCCATCTTCGAGCATCAATAAGCTTTCACCATGTAGCAGCGACATATCAATCTCTTTTTCCTGTGCCCATTTATGGGTTTCAGGCACCGCAATCATCATCGGCTCATCATAAAGAGGCAATTCTATGAACGGTTCACTCTCTTTCACTGCCGCCAAGATGATGCAATCCAATTTCCCTTCTTCCAACTGCTGAACAAGTTGATGAGTTTGCGCTTCATGTAAGAACAACTCTAAATCTGGAAAGGCTTCTTTTAAGGTTGGGATGATCTGCGGCAGCAAGTAAGGTCCCACCGTAGGAATAAAACCAATATGCAGTGGTCCCGACATGCTTTCGCCTTGCACACTAGCAAGTTCAGTTAAAATTTTGACTTCAAGCAACACTTTCTGCGCTTGAGCGACTAAACTCAATCCGGCGTCAGTAAATAGGACGCGACGGCTAGTTCTTTCTAATAATGAAACACCTAGCTCATCTTCCAACTTTCTAATTTGACCACTCAAAGTAGGTTGACTGACGTAACACGCTTCTGCTGCTTTACGAAAATGTTTGTGCTCGGAAAGAGCCACAAGGTATTCCAAATCACGAATATTCATAGTTCTTCTTACAATAGGAATTAACTATTAAAACCATAGCAGCAAACGATTGGAGCTATCAAGCGTAAAATCACATAATGGCTACATCAAAACGGAGCAAGCAGTTAAACACTCCGATTGCATCAAATTGAATTAATAGTTTTTAAGGATTTACATTATGTTCGCATCTAAAGAAGGTCAGGCTATTCCTCAAGTTACTTTCCACACTCGCCAAGGTGATCAGTGGGTTGACGTAACAACAGAAGAGCTTTTTGCTAATAAAACCGTTGTAGTATTTAGCCTACCTGGCGCATTCACTCCAACATGTTCTTCTAGCCACCTACCTCGTTACAACGAGCTTGCATCAGTATTTGCTGAAAACGGCGTTGACGACATTCTATGTGTATCAGTAAACGATACATTCGTAATGAACGCATGGAAAGCAGACCAAGAAGCTGAAAACATCACATTCATCCCAGATGGTAACGGTGAGTTTTCTAAAGGCATGGGCATGCTAGTTGAGAAAGACGACCTAGGTTTCGGTGCTCGTTCATGGCGTTACAGCATGCTAGTGAAAAACGGCGTAGTTGAAAAAATGTTCATCGAAAACGAAGAACCAGGCGACCCGTTCAAAGTATCTGACGCTGACACTATGCTGAAGTACATCGCGCCTGAGCAAAAACTACAAGAATCAATCACAGTATTCTCAAAACCTGGTTGTCCTTTCTGTGCAAAAGCAAAACAGAACCTAATCGACAAAGGTCTACAATACGAAGAAATCATTCTTGGTAAAGATGCAACAACGGTTTCTCTACGTGCAGTATCTGGCCGTAGCACAGTTCCTCAAGTATTCATCGGTGGTAAGCACATCGGTGGTAGCGAAGAGCTAGAAGCATACCTAGGCTAATCGCCACACCAATAATAAGAAACAAAGCGGGTACTGACGCAAAGACGTCAGGCCCCACCCTGCACCACTCGGAGAAGTTACGATGAAAACCTTGAATGTTGATGTTGCTGTTATTGGCGGTGGTACTGCCGGTTTAGGTTCATACCGCGCAGCAAAAGCCCACACCGATAGCGTAGTCATGATTGAAGGCGGCCCTTACGGCACAACCTGTGCACGTGTTGGTTGTATGCCATCAAAATTACTAATTGCAGCAGCAGAGAGCGTTCATAACATTGAGAAGGCACCCGCATTTGGTGTGCATCCTCAAGGTGACATCGTGATCAATGGCCGTGAAGTGATGGACCGAGTAAAACGTGAACGTGACCGTTTCGTTGGTTTCGTCCTTGAAGGTGTCGATGAGATCCCTGCTGAAGATAAGATTTCTGGTTACGCTAAATTTTTAGATGATCACACCCTACAAGTCGATGATCACACCATCATTAATGCTAAACGCATTGTTATCGCGACGGGCTCTCGCCCTGCCTACCCTGGCGTATGGAACGAGCTAGACGATCGTTTAGTGGTTAATGACGATGTATTTAACTGGGACGATTTACCAAACTCTGTTGCTGTATTTGGTCCTGGTGTTATTGGCTTAGAGCTAGGTCAATCACTAAACCGCTTAGGCGTGAACGTGACTATGTTCGGTCTTGGTGGTCAAGTGGGTCCTCTGACGGATCCTGAAGTAATGGCTTACGCTAACAAAGCCTTTAACGAAGAGTTTTACTTAGATCCAAACGTGCAAGTAGAAAGCATGAAGCGTGTTGGTGATCAGGTTGAAATTCAATATGTCACTAAATCAGGTGAGCTTGCTACGATTTTGGTTGATTACGTACTGGCTGCGACAGGTCGTCGTCCTAACGTTGATAACCTTAACATTGAGAGCACAAGCTTAGCATTGGATGAGCGCGGTGTACCAACAGCTGATTACTACACCATGCAAACCTCGGTAGATTCCATTTTCATCGCAGGTGATGCAAGCAATCAAATTCCATTGCTCCATGAAGCTGCAGACCAAGCGCGTATCGCAGGTGATAACGCAGGTCGCTTCCCTGAAATTCGAGCTGGTTTACGTCGCACTAAGATTTCAGCTGTTTTCACTGATCCGCAAATTGCGATGGTAGGTGAAACGTATAAAGAAATTACCGCTCGTCTAGGCACATGCGGTTGTTTTGAAACAGGTACGGTTTCATTTGAGAACCAAGGTCGTTCACGTGTCATGCTACGTAACAAAGGTATGTTGCATGTATACGGTGAACAAGGCACAGGTCGCTTCCTTGGCGCTGAAATGATTGGTCCTGATGCAGAGCACCTAGCGCACCTATTAGCTTGGGCGCATCAAAATAAGATGACGGTAGCAGAAATGCTTGATATGCCTTTCTACCACCCAGTTATCGAAGAAGGTGTTCGTACTGCCCTACGTGATTTGAATGCGAAATTACGTTTAGGTCCAGATATGATCAAGCATTGTCTGGATTGTGGTCCAGGTTGTTAATCAACAGAACCTGCAGTCTTTGATTGGCAGAAACAAAACCACAACTACTCTCCAAATGAAAAAGCCCTCGTCATTGAAGTGACCCCCAATAGTTGGACACCAATTATTGGGGGTCTTTTATGTCCAAATATAGTCGAGAGTTAAAATGCAC
>NZ_SSMG01000313.1 GCF_009873615.1 Photobacterium lucens
GTACAGAGGTTTCTTTTTTGTTAGTGATCGGTGATACATAACGAATATAAGGAAACTGCTGAGATTCAATCATAGGAAAATCGATTAATCCATTTGAGGTGCATAGCATCTCCCCCATTCTCAAACCAAGAAAACGGATCTCATTGCTTTTATATTCTAACTCCCTTAGCAACAGCTGAGAATTATCATCACATTGATTTATATCTTGTAATCGGCTTAATTGTTGCGTTTCTAAAATGTAGTCTTTACGTAACTTTTCATCATACCGCTTCATCTCAGAAGTGATAGTTGAGTATGCTACAAAATAAGATAAATATGGTGCAGTTAGGATTGCTACACCATAACTCAGCAAAATAAGAACTATAACAGCAGTCAATAATCGCGCTATTTTTACTATTGGATTCAATGACACTGCTATACCTTCTCCTAAA
>NZ_SSMG01000314.1 GCF_009873615.1 Photobacterium lucens
TTTTAAAGTCGATTGGTTATTTTACTGGCGAAAAAGTAACTAAAGAAGTTGCATTCGTCGTTCTAAAGAGTAAAATTCCGAGGCTTTATTTTGGCACGGGCCCCGTTTTTTAAGCGGGGCCAATTTAATTTACAGTAATGCAAAGAGGACGATATGGTAACCATTCGTTTGGCACGTCACGGCGCTAAGAAGCGTCCATTCTATCAAATCGTTGTTGCTGACTCACGTTGTGCACGTGACGGTCGTAACATCGAGCAAATCGGTTTCTTCAACCCACTAGCTAAGGGTCAAGAAGAGCGTCTACGTCTAGACCTAGACCGCGTAAACCACTGGGTAGGTCAAGGCGCTTCTGTGACTGACCGCGCAGCAAAACTAATCAAAGATGCAGCTAAAGCAGCTTAATTTGATTTTTAAGGTAGAAGAGAAACGATGAGCAATAAAAACCAAGACCACATTATTGTCGGTAAACTGGGTGCCACCTACGGTATCAAGGGTTGGCTCAAAGTTTTTTCCTACACCGAACAATCTGAAAGCATTTTCTCTTACACCCCTTGGCTAATTAAAGTAAAGGGCGAGTGGAAAGAGTTCCATGTTGAATCATGGAAACGTCATGGCCAAGGCCTAGTGGCTAAGCTAGAAGGCATGGACATCCGCGAGGAAGCCCAAGTTTTCACTAACGCTGAAGTCGCTGTATTGGCTGAGCAACTACCAGCATTGTCAGATGAAGAATTCTACTGGCGTGAGTTGTTTGGTATGTCTGTAGTAACAACTGAAGGTTACGACCTAGGTAAAGTTACAGATATCCTGGAAACAGGTTCAAACGACGTGTTAGTTGTTAAGGCGAACTTAAAAGATGCTTTTGGGCAGAAGGAACGCTTAATTCCGTTCCTCGATGAGCAGGTCATCAAGTTGATTGATCGCACTGCTCAGCGGATCGAAGTTGACTGGGATCCTGAGTTTTAACCTCCGGTAATTAAGGTGAGTAACATGTGGGTTGGTGTAATCAGCCTTTTTCCTGAAATGTTCTCTTCCATTACCAATTTTGGGGTAACAGGCCAGGCGGTAAAAAAAGGCCTTTTGACTGTCGAAACGTGGAATCCTCGTGATTTTACGCACGACAAACATCGTACGGTAGATGATCGCCCCTACGGTGGTGGACCAGGTATGTTAATGATGGTGCAGCCATTGCGCGATGCCATTCACACTGCCAGACAGTCTGCAAAAGGTAAGGCTAAAGTAATCTACCTTTCCCCTCAGGGCCGTAAGCTGGATCAGGCTGGTGTTGAGGAGTTAGCAACCAATGAGAATCTGATTCTTATTTGTGGTCGCTATGAAGGGGTTGATGAGCGCATTATCCAACAAGAGGTAGACGAAGAATGGTCTATCGGTGATTTTGTGTTAACGGGTGGTGAACTACCAGCCATGACGTTAGTAGACGCTGTTGTTCGGTTTGTACCGGGCGTATTAGGCGACTTTGCGTCAGCAGAAGAAGATTCTTTTGCAAATGGCTTGTTAGATTGTCCCCACTACACAAGACCAGAAGTGTTGGACGGACAGGAAGTACCTTCGGTATTAATGTCTGGCAATCATAAAGATATTAGTCGCTGGCGATTAAAACAATCGTTGGGCCGTACATGGCTGAGAAGACCAGAGCTCCTGGAAAACCTAGCTCTGACTGACGATCAGGAATTCTTGCTAGCGGAATTTATCCGCGAACATAAAGCAAGCATTTAATTAATTTAGTATCAGTTTATTCTAGGGTATATACCAAATGAGTAACATCATCAAAGCTCTTGAGCAAGAGCAAATGAAACAAGACCTACCTGCATTCGCACCAGGTGACACTGTTGTTGTTCAGGTTAAGGTTAAAGAAGGTGACCGTGAGCGTCTACAGGCTTTCGAAGGCGTTGTAATCGCAATCCGTAACCGTGGTCTACATTCTGCATTCACAGTTCGTAAGATTTCGAACGGTGAAGGTGTTGAGCGTGCGTTCCAAACTCACTCTCCAGTAGTTGACAGCATTACTGTTAAACGTCGTGGTGCAGTACGTCGTGCCAAGTTGTACTACCTACGTGAGCGTTCTGGTAAATCAGCACGTATCCGTGAGAAGCTATCTAAGTAATAGCTTTAAACGCTTGACGTTTAGACGTTTAATTAAAAAGCCCACCGAAAGGTGGGCTTTTTTTGTATTGCATGACATGTCTTGAAATCATGCAATATGAAAGCCTATCAACGAGATAGGCTATCGGATTTGTAACGTCGTTTATTTTAAATGAATATTGGCAACGTACTCTTCTTCTGACCAGTAAATACGCTCTGCAACTTGTGCTTCGGGGTTTAATGTTACCCCGTGTAATACACGCTCTTTGAATTTGTGGTAGCCAGCTCGGTCAATTAAGTGCCCCATATGAAGGTAAACGGGTGTACCTTCAAGCATCTCTTTTTCAAATTCAAGTAAGTTACTGATCACTTGATGAATGACATCTTCAGTAACCCAATTTAAAAATGTTTTACCTACACGCGGTGTTTTCTTTGATGTCCGTCCACCAAGCTTAACCATATAAAGCTGTTTTGGATCGCGCTGCCATGCCAATGTTGGGCAAGCTAATACACACTCACCACAGCCAATACATTTACTCTCTTCTTTCACTGCTTTACCATTTTTCAATGATAAACAGTTAACTGCATGGTGCTGACAAGCACGTACACAGGCGCCACAACCAATACAGCGTTCTGGTGTAAAGTTAATTTTGGCGATACCTAGAATACCAAAGTCAGCCATATTTGCTTTTGCACAATCGTTAGGACAACCAGCTGCGACAATCTTTAAGTGATAAGGCTGTGGATAGATGTGATGCTCTAAGCGTTGAGCAAGCCCTGTAGTATCGGTGTTAGCTTTTTGACAAATACGGCTACCTTGGCAAGCGACAATGTTACGTCCGGCAATGCTTTGGTAACCCGCTTTGGTATCTTTCACTTCAATACCACACATTTCGACAGTAATATCTTGAATAAAGGGCTCAAGCTCTGCATTTACTTTATCAATGTCGTGGTAATGAATACCGGGCATAGCCAGCTTTTGTCGTGTTGTTAGGTGGATGATCCCGTTGCCGTATTTCTCTGCGATATGCTGTGCTGTTGATAATAAATAAGCAGGCATAATACCGCCGGGAATACGTACACTGATCATGCACTCACCACGTACTTTCGATAGGCGATAATCACCTTTAGCACGGGTTTTAATAATATCGATATCTAATCCCATGATTGCCTCCTAATCGACCAAATGCTCAGCTTCATCAAAACGAAATACAGGGCCATCAATACACACGTATTTTTCTCCCATACGGCAGTGTCCACATTTACCAACAGCACAGGCCATGCGACGTTCGTAATCTACCCAAATTTGTTGTTTGGTGAGTCCCTCTTTTAGCAGCGCTTGTACTGCAAATTTGATCATAATAGGTGGGCCTACCACAATCGCTTGGGTATTGGCGAGATCGGACAGATCCAGTTTGTCGATATGTGCGGTCACTAAACCAAGATGAAATTCTTCATCTTCTTCACCTTCATCTAAGGTTGTGATGAGGTTTTGACGTTCACGCCATAATGGCATTTCATCACGGTATAAAACGGCTTCTTTATTTTTAAAACCGAGGATTATGTCCATACCGTTCACTTTTTCTGGGTGTTCAGAGAAGTGGCGCATTAGCCCTTTAACTGGAGCAACCCCCGTACCGCCAGCGATAATGACAAGATGGCGATGATGATAGTGCTCTATTGGATAACCATTGCCATGAACGCCACGCATCCAAACATTGTCACCAACATTGAGTTCAAAGAGACGATTGGTTACTTTACCGACATTTCGGATCAATAAATCAACGTAATCATCACCGCAATCAGAGACTGAAATTGGCGCTTCACCCACCATGGGTAGAGAGACTTCAACAAATTGCCCTAGCTTGGCGTCAAAATCTTTAGCAACACGGAAGTTCCATTCAAGCTCTGTGTGTTTAGTGATTGCCAAAATAGGGTAAGCTTTTGGTAGTAGAATATTTTTATGATCACCGCAACTACATTGGTGAGCGGTTGATTGACTAGACATCAGCTTTCTCCTTTTGACGATCAATGAGGTGTTGTTCGACAATATCGGTCATACGATTAACGATGGTGGTAAAAGAAATGTATTGTGGGCAGCGATCATCACAACGACCACAACCGACACACATATGGTTAGTACCTTCACGTGCCTTGTAGTCATTGACTTTATGCAGTGCACGATAACGTAAACGCTCACCGGTTTTTTCACGGAATTTATGACCGCCAGCCATATTGGTAAAGTCACCAGTCATACAACTGGCTTGTTGACGGCGGCGCTCACCTTGAGTTGGGTTTTCATCATAAGCGACATCAAAGACGCTGTGACAACTACACGTCGGACAAGAGGTAGTACAGCGACCACAACCAATACAACGGCTATCGTATTGTGCCCAGCTTGGATCGTTTTGCAGGATCTGTCTGATGAGGTTCGGATCATCACACACTTGGTCAGGAGTACGTACTGTTGTTGGGTTAGACTGAACAAATTGTGGTTGATAGTCTGTTTCTTTACCGACGGTTTCAAATAGCGGTTTCAAGCTATTATCGTTGATTTGAATATGAAGGCCGTCATCACTAAATCGAACTGCGGCATCGTAATTATCGGTTTGGTTGGTCCCCATTGATACACAAAAACAGTTCTCAAAACTTGCGCTACATTCGAGCAGAATGAGTTTGAGTTTTTTGCGTTTCATTTCGTAGTAGTAATCCGCATTACCACCATTTTTCAAATACATATGATCAAGACGTTCCAACGCATGAATATCGCAACTACGAAGGAAAAGTAGGGTCGGTCTTGGATCGATACGGGACTCTCTTAACTCATCACCATTAAAGTAAAACAGGGTTTCAGTGATAGGCAATACCACTTCTTTAGGTGAAAAATGAGATTTTTTCTTCCACACGATTTGTTCTGCTGATTTTACCTCTTGGTAAAGCAGGTTATCGGTGTGAGCAAAACGGCCGCCAAAGTGTTCATAGGCGGGTGCCATAATTTTGTATTGTGAGCCGAGTTGACGAAAGACGTCATTCAACTCATCCATACTGAGATATTTTTCCATGATCAGTAGCCTTTATAAGTAATATTCGATATCACGAAGCAAGGTGTTGTGGATTTGATGATGATAGGTAACCACATCGCCAACCACGATAAGTGCAGGGCTTGGTAGAGCATGCTTCGCAAGTTGTTCGGGGAGCTGAACTAAAGAGGTGATGAGCTGACTTTGGTTTGGTGTTGTGCCTTGGCTAATAATGGCGATAGGAGTCGACGCCGCCATACCATGACGCATTAATTGTGCTGCAATTTGCTCGGCTCGATTGAGCCCCATATAAAAAACTAAGCTATGTTGTAATTCGACCAATGCTTGCCAATTAATTTGATGCGTATCTTTTTGACTATGTGCAGTGATCACTGTAAATCCGCGTGATACTTGGCGATGGGTTAATGGAATACCGCTATAACTACAGCATCCCATTGCTGCTGTAATACCGGGAATAATGGCGCACTGAATATTATGTTGTTCTAGAAAGAGTGCTTCTTCTCCGCCGCGCCCAAAAATAAAAGGATCTCCACCTTTTAGTCGACAAACTTTTTTGCCTAGTTGGGCGTACTGCAATAAAAGTTCATTAATCGTTTGCTGTGAGGTTGATTGCCCATTACAGCGTTTGCCAACAGCAATAGCGTGACTTTGCTTAGGAAAGAGAGCAACGATCTCTGGTGAAACAAGAAAGTCATACAAAATAACGTCAGCATCGAGAATACTATTTAAAGCTTTAACGGTGAGTAGCTCAGGATCACCAGGTCCGGCACCGACTAAAGTCACAGAACCGTGCAAATAGTGAGGTAATGTTGATGTTGGCTGTATCGTTACTGAATCCATATAAATTACTCACTAATTTTTGAAGATAGTAATAGGTTAAATAATCCTCATGTTGTATAAAATTCATAATTGTTGAAGTGCATGTTTTGTAATTCTTAACCTATTGGTTTGTTTATGCTTATTTTGATTAGCATCAAATGAAGGGTGAATAATCTGAAAAGAAATGCTTTTTAGTTGAATAGAAAAGACGATTCTTACGAAAAATAAGAGGAAAAAAAGATGAAGTTAATCTCTACGCTAGGTGTGATTTCCGTTGTTTTTCTATCTGGCTGTGTCACACAGTCCTCTTTGATCAGCAAAGGAAATTTTGAAAAGCTCGGTTTTTATGACGGCGCTAGTGGTCGAGCTGCGTTAACGACAGCACAACTCGATAAAATTTCAGATAAATATGACGCGACGGAAACGCCTAATCATCAAGAATATATGCAAGGCTATAATAAAGGTCGTGATAATTACTGCTCGATTGAGCATGTATTGCAGTTAGGTGAGCAAGGGGATTCAAATTGGGGAATTTGTGAATATCGTCGTGAAGTCCCATTATTTAAAGCAAAATGGCAACAAGGTTTTGAGCGCTATATGTCACGCGAGCCAATTTTATAATTATACGAAAATGAATGATGAAATAAGGGCAGGCACAGTCAGTGTGGTCGCTCTTATTTTTTGCATTGAACCACTGATGTAAATTTAAATTTACAGGTGGTGTTTTTTATTTACAGTGCTATTGCATTAAACCATCAAGGCTTGTTATGTTTGTTAGCATGATGTTACTAATGGATGTAGTGATAACGGAACAAGGATTGTGTTTCGCGCTAACAAATAAACGACAGGGATGCCACTATGCAAAAAGACCAACTCAATAATGTTCATATCGAAGATGAATCTGTTCTTATTACGCCTGCAAAGCTAAAACAAAACCTACCTGTTTCAGAACAAGCATTGTCTTTTGTTGAGCAATCTCGTCAAACTATTGCTGATATTATTCACAAGCGAGATCATCGTTTACTTGTCGTATGCGGACCGTGCTCTATTCATGATGTAGAGCAAGCTAAAGCTTACGGACAGAAGTTAAAGCAGTTAGCTGAAGAGCTTAGCGATCAACTTTACATTGTGATGCGGGTATATTTTGAAAAGCCGCGTACTACTGTGGGTTGGAAAGGATTGATTAATGATCCGCATATTGATGGCTCTTTTGCCGTAGAAGAAGGTTTGCACATAGGTCGTCAGTTATTGGTGGACTTAGTTGAAGAAGGTATTCCATTAGCAACTGAAGCACTGGATCCAATTAGTCCGCAGTACCTAGGTGATTTATTTAGCTGGGCAGCCATTGGTGCACGTACTACTGAATCACAAACACACCGTGAAATGGCAAGCGGTTTATCCATGCCGGTTGGCTTTAAAAATGGTACAGATGGTAGCTTGGCAACCGCGATTAATGCGATGCAGGCGGCAGCATCAGGTCACAAGTTTATGGGTATTAATCCCGAGGGGCAGGTTGCATTACTCAATACTCAAGGTAACCCTGATGGCCATGTTATCTTACGTGGTGGTAAGCAAACCAACTATGATTCTGTTTCAGTAAGAGAATGTGAAAACGAGATGGTTGCATCAGGTCTTTCTCCTGCCTTAATGGTAGACTGTAGTCATGCCAATTCTCGTAAAGACTATCGTCGCCAGCCTTTGGTTGCTGAAGATGTTATTCATCAGATCCGTGAAGGAAATCAGTCTATTATTGGATTGATGATTGAAAGTCATCTGAAGGAAGGGAATCAAAGTGCGGATCTTCCTCGTGATGAGATGAAATACGGTGTATCGATAACTGATGCATGTATTAGTTGGGAAACGACAGAACAACTATTGCGTCAGGCACATAAGGAATTAGTGCCGTTTTTACAAAATCGAATTAAATAATTACGGATAGAAAGAAGTCATGGTTGCTGAGTTAAGCAAATTAAGAGATCAAATTGACGATGTTGATCGTCAAATGGTTGAGTTACTGGCTCAACGTCTCGCATTAGTCGAGCAGGTGGGTGTGGTAAAAAGCCAACATGGTTTACCGATTTATGCACCAGATCGTGAAGCGGCCATGTTGGCTTCTCGTCGTGAAGAAGCAGAACGTAAAGGTGTGCCGGCGGATCTAATTGAAGATGTATTACGTCGTACAATGCGAGAGTCATATTCCAGTGAAAATGATTCTGGCTTTAAGTGTTTAAACCCACAATTACGCCCTATTGTTATCGTTGGTGGTAATGGGCAATTAGGTAAATTATTTAATCGTTTACTGACGTTATCAGGCTATCAAGTAAAAGTATTGGGCAGCCAAGACTGGGATCGTGCAGATGAGCTCTTGCATGATGCGGGTATGGTGATTGTCTCTGTACCTATCCACTTAACAGAGTCTGTGATCGCAAAGCTAGGTAACTTACCAGAAGACTGCTTACTTGCTGATTTAACATCGGTGAAAAGTGGTCCATTACAGGCGATGCTGGAAGTACACAAAGGCCCTGTGGTTGGCCTGCACCCAATGTTTGGTCCTGATATTCCAAGTCTGGCAAAACAGGTGATTGTGTACTGTGATGGTCGTAACCCTGAAAGTTACCAGTGGTTACTGGAGCAGTTTCAGATTTGGGGTGCAACGCTAAATCGTATCAGTGCGATTGAACATGATCAGGGCATGACCTTGATCCAGGCGCTGCGTCACTTTACGTCATTTGTTTACGGTGTTCACCTTGCAGAAGAAGATCCTAAGCTAGAGCAGTTAATGTCGTTAAGCTCACCTATTTATCGCTTAGAGCTGGCGATGGTAGGGCGTTTGTTTGCTCAGGACGCACAATTGTACGGTGACATTATTATGTCGGCACCACAGAATATTGCGATGATCAAACGTTTCCATCAGCGGTTTGGTGAAGCAATTGAAATGCTAGATGCCCAAGACAAAGATGCGTTTAAACAAGCCTTTGGTCAGGTATCAGGATGGTTTGGCGATTACGCTGAACATTTTTTAGCAGAGAGCCAGGGACTGCTTAGGCAGGCGAACGATTCAACTCATCGTAAAGCATAGTTAGTGCATGATAAAAAAGCCCGTAATGATCTGATGATCATTACGGGCTTTTATTATCTATTGGTAAATATTATTCGATAATATCAACATCCGTTGGTGCAACATTTTCACTGGGATAACAGCCTAATACCTTGATAAAGCGTGTTAGGCGAGTAAGTTCTTCTAATGCTTGCTGCATAGTGGCAGATTTCAAATTCACTTCTACATCCACATAGAACATTTCTTCCCATGGATTACCAATTACAGGGCGAGATTCAAGCTTGCTCATGTTGATATTGAGATTACGAAGCACCAGTAAGCACTCAACCAGTGAGCCTGCTTTTTGTGCCGTTGACATAATCAGTGTGGTTTTAGCTGGGATCAACGATGTTACATCAACCGCTTTTCGTGCCACCACAATAAAGCGAGTAAAGTTTTCTTGTTGGTTAGCAATGTTAGACTGGATTGCCGTTAAACCATAAAGCTCACCACTGGATGCATTACCAATTGCTGCGACGTTAGGTTGTTTTAGCTTGGCAACTTGTTTCATTGCATCAGCAGTGCTTGAGCAATATTCTTGTTTAATGCTGCCCATACTATGGAGGTATTCACTGCATTGTTGATGGGGCTGTGGGTGAGAATACAAGGTATCAATCTTTTCTACATTGGTTTCTACCGCAGTCAGCAAGCAGTGCTCAATCGGTTGAGTGATCTCTCCAACAATAGAAAGACTGGTATGCTGCAATAAGTCGTAGACTTCATTAATTGAGCCTGAGCTGGTGTTTTCAATCGGTAATACACCGTAGTCAGCATTACCGGTTTCAACAATATTGAAAATATCACGGAATGTTGAGCAGCTGATCTCGACTAAATCCGTTTGCTTACGGCTAAAGTAATTGCGACTAGCAAGATGCGAATACGAGCCTTTTGAGCCAAGGAAGGCAACACGTGCTGATGGATTTGCACTGTCAGGATTGGCTAGTTTTTGTAAGTAGGCTTGTTGAAATAAAACCGAGTCTTCAATAATGGTATGGAAGATCTGTGTTACGTATTGTGGATCTAACTGATGTTGTTTACCTGTTTCGATAAGCTTTAATAATAGCTCTTGCTCTCTAGCTTGGTCACGAACAGGTTTAGCTGTGCTAATTTTACTTTTTGCCACCTCTAAACTAAGCGTACGTCGCTCTGCCAGTAGTTCAAGTAAAGCGTTATCGATACGACTAACATTTTTACGAATGTCGTCGAGAGAGTAGCGAGTATCGGTCATTGGCGTCCCTATCAGATTTCCGAATGTAGCTTATCTAAATAAACACAGTGCGATCTATGGGTATAGGTGCTATGTGTTTATTACAAGCTGAGTGGTCACTTTTTATCTTTAGTCACATTATGCAGCGGGGTATTTAATGTCAAGCTGATTAGCGGGAATGATTAAGGATGGAAAAGAGTGGTGATGTATAAGGTGATAAAACATAGAAGCATTAATGAATGTTGATGCGATAAAGCAAATAGCCCCGCAGAGCGGGGCTATTTTAAATCCTTATAATGTAGCGATGATTATGCGTCGTCTAGTTCTGCTTCTTCTTCAACTAGTCCAGGTTTTTCACTGTGACTAGCACGACGTGCATTAGGTTTGTGAGCTTGCTTTTTAAGCTGACGGTCAAGCTTTTGGTAAAGCTCTGTAATTGCACCAAACAGGTCATCATGCTCTGCAGAAGCAACCAACTCTCCTCCTGCGATATTAACTGCAGCTTCAACTTTAAATTGCTTGTTTGGCTCTTTGCTAATCACAACATGCTTTTTGATTAGCGGCACCTGAAGTTTTTCTAACTTATTGAACTTAAATTCAAAACGCTCACGGATAGCCGGGGTGATATCGATGTTTTTGCCAGTGATTTCTAATGTCATAATTATCTTCCTCGTTTGCTACCCTTCGTTGGGTTGAATTCAGATTACTAAATCTAGAACTTAATAATGTGCGCTATATCACATTTTGCTGTTTAATAATTCTCAGCAAAAAAATCTGTGATCATCTTTGGTTTGTAGCAAAAAAGTTTATAAAAAGTACTTGAGATGCGATCAATCTTTAGGGCAGTATGAAGAAAGGTGGAATGCTGGTGGCCTGTGCTAACTAGGGATTTTATATAACCATTTTAATTATTTGTGTGTTTTTTACTCGTGCAGTTAAGTGT
>NZ_SSMG01000315.1 GCF_009873615.1 Photobacterium lucens
TTCATAAGAAATAAATATACTAAGCACCATCACAGCAAAGTTAGTTTGTTTAAAAAAAATGACGCTTTGGCTCACAAAACTTGAATTTTGATGAATTTAATTGTCTTATATCAAAGAAATTCATCTCACAAATGATAGGGCATACCATTCCATATAGGTATACCCCAAAAATTAAACGAGTAGCAACGGATTAGCTCATTGATTTAACGATGGTAAGAACCATCCCCTGAGGAATGAAGTCCAGGGTGCCTTTTGAGGAATTCGTATGTCACGAATCGTTATTGTAGGTGGCGGTGCCGCAGGTTTAGAGTTATCGACTCTATTAGGAAAAACCGTACGTAAAGAAGATGAAATCATTCTTGTAGAACCAGAAACACACCACTTCTGGAAACCACGTCTACACGAAATCGCAGCAGGTACTTTTGATAGCGATCTTGATACAGTTTGTTATTTCACCCATGGCGCACGCCACGGCTATCAACACTATCAAGCAGCTATGACAGATGTTGATCGTGAGAACAAGATGCTATCAGTACGTCGTCCAGACGGCACTGAAGCGGCAATTAAATACGATTACCTTATCATTGCAATCGGTGCGGTAAGTAATGACTTTAATACCACAGGTGCTAAAGATCATTGTTTATTCTTAGATTCTGCAAGCCAAGCGCGTCAGGCATGGCACCAAGTAAGTCAAATTCTTCGTGCAAGCGAAGATCGTACAGTAAACATTGTTGGTGCAGGTGCTACAGGTGTTGAGCTTGCGGCAGAGCTAGCACGTGTAAGCCAAAAACTACAACGCTACAATGGTGCACCTCTTCATATCAACTTGATTGAAGCTGCTACTCGCGTATTACCAAATAGCCCTGAAAAAATGTCTGAAAAAGTACTCAAAGAGCTAGAGCGTAATAACGTGAACGTGCTTTTGGACACACGTATTCGTGAAGTAACAGACAAAGGTATGCTAACTGTTGATAACCGCGAACTGGATGCTGATGTTCAATTCTGGGCAGCAGGTGTTAAAGCACCGGATTGGCTAAACGGTATTGGTGGCTTAAGCTACAACCGTATGAACCAAATTCAAGTAAATGCGAACTTAACAACGACCGTTGATGACAGCATTTTTGCACTCGGTGACTGTGCATCTATCCCACAAGCGGATGGCAGCTTTGTTCCACCTAAAGCACAAGCAGCAAACCGTGCAGCTGTACACCTAGCGAAAAGCTTAGGCGGTATGCTACGTGGTAAACCATTAACTGACTTTGAATTTAAAGACAGCGGTATGGTTGTTGCGGTAGGCCACCACTTTGCAGTTGGTTCATTTGCACCAGGCTCAAAGATGGAAGGTAAAATGGTACTACAAGGTCGTTTGATCCGTCGTTTATACGATACGATCTTCCGCCTGCACCAACGTACAGTTACTGGTATGTTCACTGTTTCACGTTTAATGATTGCTAAACGTCTAAAAGCAGTCTTTAAGCCAAACGGCATTTAATCTGTACATTGCCTTTCAACTATAACGGTCAATATTACGACTATATTGACCGTTATTAATCTCTCTGATTTAAA
>NZ_SSMG01000316.1 GCF_009873615.1 Photobacterium lucens
GTTTGAATGTGACTATACAGTTGATTTCTTAAAAAATGCGATACTAGATGTAGTAAAAGCTAATAATTTTTTAGAAGATATTGCTATCCGTCAAACTGTTTTTGTTGATGGATTTGGTAACTGGGCTGCTACTGGTCCTGTAGATATGTTCATCGCACCTATAGCTAAAGGTCGACAATTAATAGATAAAGATGGTATCAGTTGCTGTATTAGTTCCTGGGAAAGAATTAGTGATAAATGTCTTCCACCAAAAATTAAGATGGGAGCTAATTACATGAATAGCCGATTGGGACAAATGGAAGCGCATCGTAATGGTTATGACAGTACTATTTTTTTAAATAATGCAGGTAAAGTATCAGAGGGGCCTGGAGCTTGCTTGTTTATAGTTCGTGACGGAAAACTAATAACACCTACAATTACTTCTTCTATTCTAGAGAGTATCACTCGAACTACTGTTATAGATATTGCAAGAAATAATTTGAATTTAGTAGTTGAAGAACGTGAGATAGACCGTACTGAATTATACATTGCAGATGAGGTGTTTATGTGTGGTTCTGCAGTTGAAATATTACCGGTTTTATCTGTAGATAAAATGCCTGTTGGATCTGGAAAAAAAGGTCTTATTACACAAAATATTGAGCAGTGTTATTTTGATATATTGCGTAGAGATATTATTGTTAATGATTCTTGGTTAACACCTGTTTACTGAGGATTTAATAATGAAAACGATGATATTAGATAATAATCTAGATAATATTAAAATATACGATAGTGCTGGTGTTGATCGTATTTTTATAGATCTTGAAATATTAGGTAAAGTCGCAAGGCAAGGGCATTTAGATACTGTTATAAGCGATCATTCTATCGATGATATTTATGCTGTTAAATCTATTATAAATAACTCATCTCTGTTAGTTAGAGTTAATCCAATTAACTCTAACAGTCAGCAGGAAATTGAGAGTGTCATTGAAGCTGGAGCCGATATAATTATGCTCCCAATGTTTAAAACGGCAGGTGAAGTTCAAAGTTTTATCGATTATATCGATGGTCGTGCACGCACTTGTTTATTGATTGAAACTTCAGAAGCTTTAGCCCGTATTGATGATATTTTAGAAGTGCCAGGCATAGATGAAGTTCATATCGGTTTAAATGATTTGCACCTTTCTCTAGGTTTATCTTTTATGTTTGAGCTACTGAGTGGTTCTTTAGTCGAATATTTGATTGAGAAGCTGAGATTAAAAGGTATACCTTACGGGGTAGGGGGAATATCTACGATTGGAACAGGAACATTAAGTGCTGATGTAATTTTGAAAGAGCATGTAAGACTGGGTTCAACTCAAGTTATTTTATCTCGTGCTTTTAAAAATCACTGTAAGAGTTTAAGTAGCTTTAATAATGAATTGAATATGCTACAGAAGTCACACTCTGAGGCTCTTCAACTATCTCATGCAGAATTACTTGAGAATAAACTTAAA
>NZ_SSMG01000317.1 GCF_009873615.1 Photobacterium lucens
TCATGTGGTACACCGTAACTGGTGGTGACTGTTGCTGTCGCTTTATCTGCGTGCAGGATATCGTCGCCTTTCACATCGACTGTCCACGTCTTATCTGACGTAACTGTCGTCGTGTATTGGTGACCATTGACAGTAACTGTAACGGTATCACCCGGTTCAACGTCTTTACCCACCGTACCTGTGATAGGTAGTTGTGGCTCATGACCTTCTTTTTGGGTGATCACGTTATCGCCAGTAATTGGATTAATGGTGATCGCTGCTTCGACTTTTACAGAGTAATCGTGCGTTGCATGAGCTGTTGCCGTATTACCTGCTTTATCTTCAGTCGAAACCGTTGCTTCCACTTTATCGGTGGGTGCTGTTAGTAAGGTTTTGCCATCAACACCGTCCAGTGACCACACTAAACCATGCGCACCTTGCACGACTTTAGTTGTGCCGAGTGATTTGCCATCAAGGGTGACTTCTACCGTATCACCCACCTTCACATCGCCACCCACAGTACCTGTGATGGTTTGTTTTTGGTGAGATTCAGTGGCATCGACAATGTCATCTTGCGCAATAGTGTCGATAGTAATTACTGCAGTTAATGCTTTATGTAATTGAGGATATGAGTCGTCATGACGATCACGATGTTCACTTGGAATATAAGCAGTATCAAAACCAGCCTTTGCAAGCATTTGATCATTGTCATAATCAATAAGCTCATAACCATCAATAGAGGAACTTGTAATGGTAGATGGACCCGCAGAAGGCGCTTTAAACTGTTTTGTCGGATCTTGGTCGCCAAGAATAATTTGTTGTAGCGCAGCTACCTCTGGATCAACGGAGGTATCAGAAAAAACACTATCCTGTGCATTAGTAGGTTGATGATGCTCGTTTACACCATCAAATGTGAACTGCTGGTAAATCGCAACATTCTGAGTTGCAGCACCAGTTGAAACATGCTGAATAAAGCCGTCAGTATTTGTAATTTTTACAGACTGATTATTCGAATGTAATACAACATTAGAATCATCAGGCAGCAACAAAATATCACCCCTATGAAGTTCCATCCCTGGTTCAAGCTTAATTGTTTGTCCTTCTGAATTTTTAATTAAAATATTACTATCTACAGAAACAACTGAACAATTAGCTAGTAAAGAAATGACTTTCATTTTATATCCTCATATTAG
>NZ_SSMG01000033.1 GCF_009873615.1 Photobacterium lucens
GATAAGAACATCACTAAAATTTATACCCAAATTCTCAATCAGTAAAAATCGTGAGCTACCCATAGTAAAAACCACCCGCTTGTTAAGTAATGGTTACAAATACCACCAAATAACTTTAATAAAATATAAAAAACGTGACGAAAGCCATATAGTTAAATTTTGATCGTATTTTTACTTAGGTTGATGGATTGAACTCCTGATAGTCTCTTTGTTGCTCTGATATACAGATGGACAGAGTGCATAATTATAAGGAAGAACCCATGTCAACAACGAAGAAAAAAATGTCTCTTACATCCCGAGTCATTCTCGGTATGGTATTAGGTATTCTCACCGGATTTTTAATTCGCACCTTTTTTGCTGATTTCTCTTTTATCCATGAATACATCGTCGATGGTTTATTCGATGTTGGTGGAAAAATTTTCATTGCCAGCTTAAAGATGCTTGTTGTTCCGCTAGTGTTTGTATCACTTGTTTGCGGTACGAGCTCGCTTAAAGATATTGCAACACTAGGACGCTTAGGCGGTAAAACTGTTGCGTTCTATCTAGCAACCACTGCGATTGCAATTACCCTTGCACTATTTCTGGCTAACGTTTTCAAACCAGGTGCTGGTGCAGATCTAAGTGCAGCAACGACTTTCGTCGCAAAAGAAGCGCCTACGCTAGGCAGCGTAATTGTAGGTATGTTCCCAACGAACCCAATCAGCTCAATGGCGAACGGTAACACCCTTCAAATCATCGTATTTGCTGTGTTATTCGGTATTGCTATCAGTGCTGCGGGCAAACCAGGTGAACGTATTGCCGAAATCTTCAAAGATCTTAATGAAGTGATAATGAAACTAGTTGCGCTACTGATGAACATTGCCCCATTTGGTGTGTTCTTCTTAATGGCGAAATTGTTCACAAGTTTAGGTCTAGATGCCATCTTTAACCTAATTAACTACTTCTTAGTACTTGTTGCTGCATTACTGATCCACGGTTTAGTCACCTACAGTGCAATGCTAAAAATCTTCACAGGTTTAAGTCCAATTACTTTCCTCAAGAAGATGGAAGATGCCGTGATGTTCGCATTCTCAACTGCATCGTCAAACGCAACGATTCCAGTAACTATGGAAACAGCAACTAAACGTTTAGGTGTTAACAATAAAATTGCATCGTTTACTGTACCGCTAGGTGCGACCATCAATATGGACGGCACAGCAATCATGCAAGGTGTGGCGACAGTATTCATCGCGCAAGCCTTTAACATTGATTTGAGCATGGGCGACTATGTAGCCGTTATTGTTACAGCAACTTTAGCTTCTGTAGGTACTGCAGGTGTACCAGGTGTTGGTCTAATCATGCTTGCAATGGTACTGAACCAAGTAGGTCTACCGGTTGAAGGTATCGCGATTATCATGGGTGTTGACCGTCTACTTGATATGATCCGTACTGCAGTAAACATCACTGGTGACTCGGTTGTATCATGTATTGTCGCGAAAACCGAAAACGAATTAGACGTTGAGCGTTTTAATGACCCACAAGCCGCTGTTGAAGATGAGAAAGTTAACTTCCATCCTCTAAAGCAAGAATCATAGAAGATCATAAAACTCTTCATCTATAAATAAGGCGCCTTCATGGCGCCTTTTTCCTTACTGCTGCTTACCTTATCTCAAACGCGCTATCTTGGTGCAATTGAACAGATATCGTTCAATAAATGGCTTATAAGCTTACCCGAAAGTTATTAATTCATTGTTTTTAAATGATTTTAAAATGGGCACAGGGATTGCCTATTTAGTAAATACACATTAAATATCGAGGGACGCGTTATGTGGTTAGTAGGAGTTCTGACTATTGCACTGTTGGCTATTTATTTGTGGTTTCAAAAACTACAAAAAAATAATAACCAATTAAAAAGACAGTTTGAACAAATAATGATGCTACGACAATTGATAGAATTCATTCGCTATCACCGTCGTTTTTGCCACCAGAAACTGGCTCATCCAAACAAAAACGTTGAATTCGATGAATCCGTCAACGTCAAAACCCATATTATGAAGGAAACCTTAACGGTATTAATTCATCAGGCTGACAGCAACCACAAACCCATGTTTCGGATCTTACGCAAAGAAATACAAACCTTATTAACTGAATGCCATGAGTATACTTTACGGCGCAGCCAAGCCGTTCATGGACGCATTATTCGCCATATCATGTATCTTATTGATGATGTAGTAAGCTCCGCCCTATTAACCTCAGAGAAAGATCATGCGTTCGAACACTACCAAGCAGCTTGGCCTATTATCTTAAACTCACTAGATAATCTTCACCGTTTTCGATGGACGATAGATCACTACCCAATCAAAAGTAATATTTATCAACGTGAGCTTAAAATTCATATCAAAATGATCCAACGTCGTTTGGAGCAAATTCAAATGCTTAGCCAACAACAGCCACCGACTTGGCCGATTGAAAAGCTGCTACCTAATTTTCTAGCTCTGTCTTTTAACAAACCCAATGAAACAGAATTAAAGCAAGGGCTATATAGCTACTCATTTCAAATCTCAGACACCATTTTCCAATACTTTGATTTGATCTTAGCGGATATAGCCGATGAACTTGCAATTGAAGCTCCGAGTTTAACCGCATGTTTAGCTGATCATGACTGCCAAAAATAAAAAACCCAGCACGATGGCTGGGTTTTCAAACAACAAATCAGAAATTAACCGATGTGTGTCATACCGTTCATGTACTTACGTAGCACTTCAGGAATTTCAATACGACCGTCAGCTTGCTGGTTGTTTTCTAGAATAGCAACCATTGTACGACCAACTGCAAGACCAGAACCGTTTAGTGTGTGTAGAAGCTCAGGCTTCTTCTCACCCTTACGGCGGAAACGCGCTTGCATACGACGTGCTTGGAAATCCCACATGTTAGAACAAGAAGAGATTTCACGGTAAGTCTCTTGAGCAGGAACCCATACTTCAAGATCGTAAGTTTTGCATGAACCAAAGCCCATATCACCTGTACAAAGTACTACTTTACGGTATGGAAGCTCTAGCAGCTGAAGTACTTTCTCAGCGTGGCCTGTTAGCTCTTCTAGTGCCGCCATTGAATCTTCAGGCTTAGTGATTTGAACAAGCTCAACTTTGTCGAACTGGTGCATACGGATAAGGCCACGTGTATCACGACCGTAAGAACCTGCTTCAGAACGGAAACATGGTGTATGTGCAGTCATCTTCACTGGAAGATCAGCTTCATCGGTGATGGTGTCACGCATCATGTTTGTTACAGGCACTTCTGCTGTTGGAATTAATGAAAGCGTACGTGGCTCTTCATCATTCACTTTTTCAGTTAGTGGCTGAGTGTGGAATAGATCTTCACCAAATTTTGGTAGCTGACCTGTACCGAATAGGCTGTCTGCATTTACTAGGTACGGTACGTACATTTCTGTGTAACCGTGCTCTTCAGTGTGAAGATCTAGCATAAACTGTGCAATTGCACGGTGTAGACGAGCAAATTGACCTTTCATTACGATGAAACGTGCGCCAGTGATTTTTACAGCACTTGCAAAGTCAAGGCCACCAGCCATTTCACCTAGATCTACGTGATCTTTCACTTCGAAGTCGTAAGTTTTTGGCTCACCCCAACGAGAAATTTCTACGTTCTCTGACTCATCTTTACCTACTGGCACAGAATCATCTGGAATGTTTGGTACAGATTGAGTGATAACATCCAATTCTGCTTGTAGTTCAGCCAACGCTTTTTTCGCTTCATCAAGCTCAGAACCTAGGTTACCCACTTCAGCCATGATACGTTCAGCTTCTTCGTGATCGCCTTTCGCTTTTGCCTGACCAATCGACTTCGATCGCGAGTTACGTAGAGCTTGAAGCTCTTCTGTCTTAACTTGAAGGGACTTACGCTTCTCTTCAAGGTTACGTAAAGTTTCAACATCAAGGGTAAAACCACGACGCGCGAGTTTTTCAGCTGTTTCATCCAGCTCTGTTCGAAGTAATTTAGAATCTAGCATGCTAATCCTGTGCTCTTAATATTCTGAAATGCACGTTATTTAGGCTATTTTAGTGAAAATAGCCTGTAATGTAGGAAGGCAGTTCTCTCATGTCACTGCCAGTGGTTTAACGATACCCAAAAAGCCTTATTATTGGTAGCGCTTTAACGGGCTTTTTGCATCTAAAGAAGCAAGATAATCCAACTTTTCGGATATTTTCATTTCTAAACCACGGTTTGACGGCTGGTAATAAACCCGATCACGTATTTCTTGCGGTAAATACACTTCTCCAGCCGCATAAGCGCCTGGCTCATCGTGGGCATAACGATAACCTTCACCGTAACCAAGCTCTTTCATTAGCTTAGTTGGTGCATTACGCAGGTGATGCGGCACTTCAAAGTCAGGAAATTCACGTGCGTCAGCTTTAGCTTGATTAAACGCCACATAAACCGCATTACTTTTAGCAGCACAAGCTAAGTACACAATCGCTTGAGCAATGGCACGCTCTCCTTCGTAAGCACCAACACGGGTATAACAATCCCATGCAGATACAGCGACTTGCATTGCACGAGGATCGGCATTACCAATATCTTCTGAAGCTATCGCCAACAAACGACGTGCGACGTACAAAGGATCACAGCCAGCTTGCAGCATACGAGCAAACCAATACAAAGCACCATCCGGGTTAGAGCCTCGAATTGATTTATGTACCGCAGAGATCATGTCGTACCAAAGATCACCTTTGTTATCAAAACGTGCGACTTTTTCACCCGTCACTTCTGCTAATAATTCAACCGTGATTTGCTTAACGCCTTTGTCATCTTCTTCAGCCATATCAATGAGCTGCTCCAGATAATTTAAAGACATTCGCGCATCACCACGGACAAACTCCGCTAGCTTTTCTTTAATATCATCAACGAAGTGAAGGTTTGTTTCACTCACGCCACGCTCTTTGTCTGTTAATGCTTGATCGAGCACTTGTAAGATCTCGCTATCTTCTAGCGATTTAAGTTTATAAACACGAGCACGGGACAACAATGCGTTATTTAGTTCAAACGATGGGTTCTCTGTCGTAGCACCGATAAACGTCACTGTGCCATCTTCGATATGCGGTAAGAAGGCATCTTGCTGACTTTTATTAAAACGATGCACCTCGTCGACAAACAAAATTGTACGACGCCCTGCCATTTTGTTATCACGCGCTTTATCAATTGCCGCACGGATATCTTTAATACCAGATGTCACTGCAGAAACACGCTCTACCTCAGCATTGGCATAATGTGCCGCTACTTCTGCCAATGTGGTTTTTCCTGTCCCTGGTGGTCCCCATAAAATCATGGAGTGTAAATGACCGGCTTCTAATGCCCGACGCAGAGGTTTTCCTTCACCTAAGATATGTTGTTGACCGATATATTCTTCTACTGTTCGAGGTCGCATTCTTGCTGCTAGCGGTCTGAAATCAGAAGAAAAATCAAGGCTGAAGTTATTCAAAATAACGACTCCCATAAACAGAAAAAGGTGGCTATACAGCCACCTATTATATTCGAATGAAACAATGATGTTAGACGAAAAGTATTTGCCTATTCATTGATTGATCACTGTCGCTGATCATCTAGCTCAACCCCTTTCGGCGGTGTGAACTTAAACAAACTTGCCGCAGGTGTGGTGCGGGTAAATTTAGATAAAGTATAGTTACTACGTTGACCATCACTTTCAACCACAGAGAAGTTACGTACCTGTCCATCTTGAGAGACAGTCACGATAAACTTATCCATTGAAGACGTTTTATCTTTTGGTGTCAGAGTGAAAGTATCAGCAAGTTGCTGAACATTATAGCGAGCCCAATCTTTCGGGCTATTTCTTGTTAATAGAACAAATGGCGTTTGCTCTGTAGCATCTTTTAACCACATCGCTGTCACTTGTTCAACAAATGGACTGTAATACCAAACCGTTTTACCGTCAGATACTAATAAACTTTCATCTGGTGTTTTGGTATCCCAACGAAATAGGTTTGGACGTTTAATCGATAAATCACCAGTGCCATCAACCAGTGTTTCACCATCAGGACTGATCACTTTTTGGGTAAAGTTAGCGCTAAATGCATTCACTTTATCAAGGCGGCTACTCAATGCTTGTTCTGGTGTCGCCCAAGCATTGGCTGTTGCCAACATAGGTACGGCAACTAACATACTTAGCCATAACTTCTTCATCATATTCGCTAACCTCTATTAAAGTAAACCGCCGAACATAAATGTTACAGCGGTTTAAGTTACGCTATAAATTCACTAACAACAAGTTGTCGGTGATTTCATTAATCATGGATCTGTACTGGCGCTGGCGCTAATACTTCTCGGTTTGAGTTATGCCCCGGAGGACTAACAATACCATGTGCTTCTAATTGCTCGACAATACGAGCAGCGCGGTTATAACCAATCTTAAAGCGACGTTGAACACCTGATACTGATGCTCGACGTGTTTCCGTGACAAACGCTGCTACTTCATCAAACAATTGGTCAATATCGTCATCACCACCTGTCGATGTTTCACCAGGAAGTAAACTTTCTGCACCTTGATCAGAGCTTAAGATACTATCGATATATTGTGGCTTGCCACGTGCTTTCCAATCGTTAACCACATTATGAACATCATCATCTGATGCAAATGCACCGTGAACACGCGTGGTGTGACTTTGACCCGGTGGAAGATACAACATATCACCCATACCCAGTAGTGACTCTGCACCGCCTTGGTCAAGAATGGTTCGTGAATCCGTCTTGGTTGACACAGTAAACGCCATACGTGTTGGAATGTTTGCTTTGATCAAGCCAGTGATAACATCTACTGATGGACGCTGAGTCGCAAGAACTAAGTGAATACCTGCCGCACGTGCTTTCTGTGCAAGACGAGCAATCAACTCTTCGACTTTCTTACCTACAACCATCATCAAATCAGCAAATTCATCGATGATCACCACAATACTTGGCATTTTTTCCAGTAATGGTGGGTACTCATCCATGGTATCGCCTGGTTGCCATAATGGATCATGGATAGGGTAACCTGCCGCCGCTGCTTCCTCTAATTTATCGTTGAAGCCCGCTAGGTTACGTACGCCACATTTCGCCATTAGCTTATAACGACGTTCCATTTCACCAACACACCAACGTAGGGCATTACCTGCATCTTTCATGTCAGTAACAACTTCAGTCAGTAGGTGCGGAATACCTTCATAAATTGAAAGCTCCAACATTTTCGGGTCAATCATAATGAAACGACAATCTTCTGGCTTACACTTATATAGCAAGCTCAAAATCATTACGTTTACACCCACTGACTTACCTGAACCTGTCGTACCAGCAACAAGTAAGTGTGGCATTTTACTTAAGTCAGCAACAACAGCTTCACCAGCAATATCACTACCTAATACAATTGGCAGTGAACCATTCATATTCTGGAAACGATCACTTGCAATCACTTCTGATAAATAAACCGTTTCACGGCCTTTATTTGGCAGCTCTAAACCAATGTATGGCTTACCAGGGATCGCTTCTACTACACGTACAGCCATCACTGATAGTGCGCGAGCCAAGTCTTTTGATAGACCAGAAATACGGCTAACTTTCACACCCGGCGCTAAATCTAATTCAAAGCGGGTAATAACCGGCCCCGGAAAGATCCCTTTCACCTGCGCTTTAATTTTGTAATCAACTAACTTAGATTCAATTAACGCAGCTGTCGCTTGCAACTCTTCCTCAGAAGCAGGTTCGACTGTACGACGAGCTTCTTGAAGTAAGTCTAATGTCGGCATTGGTGATGTTGGCGCAGGAAGATCAACTTCTGTTTGCATTAAAAATGGATTATCTAATCCAGCCAAGTGTGCTTGTTCTTTTTGTAGATCACGAATGTTTTGCAAAAAGGCTTCTTGATCTGCTTTCTCTTGCTCTTCTACTGTTAATGGTGCTTCACCACGCTCAAGTTCAGACATACCGTCTTGAACACCAATTTCAATATCACTAGCTGGTGTAGGTTGAGCTGCAAATGATTGTGTGATTGTAGGTTCAACTACAGCTGGCTGTACGGCTTCTGCAGCAGCTATAGCACTTTGTTGAGGCGCATAAGCTTGTGGTGAAACCGTAGGTTCAGCAGCATCAATCGCACTTTGCGTGTACTCATCAACAGGAACGGTGAAGTCTTCATCTTTATCTAACTCACGCTCTAGCTCTTCAATAGAAAGTCCACGAGGTTGTTGAGCTGATACTTGAGATTGTGGTTGCGCCACAGGCTGTTGTACTTCTGCTTGTGGCTGTGCCACTGGCTGAGATACCACAGGTTGCTGAACTGCTGCTTGTGGTTGTGCTACAGGCTGAGATACCACAGGTTGCTGAAGTGCCGCTTGTGGTTGCGCTACTGGTTGAGATACTACAGGTTGTTGTACCGCTGCTTGTGGTTGTGCCACAGGCTGAGATACTACAGGCTGTTGTACCGCTGCTTGTGGTTGTGCCACTGGTTGAGATACTACAGGCTGTTGTACCGCTGCTTGTGGTTGTGCCACTGGTTGAGATACTACAGGTTGTTGAACTGCCGCTTGTTGTTGTGCCACAGGCTGAGTTACCACAGGTTGTTGTACTGTCACTTGTGGCTGTGTCACTGGCTGAGATACTACAGGTTGTTGAACTGCCGCTTGTGGTTGTGTCACTGGCTGAGATCCCACAGGCTCCACTGCCGGTTCAACAATAGGGCTTGGCTCTAATAATGGATCGCGTGTGATCGCTGAGTTAGCACGAACAATTTTATAAGGCGATGACGACTCTTTTTTCTCTACAGATGTGAAGTCATCAGCGTAAGAAGATAATAATGGATCGTCCCCTGCATCAAACTCATCTAATTGAGCGATATAAGGCATTTCAGATTCATCAGGGATTTCTGTTGCAAAAGGTCGCATCACCTCATGCTTATCTGAACGGAATTTATTTAAGAACCACGTTAATGATGAAAGCGTCTTCTCACCCAATGTATCTGCAATAGATGTCCAAGAAACACCAGAGAATAATGTAAAACCAATCGCCCAAATTGCCATTAACACTAACGTGGTACCTAGTACATTCAATAACGGCATAGAGATATTCGACACCACATCCCCTACTACACCGCCTGATGAGAAGTACCAAATATCATCAAAGTTTAGATCAGCAAGGCCACAGCTAGTCAGTAACAATAAAATGAGACCTAACAGACGCGTACCGTAAACCATGTAGTCATGGGATAAACTTTTCGAGCGTCTACGGAATAAGTAAGTACCTAGTAATACAATTAAGGCAGGGAAAACATAAGCTAAAGAGCCAAAGCTGAAGAAAAATGTATCAGCAACTAAAGCGCCTAATGCGCCAGCTTTATTCTGTACAACTCCATCCCATGCAGTTTGTGACCATGATGGATCTGCAGGGTTAAATGTTACCAATGCCACCATTAGATAAATAGCGGCTAAAATACTGATGATTAAAAAACCTTCAATGATGCGTTGTGTACCTGACAAACGCATCTGGGACAGTTTTTTACCTTTAATCTTCCTCAAGGATAACTCCGATGTCTCTATAAAAACTCAAAAACTTGCCAGAAATCTAAGACATTCATCGACCAATAGTAATCTTCATAACCAAATGCGCTATAAAGCTTAGCCAAATATCAAAAATACAATGTCATTGTCTCAATGCCACTATTCTATACTAATTGCGCACATTGTCTGTGTACCGAAAAACTTTTTAGTGAAAAAGTTGCCTATTTCTCCACAATGGCTAGGTACAAATAGTTCATATCAAAATCTTATTTTAGACGGTGAATAGATAAAAAAATTCATCATTATGTCAATTTGAATAACCGTTTGCCCAATTAAACAACAGTACGTAAGCGTTTTGATTTAATAAAAACAAAACGAGCGGCCATAGCCGCTCGTTTATTCAGTTATTTCAACGCTTCGCAGTCGCTTATCGTGTTTTAATAACGAGATTATTTGATTGTTTCACTTCTTCCATTACCACGTAAGTACGTGTGTCATTTACACCCGGTAGGCGAAGTAACGTTTCACCTAGCAACTTACGGTATGCAGACATGTCCGATACACGTGTCTTCAACAAGTAGTCAAAATCACCTGAAACTAGATGACACTCTTGAATATCTTCTAGCTCTTGTACTGATTTATTAAACTGCTCAAAAACATCAGGCGCACCACGGTTTAGTGTAATTTCAACAAACACTAAAAGTGAGGCATCAAGAAATTGTGGATTCAGAAGTGCTGTATAGCCACTAATGTAGCCCTGACGCTCTAGTCGACGAACACGCTCAAGACAAGGCGTTGGCGATAAACCAACACGCTTAGATAGTTCAACGTTAGAAATTCGACCATCTTTTTGAAGTTCATTCAGTATGTTACGGTCAATGCGATCCAATTCCTTGGACGGTTTCTTTTTGGTATCTACCATTTTTTATTCCACCTTCTTACTTCCTTGCAAAAAAATATACTACATTCTATCTATTTTTAGAATCAAATACTGAATAAGTCAAAAACAATAGTAATAAATTACAGCTAATAACTTATATCTGGCCAAATGCTCACTTGCGCAATCAACTACACCATAAAGATGATCATGCTAAAGATGTCCCCTACACAGGCCTAGCGTCCTGCCAAAACACATTAGAATTTAACTCTAAAAATGAATACTTATCATTTCCTCACAATACAAAATAAAGTGAGGTTTTAAATGCAGTTATAGAAATTTTTACCAGATAAGAAATGATTGTCAAAGTAAAACCTTAGTAAATAAGGTAATAATCACGACGAAAATGTGCTTAAAACTCATTAATCTTGTATCTTTAACTTCATATCATTGGCAACAAAGTGCGCTCATTTCGCATAAATAAGAGAATAAAAATGCATTAATTATGCTTCAAGCCATGACATACTCATTTTAGCCCTGTCAGCTGTGGTTCATATTAAACATCAGAGTACAGCGTTAAACGCTAAAAGATCAGTATGTTACAAGTGGTTTGTCATTTTGTTTAAATCATTAACAACCGATTCTATGATTAACGACTACGTAGAAATGTAAAAATCAACATATATAAAAAGACGATCTGATTTTGCAAAATTAACCAATTAAGGCATTCATTATCTTTCGCTTTTTTTTGTGATGGACATAACATTTTATTTC
>NZ_SSMG01000318.1 GCF_009873615.1 Photobacterium lucens
TATTCTATTTATCAATAAAACAATATTCATAATTATAAGGTTAGTTGATGAAAAAGTTAGTATTAGCAGCGTTGGTTGGTTTTGTCGTGACAGGTTGTGGCGGCGGTGGTGGTAGTGATGAAAGTAAGCCAACACCTCCACCAGTTGTAGATGTAAAACCTGTAGCTGCACAAGGTGCTATTAATCAAGTTAACTATGCCAACAAGACAGTGGAAGTTAACGGACATACATATCAGGTTGAGCGTGTTCAATACGGTAGCAATGAGCTATCTATTAATAACCTCAAACAAAATATGATGGTTGAAGTATCAACACTGACCAAAAGCGGTGCTGTGGTGTCTATTGAACCAACAATGGTTGGTATGATTTCATCGATTAGCCATGATCGTAAAACCTTTGTGGTAAATGGCGTAACGTTAACGTTTGATATGAATGCTGAGTTTGATGTTAATGATTGGGTGATGGTGTCTTCACTGCCACAAGCAACAGCTGATGGCCTTGGTTATAAAGTTTTATCAGTAGTTAAAATCGAGCAAGATGATGTTGCTGGTCAATATGAAATTGAAGGTCGACTAAGCGATTTAGATCAAAATACAAACACTTTCAAACTAGGTGCAAGTACAACCGTTTTCTTTACTCCACAGGTTATTGAAGACAACGCTACATTGATGAATGGCCAGTGGGTTGAAGTGAAAGGCCAAATGATCAATAAAGAGTTTCATGCAACTGAAGTTGAAGTAGAAACGTATGATTCTTCGGACAATGATCATGAGATTGAAGGTATTGTGACTTGGGTAAACAGTGATAAATCTCAGTTTGAGTTAAATGCCCGTGGACGATTTGTTGTCAATTCACAAACTCATTTTGAAGATGGTAATAAAGCTAATTTAGTTGCAGGTGAGCTTGTTGAAGTGACTGCAGTTAACGGAGTTGCGAAAGAAATCGAATTTGATCGTGATTTTGGTGGCGAAACGGGTAACTGGCATGAGTTTGAACGTGAAGGTAATGTATCTTCAATTGGCTACGATCACTTCATAATCGCTGGTGAAACATTCTATGTTGATGCTTACACTGAGTTTGAAGACAACTTAAAACTAGAAACTTTAAATGGTGTATACATCGATGTTGAAGGTGTGATCATTGATGGGAAAAAAGTCGCACGTGAAATTGAGCGTGAAGATTATTAATTAGGCTCTATATCCAAGCAACCTCAAGATGCAGTGTTCAGCGAGACGACCTTAGTTCTCAGGCGCGGCAACGATTCGTAGATATAGTGGTTCTACATTGAGAATCGTTAACAAAGTCTGAGAGCTAAGGACGCTCGCACTTTGGGAGTGTGTCACTGAGCCGACCTCTTGCGTCAGACAACTTGGAAAGAGCATGCTATTCCGCTTCGTTGCCTTCCTTGAATTCAACTCAGTGACTTCGCTCTGAATCAGGCATATTGAAGTCGCTTGGGTATATATAATAAAAGCACCCACGTGGTGCTTTTATTTTATTCATTGATACAGAAACGATTTTCTAAATAGCACTGAATGGCTTGTTCACTGGCATCAAATTGGGGACTAGGAACATTGTGTGGGTCTACCCATTGCCAACCTTCACATTTATCTGGTTCTCTTAATTGCAATTCACCATGGTAAGACGTAGCAAGTAGCGTCACGCTGATATAATGCTTACCGCACTCATTATAAGTATCAAGGTTGTTAGTTACGGCAATAACAGTTGGATTGTTGATGATTAAGCCTGTTTCTTCTTCCACTTCACGAATAGCGCATTGGCTGAAAGTCTCACCTATCTCCATATGACCGCCAGGGATGGAATAATAAGGAGCATGACTGTTTTTTCGTTTGCCAATCAGAATTTGGTTTTGCTCATTAACAACAATAATGCCAATACCGACCATTGGTGTCGCTGTCATCTTTACTAATCCTTGTCTTACTTAGCATCTTATTGATTTTACCAAATAATCATTGAAAGGTCGTTATTGTTATAGCTAGGAATAAACTGGTACTAGCTAACTGATGCAATATTAGTTAATCTGCAAAAAGGTTAAAAGAATTAGGATTGGATGAATAATCAATGGAAAGTATAACGTTACAGCCGATCGCTAAGATTAATGGCGAAGTGAATTTACCGGGCTCAAAGAGTGTTTCAAATCGTGCCCTTTTATTGGCTGCGTTAGCAAAGGGGACAACACGTTTAACTAATTTATTAGATAGTGATGATATTCGCCATATGCTAAACGGATTAAAGCTGCTGGGCGTTAATTATCAATTATCAGATGATAAAACCGTATGCGAAGTTCAAGGTTTAGGTCATGCATTTTCACCAGAGCAAGCACTCGAATTGTATTTAGGGAATGCGGGAACAGCAATGCGTCCATTAGCTGCTGCTTTATGTTTAGGTGGCGGTGAGTTCGTATTAACCGGTGAGCCTCGTATGAAAGAGCGCCCAATTGGTCACCTTGTTGATGCATTGCGCAGTGCCGGTGCGGATATTGAATATTTAGAAAATGAAAATTACCCACCACTAAAAATCAAAGGTACTGGGCTTAAAGGTGGAGAAGTTGAGATCGATGGTTCAATCTCAAGCCAGTTTTTAACCGCATTCTTAATGGCTGCACCATTGGCACAAGCTAATACCGTTATTCGTATTAAAGGCGATCTAGTTTCAAAACCTTATATTGATATTACTCTTCATATCATGGCGCAATTTGGTGTTGAAGTTGAAAACCGTGATTACCAAGAGTTCGTTGTCAAAGGTAATCAGCACTATGTTTCTCCTGGTGACTTTCTTGTTGAAGGTGATGCGTCGTCAGCATCATACTTTTTAGCTGCTGCGGCGATTAAAGGTGGTGAGGTAAAAGTCACAGGAATTGGTAAAAAGAGTATCCAAGGTGATATTCAATTTGCTGATGCGCTTGCTGCAATGGGAGCAGAGATAGAGTGGGGCGATGACTACGTGATTTCACGTTGCGGAGAGTTAACGGCTGTCGATATGGATTTCAATCATATTCCTGATGCGGCAATGACAATTGCAACCACAGCGTTATTTGCAAAAGGAACAACGTCAATTCGTAATGTTTATAATTGGCGTGTAAAGGAAACTGATCGTTTATCTGCAATGGCAACAGAGCTTCGTAAAGTAGGTGCTGAAGTCGAAGAAGGTGAGGATTACATCACCATCGTTCCACCATTACACTTGCAACATGCAGCCATCGATACCTATGACGATCACCGTATGGCGATGTGTTTTTCGCTGGTGGCATTAAGTGATACGCCTGTGACAATTAACGATCCTAAGTGTACATCGAAAACATTCCCTGATTATTTCGATAAGTTAAGTGCCTTAAGTCGTTAAAATCGTCTGATAACTGAGATTACAGATTTAAAAGCCCAATGTTCTTGCATTGGGCTTTTTCATTGGCGTAAAAAGGAACATAACCTAAAGACAT
Source organism: Photobacterium lucens (assembly GCF_009873615.1). Lineage (GTDB taxonomy): Bacteria > Pseudomonadota > Gammaproteobacteria > Enterobacterales > Vibrionaceae > Photobacterium > Photobacterium lucens. The sequence goes on from NZ_SSMG01000318.1 coordinate 3,458, forward strand.
TACACTATAAATTGTGATTTTTTTTCCGTATAATGTGCCACCGTTTGAAGGCGCAGAGATATTTTGATTGTTGCTTTCATCTATTACGGAAACTACATCGGAGAAAACCTATGTCTACTCATGCTCCAGTCATCACTGTTGATGGTCCAAGCGGTGCCGGTAAAGGTACGCTATGTATGCTGTTAGCAGAAAAACTGGGCTGGAATTTATTAGATTCTGGTGCAATTTACCGTGTCCTAGCGCTAGCTGCTATTCATCATGGTGTTGATATCGAATCAGAAGACGCTTTAGTCCCACTGGCTGCACACTTAGACGTACAGTTTGTTGCAGAAGGTGAGTTGGTTAAGGTTATTCTTGAAGGTGAAGATGTTTCTGACACGCTTCGTACTGAAGAAGTAGGTAATACCGCATCAAAAGTTGCTGCATTACCTCGCGTACGTGAAGCATTGCTACGTCGTCAACGTGCATTTAGCGAGGCGCCTGGCCTTGTGGCTGACGGTCGCGACATGGGAACAGTTGTATTCCCTGGTGCGGAAGTGAAAATCTTCCTTGACGCAAGCGCAGAAGAACGTGCAACTCGACGTATGAATCAGTTGCAAAAAAAAGGCTTAGATGTTAACTTTGGCAGCCTTTTAAGCGAAATCCAGGAGCGAGACTACCGCGATCGCAATCGTGCTGTAGCCCCTTTACGTCCTGCTGATGACGCATTAGTACTCGATTCAACGGAATTATCGATTGAACAAGTACTTGAGAAAGTCTTAGCGCATGTTGATGCTAAGCTAAAATAACGAATCCATGTTTAGTTGTGAAAACAGCTAAATGGCGTCAGTGTCATGGAAGATAACTGACTTTATTATCAACCCCATGCGGTAGGATACCCATGGTTGTTTATCATATTGAAGATTAATTAAATGACTGAATCTTTTGCTCAACTCTTTGAAGAGTCGCTAAACCAAGTTGAAACTCGCCCAGGTGCAATCGTTAAAGGTACTGTAGTAGCTATCGAAAACGGTTACGTACTAGTTGACGCTGGTCTTAAATCTGAGTCTTCTATCCCTGCTGAAGAATTCAAGAACGCTGCTGGCGAACTAGAAATCGAAGTTGGTGCTCAGATCGACGTAGCTCTTGACGCGATTGAAGATGGTTTCGGCGAAACTAAACTTTCTCGTGAGAAAGCTAAGCGCCACGAAGCTTGGATCCAGCTTGAAAAAGCTTACGAAGAAGCTGAAACAGTTGTTGGTATCATCAACGGTAAAGTTAAGGGCGGCTTCACAGTTGAACTTAACGGCATCCGTGCGTTCCTACCTGGTTCACTAGTAGACGTACGTCCAGTTCGTGACACTGCTCACCTAGAAAACAAAGAACTTGAGTTCAAAGTAATCAAGCTAGACCAGAAGCGTAACAACGTTGTTGTTTCTCGTCGCGCAGTTATCGAATCTGAGAACAGCGTTGAGCGTGATGAACTACTTGCTTCTCTACAAGAAGGCATGGAAGTTAAAGGTATCGTTAAGAACCTTACTGACTACGGTGCATTCGTTGACCTTGGCGGTGTTGATGGTCTTCTACACATCACTGACATGGCTTGGAAGCGTGTTAAGCACCCTTCTGAAATCGTTAACGTTGGTGACGAAATCCTTGTTAAAGTTCTTAAGTTCGACCGTGACCGTACTCGCGTATCACTAGGTCTTAAGCAACTTGGCGAAGATCCATGGGTTGCTATCGCTAAGCGTTACCCAGAAAGCACTAAGCTTACTGGTCGCGTAACTAACCTAACTGACTACGGCTGTTTCGTTGAAATCGAAGAAGGCGTTGAAGGTCTAGTACACGTTTCTGAAATGGACTGGACTAACAAGAACATCCACCCATCTAAAGTTGTTAACGTGGGTGACGAAGTTGAAGTTATGGTTCTTGATATCGACGAAGAACGTCGTCGTATCTCTCTAGGTCTTAAGCAGTGTAAAGCTAACCCATGGCAATCATTTGCAGAAATGCAAGCTAAGGGCGACAAAGTTACTGGTAAGATCAAGTCTATCACTGACTTCGGTATCTTCATCGGTCTTGAAGGCGGCATCGACGGTCTAGTTCACCTATCTGACATTTCTTGGAATGTTTCAGGTGAAGAAGCAGTTCGTGACTTCAAGAAAGGCGACGAAATCTCTGCAGTAGTTCTTGCAGTTGACGCTGAGCGTGAGCGTATCTCTCTAGGCGTTAAGCAAATCGAAGAAGACCCATTCAACTCTTTCGTAGCTGACACTAAGAAAGGCGCTCTAGTAACTGGTACAGTTACTGCTGTTGACGCTAAAGGTGCAACTATCGAACTAGCTGAAGGCGTTGAAGGTTACCTACGTGCTTCTGAAGCATCAGTTGACCGCGTTGAAGACGCAACTCTAATTCTTTCTGTTGGCGATTCTGTTGAAGCTAAATTCACAGGCGTTGATCGTAAGAACCGCGTAATCAACCTATCTGTACGCGCTAAAGACGTTGCTGAAGAGCAAGAAGCAATGGCTACTCTGAACAAGCAAGACGATGCTGCGTTCGGTAATGCTATGGCTGACGCTTTCAAAGCTGCTAAAGGCGAATAATTGAGCATAGAGGGAAATGGCTTAGCTTTTTCCCTCTAAACGGCTATACTATTGAGAAACTTACTAAAACGGAGTGTTTATGACAAAGTCTGAATTAATTGAAAGACTATGTAGTCAACAAACACATCTTTCTGCTAAACAAGTAGAAGATGCAATCAAGGACATCCTTGAAAATATGGCGAACACGCTTGCTGAAGGCGATCGCATTGAGATCCGTGGCTTTGGTAGCTTCTCTTTGCATTACCGTGCTCCTCGCGTAGGTCGTAATCCTAAAACTGGTGATAAAGTTGAGCTAGACGGTAAATACGTTCCTCACTTCAAGCCAGGTAAAGAATTACGTGACCGTGTTAATGCATCAATTGCTGCATAACCGCGAATAGAACAAAAAAACGGCATACTCTCAGTATGCCGTTTTTTTATGTCTTTTGATTATGGTCTGATGAGTAAAATTACTGCATAATCAAAGGATCATAACTTGATTGAGTGAGAGGATTCACGATGAAGATTTTGGGTATAATTGTTTTAGTTGCTGCTTTCCTAATTACACTGGCTCTCGGTGCGCAAAACCAAATTTTAGTGAACTTTGACTACTTAGTAGCGCAAGGTGAATTCCAATTATCCACACTTCTAGGTATCGCATTTGGTTCTGGCTTTATTATTGGCTGGTTGATTTGTGGTACGTTATATCTAAAAGCTCGCTTTGCTAAAAATCGTTTAGCGAAGAAAGTAACTAAACAACAACAAGAGTTAGATACTCTACGCGCACAGCCTGTAAAGGAATAATCATTAATGCTTGAACTGTTGTTCCTACTTTTGCCTATTGCTGCAGCCTATGGTTGGTATATGGGTAACAGGAGCGCTAGTAACAATCGGCAAGAGCAGTCTCACCATTTATCTCGCCAGTACGTAACAGGTTTAAACCTGTTATTGTCTGATCAGTCAGACAAAGCGGTAGATTTGTTTATTGAGCTGCTCCAAGTTGATAGTGAGACAATTGATACACACCTTGCTTTGGGTAATTTGTTCCGAAGCCGAGGGGAAGTTGATCGTGCGATTCGTATTCACCAAAACTTGATTGCTCGTCCAAATTTGACGATTGAGCAACGTAACTTAGCATTACAGCAGTTGGCAAAAGATTATATGGTTGCGGGCTTTTTGGATCGTGCAGAACGTATCTTTGAGCAACTGTTGGATGAGCCTGAATATAAAAAGCCTGCATTACAGCAATTGCTTTCTATCTATCAGCAAACCCGAGAGTGGGAAAATGCGATAGATGTAGCTACGCAACTTGTTAAGTTGGGCAAGACAAAACTCAAGCATGATATAGCACACTACTGGTGTGAGCTTGCTATGCTTGAAATGAGTGCTCAGAATCAAGACAAAGCACTGCAATGTTTAAAGAAAGCATTATCGGTAGATAAACAATGTGTTCGTGCTTCGATCACGATGGCAAAGATCCTGATTAAAGATAGAGAATTTAAGCAGGCAGCTAAAACATTGGAGCGAGTGCTTGAGCAAGATGCTGAATTTATTGGCGAGGCTTTGCCACTGCTATTAGAGTGTTATGAAGCACTAAATAATGAAGCTGGCTGGATTAAGTATTTACGTCAATGTGTAGATATGAAGGCAGGAGCATCAGCTGAATTAATGTTGGCTGATGAAATTGCAAAAAATGAAGGTGCCGTGTCAGCACAGACATTCATGACGCGTCAATTGCAGAAAAACCCAACAATGAAAGGCTTTTATCAGCTGATGGAATACCATTTAGATGAAGCTGAAGAAGGTCGAGCCAAAGAAAGTCTGACCAGTCTACGTCATCTTGTTGGTGAACAATTGAAAATTAAACCGCGTTATCGCTGTCGCCAATGTGGTTTTGCTACTCACTCTCTTTATTGGCAATGCCCGTCTTGTAAGAGTTGGGGATTAGTTAAACCAATCCGTGGATTGGATGGCGAATAATGCTTGTTTAGAATAAAAAGACCAGACATTTTGTTCTGGTTTTTTTATGTCTAATTTATCGTGAATTTTATTCGTAAACGTTTTCGTTTCATGTAAAATCTGCGCGCGGTTGGATGACCGCAGAAGGAAACAACTTGATATCACAGGAGACTCAATGCTAGACGCTAAAGTAATAGACCCTAAAGTAATCGTAGCCCTTGATTATGATAATCAGAATGAGGCACTCGCTTTCGTCGACCGTATTGAGCCGGGCAGTTGCCGATTAAAAGTCGGTAAAGAGATGTTCACTTATTTTGGCCCTGATTTTGTGCGTCAACTGCATGATCGGGGTCATTCTGTATTTTTAGACCTGAAATTTCATGATATCCCAAACACCTGTTCTAAAGCGGTAAAAGCGGCTGCGGATCTTGGTGTGTGGATGGTGAATGTGCATGCAAGCGGTGGTGAGCGTATGATGACGGCATCTCGTGAGATTCTAGAGCCTTATGGAAAGGATCGTCCATTACTCATCGGTGTAACAGTGCTAACGAGTATGGAAGCCTCTGATCTAGCGGGAATTGGAATTAATCAAGAGCCGCAACAGCAAGTATTAAATCTTGCATCACTTGCAAAAAATAGCGGTTTAGATGGTGTGGTTTGTTCTGCGCAAGAAGCGTCTATTTTAAAAGGCAACCTGGGTCAAAACTTTAAACTAGTAACACCTGGTATTCGTCCTGTAGGTAGTGAAGCTGGTGATCAGCGTCGTGTTATGACGCCAATTGAAGCAATGGCAGCAGGTTCTGATTACCTTGTTATTGGTCGACCAATTACACAAGCTGCCGATCCTGCTTTGGTGCTTGCAGAGATTAATAAATCATTAGCTTAAATTTCTTTTAAACTAATCTTAAAAAAGCC
>NZ_SSMG01000319.1 GCF_009873615.1 Photobacterium lucens
GATTATAAGCAAGCATAACCTCTTGTGGACCAAAATCTCCTTCAAGAAAGAGAGCTCCTGTTAATTGAAATCCACTTTTCTCATAGCAACGTTTCGCAGCAGGGTTCTTGCAATTAACAGTTAAATATATGGCATCATATCTAGCGTAATGTACTGCGGTGTAGTGCAATATCCTTTTAATGACTGCCGTTCCTATCCCTTTACCTTGATAAGGTTGACTAATCACAACAGTACGTAAGCCAAGCGTATTGATTGGACAAAATTTCATTTGTTCGGAATAAGCAATGTCTAGTTTAAAATAACCAATGCTCTCCCCGTGATAATAAATCACATAAAGATGCATAGTTTCAGTGGCGCTCGCAATGAAATCCTCAGCAGTTGATGCAAATCTCACTTGCGATTTAGGTACAACAATCCGCTTAACTGCATTTTCATCTCGGTTGGTAAAAGGCTTAATTTCGATCATCTCGCATCCTTATATACCCAAGTAACTCCAAGATGCTATGTTCAGCGAGATGGCCTTAGTTCTCAGGCGCGGCAACGATTCGAAGATATAGTGGTTCTACATTGAGAATTGTTAACAAAGCCTGAGAGCTAAGGACGCTCGCCCTTTGCGAGCGTGTCACTGAGCCGACTTCTTGCGTCAGACAACTTGGAAAGAGCTCGCTATTCCGCTTCGTTGCCTTCCTTGAATTCAACTCAGTGACTTCGATCTGAATCAGGTATCTTGAAGTCACTTGGGTATAAGTATATTAATTAACTCGATCGCATATTTAATATACCCCGGATGTGAATTAATTGTTATCACGATATATTTAAAATAAATACAATTAATTCAGTGGGATCGGTATAACAATGACGTTAATAAAAAAACTATACGTAAAAATAGCCATTCTTTTATTAATCACTGGGTGTGTACAACCTAAAGAAGCGACTCACCAATCCCTTGCAAACCAAACACTACCCATGTTACTTGATTTTAAAGATCTTACGACGACAACAAACGGTACCCACTCTTACCAAATATCCCCTGATGGTAAAAAGTTAGCGTGGTTGAAAGACAGCTTTGATAACAATGGTAACCCTTACACTGCACTTCATTTTAAACATTTAGAGACAGGCGAAACAGGCAAGTTTGATGGTTGGATTTCTTTTTTTGAATGGATGCCAGATAGCCGAAATTTAATCTATGTTCCCCATTTCGATGATATGAAGTCTAAAATATTCTTTTTAGATACAGAGCATCCAACACGCCAGATCAAACCATTTTATGATGGCAACAATCAGGTTTATGTCGTCGATATCTTAAAAAATGATCCTGACAATATCATTGTTAGACACAACGGTACTGACCCAAAAGTCTTTAATCTTTATCGCCTTAACATCAAAACGAAACAAGAAACCTTGTTATTTGAGATCGACGATAAGTTAGCTATCGATGGCTTTATTGTTAATAACAGCATTAAAAATGGATCCGTCTTTGCCTATATAAAAGATGAGAAGGAAATATATCAATTAAGTACAGGTAAACTCTTATTTGATGCTGGCGAAAATGGCAAAGTTTCTCATGCGATGCTTAACCATAAGAAAAATACCCTTTCTATATTAGCCAACAACAACACAGATAAGATCCAGTTACTTGAGTTAGATTTAACAACAAACGATATAACTACCCTTTATGCTAATGATCGTGTTGATGTCGATTTATACTATGCTGATAACAACTTAAATCCAGCTATTGCTTTTAGCTACCCTGATTACCAAGAGGCAAAAGCGTTCCACCCTGCTTATCAAAAAATACTCGATAAGTTCTACAGTAAAGGTAAAAGCAGTGTTCTGATCTTTAGTGGTGATAGTCAAAATGAAAAATTCACCTTAAGCCAATATAACGATCAGGGCTTTAAGATTTATCTTTACGATACAGTCACAGATAAAAAAGAACTTCTTTCACAAAGTAAGTCGTACTATTACACCCAATACCTTGCACACCAAAAGCCGATTCAATTTACTAGCCGTGATGGATTAAACATTAATGGCTATTTAACCCTGCCAAATAGCATAGAAGCCAAACAGCTCCCAACCGTTTTACTGGTTCATGGCGGACCTCATGCTCGCGACTATTGGGGCTTCAATACCGAAGCACAATTACTTGCCAACCGTGGCTATGCCGTTATTCAAGTGAATTTCAGAGGCTCTGCCGGTTATGGTTACGATTTTATTTCAGCTGGCTATGGGGAGTTTTCAAAAGCGATGCATAACGATCTAATTGATGGTATCAATTGGGCTGTAGAGCAAGGGATCAGCGATCCTGATAACGTAGCAATCATGGGGGCCAGCTATGGTGGTTACGCTACGCTTGTTGGTATGACGCTTACACCTGATAAGTTTGCATGTGGCGTAGATATTTTTGGTATGTCTGATCTTGAGTTGATGGTTAATAACTTTCCTGAGCCATGGAAGCGACATGAAGATATTTGGCAGAACTACATTGGTGATTTCAATGATCCTAAAATGAAACAACAACGTGCACAGCAATCACCGATTAATTTCGTTAATAATATGAAAGCGCCACTACTGGTCATCCAAGGTGAAGATGATGCTGTTGTTATTCCAGAGCAATCTCGTCGTTTTGTTAAAGCTGCCAAAAAAGCAGGAAAAGACATTCAATATTGGGAAATGAATAATACTGGTCACCATTACGGCACACCAACTCAAACAAAGAAACTCGCTAGAAAAGTCGATAATTTCTTAAGCCAGTGCCTTGGGGGACGATCCGCAGGTTAACCATCAATCATCTGAGAATGCCATCTAAGTGTAGGTGGCATTACTTATTAACGGTAACAACAAAATAGGCAATCATATCTGCGTCCCCTTATTTTAAATTTAAAATGTTTTAATATTTCTTCTTAATCAAACGTTCATGAAAACATAACTTCCGTACCCGTACTCACACAAACGATCATGTTCTGCTCCAGTTATCGTCATGGTAATGTCAATTACACCGTACTTCTCCATTGAATAATGCTTTATTC
>NZ_SSMG01000320.1 GCF_009873615.1 Photobacterium lucens
TATAAAAACTATTTAGAGCATGAAGTTAAAGAGCTTCTAGAAGATCAGTTATTTTCAAAAAATTGTACCCATACAAATAGAGACTCATATGGTCCATTCGCATGTAGTGATTGGGTAATACCAACACTAATTACTATCCACTTTGTCCAGCCATTCGTAAGCTCTTTAATAACTGAATTAGGTAAAGATGCATACAGCCAAGCTAAAACTAAACTTTCTAATTTTAGTGGAAAAGCCAAGCTTAAAAGTAGAATTGAACCGACCTTAGGAAATATCGAGCTCAAAACAAAATTCTCAATTGATCTGTCGTTTACAGCTCAAATTAATGATGAAAAAATTTTAAAATTGATGTTCCCTGTAGCATTCACAGATGAAGAATATTCTGATGCTACTAGCTGCTACCTCGATTTTCTAAAAGATTATGAACTTGGGCTAACGTCACTAGAATCAATTGGTGTTGAATTAGACAATAGATTCCTAAAAATAAGTAGGAGTATAGGAGTGGTGTATGTACCTGAATTAAAATCATTACGCTGGCATAATCCTATGCCCAAAGAATTAATAGAAGAAATACACAGAGAGGTTGAGCGTAAAAAACATAACAGAGAATGAACGTGGACGTTTATTGCTGGAAATAGTAATTTACCCTTTCAATCATTTAAGGGTAGCAATCGACTGTTATTTAAGCGTTATAGAGCCTAGACAAGAGACCGTATGCGAGATTACAGATAATGGAATATGTATTGGTTCTTCTTCATGTAGCTTTAATCTGGATGTTAGCGGTTGCGACTCCGGGTGCTAATGTCCTTTTAACGATCAACACGGCACTTAATTATAATCGTAAGATTGCTGCGTTTTCTGCATTTGGGGTAAGTTGTGCAACGTTACTATGGTCGTTTTCTGGTGGCTCTGGCTTAGTTATTCTATTTTCTCATTTCCCTCAATTAGTTGGTTTAATGAAAGTAATAGGTGGCAGTTATTTATTGTATTTAGGAGTACGCCAGATTTACCTCACTCGGAAAATAAAAAAACTAGGTGAATTAACTAACAACATGCAAGTGCTATTTCCATCAAAAAGAAAGGTATTTATATCAGCTTTTGTCACCAGTATCTTAAACCCTAAAACAGGTTTCTTCGTGGTCAGTTTATTCAGTGTATCTATGCCTGAAAACATGAGTGTCACGATGATATTAGCCATTATGCTAACAATGTCCTCAATTACGCTTATTTGGCACTTGTTCTTAGCGACGGTATTTTCCCATCAATCAGCGAAAAGTCTGTACGCCCGGATTTCTGGAATAATGAATTATATCACTGGCGGATTGTTTACGATTTTAGGCATCAAGGTAATGGCTTCGTAGTGATCTAACAAACATGGATAATTGTAGCTAATCGATATCCATCCACAAATACAAGACAGCTGATATAAGTCAAGAGTTATTCTTGATGGAATAAGATGAGAGAGGAATAACCCCTCTCTCTACTCTAAATTTTATTTATCACAGTCTGATATTTTATTTACAGGATTCCAAACTTCACCATCTACTGAACAATAAAATTCATGCAATCCAGATTTATATTGGATTTGTTTACTCCAGGTTCCTTTTATAACATCACGGCCTAACCAAACATACCTGTCTTCTAAATGAGTAGAATGATTACGAAGCACTGACGTCGATAAATGAGTTTCTTCATTATTAAAGTCAGCAGAAATATAATTAAATTGATTTAACTCATCTGCATCCATCACTTTAAATGTAGTGATTAAATTTCGGTAGCTGAACACCTGTTCTTGACTATATTGAAATTGCCCAACTTCTTCCACTTTGCCAATGTCGTCAATTCCATTCGATTGATACGCTAGGATAGTTTGATTAGTCAGGTTATTTTCATCAACAGCATTTTGACAAACTGAAAGTGAGTCAATGTTGTCAATATGATGATGATTACGTAAACCACGACCATCATTTTTTGCTTGCACTAGTTCAATGGTAATATTACAACCATCAGGTTCTACTGCATATCGTTCAATTAGTGATAAACCTCGTTCACTTATCTCACGCTTCATTGAGTTTTCAAAGATTTTAACTACTGTTGTTAAATCATCAGACATTCGCTCGATACGTGTAGTAGTAGATTTATCTTTATATTGAGTTGTTGTTACACGATGCCAATGTTTGGAGTTGCTTTCGTTTTCCATCATGTAATTCCAATGACCTTGAATATACTCAACGTCTGCATATAGAACATTTGGTTCTTGTAACAAAACACGAGTTTCTTCGTAGGACAATTGCATCCCTTTAACTAACTTTGCAGCATTTTCAGCAAGGTTCACATTCCCCGATGCAATAAAGTCACTATAAAGCTCTTCTACAGGCACATTAAAACGTCGTTGTAAACGATATTCTTGCTCTTTCAGCATCATACTAATACGTTCGCGTGTTTCAGATTGATTTTGAATAGCTGCGCAACTGAGCATTCCTAAGTTGTTACTTTCAAGATCTTGTTGGATATTATCCCAAAGTACTGTAGTTAGTGGAGTGATATCACGGATGTCTTTGTCACTAGGAATAAAGATTGCAGGTGCTATAGTCATACTATAAGCCGTTTCTACAATACCTAAGTCTTCGTCAACAGCACCAACAGGTACATCAACAATGGTAGGGACATAGTCAACGCAAGATGCATCTTCATTTGATTTAATATCCAAAATATATGCACCATTATCGCCTGTAACTGTTGTCGGCTCACCTAAATCTAACTTTCCATTAAAGTTTAAATCTAAACCGACAGTTGCACCTTTAACATAACCATCTATGGCTTTTCCTTGAATGCTGCGAGTAGGATTTGTGGACGTTTCACCTGAATCAGAACTACCACCACAAGCAGACAAAAATAAGCCTAATGACACTGCAAGAGCAACATTTGTAATTTTCATTCTTTATTCCTTAATGGAAATATGTAATAGAGGATGGGAAAGCTTTAAGTTTAATAATTTACACGTCATTTTATTCCATAGAATAAATGCAATATAATGCGTTTA
>NZ_SSMG01000321.1 GCF_009873615.1 Photobacterium lucens
GAATAGCGCAGTTTGGTAGCGCATCTGGTTTGGGACCAGAGGGTCGGGGGTTCGAATCCCTCTTCACCGACCACTTATTAAGAAGCCTCGTCGAAAGACGGGGCTTTTTTTGTGTCAGTTATATTTTATTGAATAAGCGGTTTGGTAGCGCATCGCAGCTCTGGGTCAATAGCGGACCAGAGGGGCGGGGGTTCCTGATCTATTCAAAACCTGCTCTTCACTGACCACTAATTAAGAAGCCTCGTCGAAAGACGGGGATTTTTTGCATCTATCATATTTTATTGAATAGGCAGTTTGGTAGTGCATCGCAGCTCTGGGTTAATAAGTATTAAGCTACGAAGAGCTTGTGATGCCTTCCCAATCTTCACATTGTGCGGTTGCGCCTTTTGTGATCCTTTCGACCTTAAAGCCTGCTTTTTTCATTAATGCAGGCAGTCCTTGCTCACCAATTAAATGAAATGCACCGACAACAACCATAAAACGTCCTGATTGATAATCTGGTGATAACGTTAAGGTTTCAGCCCAATGACGATTGCGAGCAAAGATCAATGCTTCATTGGTTTCTGGATCATATTGGGTGTCATTAAATAACGTTTTAAATTTTTCACTGTCACCTTGTTTCCAAACATCCACGAGACACTGTAAAGAGGCTTTAGTTTGTTGCCAGTGGGCAATGGTTTCAACCAACATGACATTACCGTTGTGTGGTAGGTTTTGTAGCAAGCTTAATTGATACTCCACACTTTCTAATGATTTGATCGGAATATGCTGTTCTTCTGCTCGTTTTAATAAAACGTAATCAATACCTTGATCTGTTGATAGATTTAGCTGTTTAGCTAGCGTTAATTGAAGGTAAGTCGCTGTTAGCCAAGGAGGCTGACTTGTGAGCAGTTTATAAGGTAGCGAGAGAGACTCGGCGATAGTTTTAAGCTTTGCTAACTGCTCAGTATTTAGTGTTTCTTGAGTATAAGGCGGCTTATTATTTTGCTCTGTTGGTGTGGTGGTAGGCTGAAGAATATTGGCTTCCACTATGAGCGCATCGGCTTTTTTCCACTGCGATAAAAAGGCTTGAGGTAATGGGAACATGTCTTGTTCGCCCGCATGAATCGATCCTAACACATAAAATTGGCGATGATTATCATAGATCTTCCAAACAATGGGCTCTGCTAATGCGTGATGAGAGATAAAAGGAAGAAGTAGTAATGCTTTGGAAAGCAAGGATTTAAACATTTGTTATCGAGCTCCTAAAAATAAGCACTGCTTTAGTTATAACAAAATTATTAGGCGACGTAATAAAAAAGAAGGCTACCGAAGTAGCCTTTGATCTGATTAAGCAACTTGCTTAGTTTGATTGGCGAAGGCTAGGATGAAGCCAGAACCACCAAACAATAAATGCGATAGCGGCAATACCAAGTAATAAAAACATCATTATTTCTCCTCTGTTACTTGAGGTTGATAGCTTGGTTTAAATAAACGTAAGCGATTGGCATTGGTTACTACGGTAATGGAAGATAACGCCATTGCAGCTCCTGCAATCACAGGGCTTAATAATGCACCCGTAATTGGGTAGAGCACACCAGCTGCAACTGGAATACCTAAGCTGTTGTAAATAAAGGCACCAAATAGGTTCTCCTTCATGTTACGTAAAGTTGCTTTTGATAGTTCTAGCGCATCGGCGACACCATGTAGGGAGTGGCGCATTAAGGTAAATTGCGCACTTTCAATCGCTACATCGGTACCGCTACCCATCGCAATACCCACTTCAGCTAACGCCAGTGCAGGGGCGTCATTGATACCATCGCCTACCATTGCAACACGTTTACCTTGTTGTTGTAGCTGCTTGATTTGCGCCGCTTTACCATCAGGTAATACGTCAGCTACCACATCGTTAATACCTAGTTTATTAGCAATAACCTGCGCGGTTTTATAGCTATCACCTGTTAGCATTACCACCGTTAAGCCCATCTCTTGCATACGTTTTACGGCACTTAATGAGTCGCTACGTAGTGGATCACTGATACCAATAATGCCAACTAACTGATTGTTTTGCGCTAAATAAACCGGTGTTGCGCCTTGTGCTGCAATACGATCAAAATCATCTTGTGCCTGACTGATTTCGATATTGTGTTTATTCATGAGCTTTTCATTACCCAGCATAACTGCTTGCGCATTGACGATACCTGAGACACCCATACCTGCTGTTGCTACAAAATCACTGACGGACTCAAGTGCTAATCCTTTTTGCTTTGCTGATTGAATAATAGCATTAGCTAAAGGATGCTCAGAGCCTTGCTCTAAACTTGCCGTCAGTTGTAGCAGCTGATCTTCGTCTAAGTTATTGTAGCTATGAATGTTTACAACTTGTGGTTTACCTTCAGTAAGCGTACCTGTTTTATCTAATACAACAGTATCGATATTCGCAGCTTGCTGCATTGCTTCAGCATCTCGAATTAAGATCCCTAACTCAGCGGCACGACCAACCCCGACAGTGACAGACATTGGCGTTGCAAGGCCAAGTGCACAAGGACAAGCGATGATCAGAACGGTAGTTGCGGCAACTAACATATACACTGATGATGGTGCAGGGCCAAAGTAATACCAAACCATTGCGGTAATTATGGCAATGATCATCACGCTTGGAACAAAGATACTTGAAATAGTATCGGCTAAACGTGCAAGAGCGGGTTTACTGCTTTGCGCTTGGCGAACGAGCTGGATAATACGTGCCAACATGGTATCGCTACCAATGTGCTCTGCTTTAAAGAGTAATGAGCCTTGTTGGTTAATGGTACCTGCTCGAACTTTATCTCCAGTTTGTTTATGTACTGCTAATGGCTCACCTGTTAGCATGGATTCATCAATATAGGTATTGCCTTCAATGACAACACCATCAACAGCCACTTTCGCACCAGGACGAAGGCGTAAGATCATATCGCTTTTAACATCACTCAATGGACGCTCTGTTTCGATCCCATCTTCAACTACAATGGCGGTTTGAGGTTGTAGGTCGATAAGACGCTCTAATGCTTTCGATGTTTGACTACGAGCACGAGCTTCAAGTGCATGACCTAAGGTGATCAAACCGATAATCATGGCTGTTGCTTCGAAATATACATGACGAGCTGCAACTGGGAACATGTCAGGCTTAATTACAACTAACATCGAAAATAGCCAAGCTGCGCCTGTCCCAAGAGCAACTAATGTATCCATCGTTGCACGGTGGTGTTTAAAGGCTTTCCAGCTATTGATATAAAAATCTTTACCAACAGTAACTAATAACAATAAAGTGATTAACCCAACGAATCCCCATGCAAATTGGCTGGTGGTTGAGTCGATCATCATACTGCCACCAAAAATTCCCCACGCCATCATAGGAATACCTAAGCCAAGGGCAATAAAGGCATTTCTGAGATGAGTTTTAAAGGTTTGAGTATTTTGCTCTTGCTGACGTTGACGACGGGTTTGCTCATCTTCACTCAATTCAGCATCATAACCTGCCGCTTTAACCGCTTGGATCACTTGTTCAATATTAGGATTACCAGCGACTAAAGCAGTACGCTCAGCCAAATTAACATTAACATTTTCTACACCAGCAACCTGTTTTATCGCTTTTTCAACAGACGCAACACAGCTTGCGCAAGTCATGCCTGATAGTAGTAATTGTTGTACGTTGTTAGCGGTTGGTTTTATCGCTTTAGACTGCGTTTCTTCTACTGTTAACTTTGGCTCCATTTCAACAGTCTCTTTAACTGTATCGGAGGCGGTTGGCGTTGACATATTAAATGTAATACGTTGCTCTGCGTGGTAGCCCGCATCGGTAATTATCGCAATCACATCAGAAGCTGAGTGTGTTGTGAGGAGCTTGGCATGGGTTTTATCGAGCTCAAGAATGTCGATATTACCTACTTCATTAAGTTTATCAGTCAGCTTTTCGACACATCGACCACAAGACAGCCCAGATAGCGTAAAAGTTAGTGTATGCGCAGCAGGTTGTGGGACTTCTGATACCACCTGATACCCTAGTGATGTAATGATGTCAGTAAGTGTTTGCTCACTTAATGCGCCCGTCACCTCTGCTTGTTGTTTGGTAACGGTATAGCTGAAGATATCATCACGTTGGCTGAAGGTATTTTCAACTTTTGCCACACAGCGACCACAAGATAGACCTGATAGTGGCAATTGATAACGAAAGCCGATTTGATAGCCTAATGTATTGATTTGTTCGTAAATGGCTTTAAGTGGACTATCGCTAGTTAGCGTGATTTGCTTGGTATCGATATTGACAATCTGGCAGTCAGGCAATGGTGCTAATGCAGAACGGATTTTCCCTACACAATTCATGCAGTGGACGTTAGCAAGTGGGAGAGTAATGGTATTCATTGCGAGCCCTTACGCCTTAAAATAAGAAAGAATAGGCTAAGAATAAACCTTCTAGTTACTGTAGGGTCAAGGGCTGTTTTTGTTATTTATACTAATAAAAGTAAGGTAAGGGGATAAAGATGATTAATATTAGTGAAGTTGCTGAAAAAACAGGCTTATCAGCGAAAACAATTCGATTCTATGAAGCCAAAGGGGTCATTTCACCTGCACCGCGCGGCGCAAATGGTTACCGCTATTACAACCAAAACCATATTGCGGAGCTACTACTGATTAAGCGTTCACGGATGATTGGTTTTTCATTAGATGAATGTCGAGAATTGTTGGCTTTATCAACAGATTCTGGCCGTCAAAGTCGTGATGTGAAAGAAAAAGCTCAGCAGAAACTTAAAGAGATCGATAATAAAATTAATGAATTGCTGCAAATGAAGAAGACACTGGAAGCATTAACGGTGCAATGTCCAGGGGATAAAACGGCAAGGTGTCCGATTTTAGAAGGGTTAACGAAAGCAGAATAAGCAGGCGCTGCAGGAGTAGCGCCTATGCTTTGGTGATTTATGACTCACTGTCTGTCATTGCAAGCGTGCCATCATATGGGATCACTTGTAATTTAGGCTTTGGATGCGAGCCATACATGATTAATTCATCTTTATTTAAGCGTTCTATCGACAATTGATGCCAGAAACGTTTATTGACCATATTTAAGCTCTCAATGGCAGAGTCGGTGATCTTCTTAGTATGGTCTTCATTACTTGTCACTAAGATCGCAGCATTACCAAACGCATAAAAATACATGCCTTTTAATACGGTATAGCCATTATCTTGCTCTGGATCTGGGTAATCAATCAAGGTGTATTGACCAAATTTACAACTGCCAAATTGCTCATGCCCTGGTGTTATTAACTTATAGTTAAAGTCGCATCCCATGCCATTAATAATGGGAAATAGCATAAGAGCAACCAATGCCATGATCAGGTATTTAATTTTTTTCATGTAGCTTACCTGCTGAATCGATGAATACCGTGCCTTTGGCAGGCAAGTCTTTAGGTAACTTATTTAAGTTAAGCAGTTCAATGTTACCACAGATTTGCTGGTTATTAACGGATACACAAGGAGGCGATTGCCAGCTGCTTGTCCATAACCCAATCCAGGCTAGGACCGCAACAATACAAGCGGCGTAGCCAAATTTAGCCATTTTTGACAATGGGGTGATCACAACGACATTATCGTTATCAGTATCAGGCTTGTTCGTTGTTGTTTCATCTTTATTGTTTGAAGCTAAAGATGGTGTGTCTTCCGCGATATAGTCAGCTTCAACCATGACTTCTGGTTGAATTTGATGTTGGATAAAGGTGTTCTTAGCGATAGTGAATCCAGCACCTTTAATAGTAATGATGATTTCATTTTTTGTTTTAAAGGCCTTACGCAGGTTCGCGATAGCTACGTTTAATGAATTAGGCACAACAACTTTATCAGGCCAGCCGATTTCTAATAATTTGTCTCGGCTGATGATCTCGCCACTATTATCGATTAAATATTGCAGTATCTTTGTTTCACTAGCACTTAGTTTCGTTGTTGTTTCAGGTGTAGAATAAGCGCTTTTTTGGGGTTCAAAGCTATCTTTACCCTGCTTATATATAATCATCGAGTTACCTATTCACTATCAATAAAAGACAATACGGTTTAGGCCGTGCCTTTTGTTATCTTTATCGTTGTTATTATTTATAGTGCTAAATGTACTTATCTATATATTTAGATTGCTATAGATAAGGTGGATTCTTTTAGCGATTGGCAAGTCATTAATGAAGCATTCACTAACATGTATAGTGCTTCAGAAAAAACAAAAAACATTGTTTTTCTTTATTGCCTGCGCTGATGCTAACAAAAAAATTTATTTATGGAAGGGATAATAAAACGATTGAGAGCGGATTTGTGTGGATAAATTAACCTTGAATTGTTTTTTATACAGTTTAAGGATACTTAATTTGAAC
>NZ_SSMG01000322.1 GCF_009873615.1 Photobacterium lucens
GTTGAATACGCAGTAGGTTTAATTTTTATCTTATTTCCATTGTTTTTATTTGCAAAAGCATCGACGTATAAAAATAAATACCTTGGTGACAGATAGCTTAACTACTTATTCAATAAAACGCCCCAATAACATTATGCTATCGGGGCGTTTTATTTTTTTATATATCTAATTGAATAACATAAAATTACGACTCACCTTGCCAAATACGCTGACATTCAGCAGAGCCATTGGCTGCAATCGGCTTTTCAAATAGCCATTGCAGTGGGGCGACTACTGGGCTGGTAGTAAAGCGTACTGAGGTTTCGAGTATTGCTGACAGCGGCACACCAAAATGGAATTTTTCAAAACTACCATTTACCTCAACAGGGGTTTGTAGGCTGAAAATTTGTGCTCGCTTTGATTTTGGCGATAAGTACAGGCTGAAATCACGATTTTTATAGCTGGCATCAAATGCGCCATGAACTTGAATACGTGAGGTATCAAGCAGTAAATCACGCTGGGTCATATTGCCATTTTTGACATTAAAGCCACCTGCAACACAGTTTAATACCGAGTTATCTTTGTTCATAAACTTAGGTAACACCGCATCGGCTAAGCTCACTGCCCAAAGATCAATTAAGTTAGCTTGGAAAGCTTTTGGCCATGCTGCAAAGCCAATAAAACCATTAGCATTATTCATTAAACTATCTGGCGTATTTGCAAGGCTGTTTAAATCAAACTTAAAGCTAATTTTGCCATGCATATCTGTTTTAGGATCAATACGGCGAGCAATAATGCCGTAATCGAAGTTTTTCACTAAGCCTTCTAAATGAATATCAAACAACTCTTTTTGTGCTTTCACTGAGCCTTTAATATCAACATTACCACCTGGAAGTTTGATGTGTAGCGGATTTAAACTCAGTAAACCGTTATGCAATGTCCAGTCTAATTTTCCTGCCCCTAACCAGTCTTTCCCTGAACGAACCTCTCCAACGTTAAGTTTAAAATTAGCATTAAGCTTATTTAAACCTTCTGGGCTAAGCACGGGTACTGGTTTGTCTGTTGTTGCTTTAGCTGGCGCAGTCTTTTCTTTGCTGTCTTTAGGTAACCATGCTTGCCAATTTTTAACTTTAAAATCGTTAATTTGAATAAATGGTGCACGAAGATCTAATGAAACAGTCGGGCGGTCTTGGCCTTTCATTGGCGGTAAGAAATCACCTTTACCTTGTAATTTACTGCTGCCTACTTGAACTAGCATATTACGCAAGTGATAGCCTAGCTTATCGGTTGACAGTGAAGCTGCGACAGTTACCGGACCATAAGGGGGCAGTTCTAGCCCAGTAAAAGCATTGAAGCGATCTAGGTTAGGTGTTGTTGCCTTAAAGGTTAAGTTGAGCTTTTGTGGGTTAATTGGAAGTGATACATCGGATTCAGCATTGAGGGCAATATCACCTACATTAGCCGTTAATGTCACTGGCACGGATTTGCGCCCATCATTGGCTTGTTTCAGTGAGACTGAATCAATCACAATGTTAACCGGTTTATCAGCAGCTTGACCTGAAATGGTTAAGTGAGTGGCTGTATCAGGACCTGTAATAAACTTACCTTGGCGAAGTGCAACATTAAACGCTTTGCCAGTATAGGTATCGGCAACACGCAGCTTACCACCGTTTAATTGAGCTTCGACTTTAGCTTGCTCCATCAACTCAAGCACAGTACGACCTGATAATGACAAAGATAACTTAGCGCTATCAAGTGTCATACCAAGATCATTAGTGACATTGAATTGCTTTAAGATCTGACCAATATTAGGCTTGTTTACCCCTAGATGTAGCTGGGATTGGATAGCGTTATTATTGATATCCAGTGAAATATCACCTTTATACAAGCTACCAGCATAACGAGCACTAAATGGGGCAGGAGCTAACTTGCCGCCGCGAAGTTGACCGCTAAATTGGGTATCATCAATTTGCTGATTAGCCCAAAGCATTTTATTTACGCCAAGTTTTACGTCAGCATCAGCAATTACGACCTTGTTGCTAAGTAATGGCATATCAAGGTTTACGCCTTGCGTTGGTACGGTTTGCTCAACTGTCGGTACATTTCCTCGATCAACAAATTGTCCAAGTTGATTAAAATTTAAAGTATCAAACTGCGCATTGAGCTGTAAGAATGGTGTTTTAGTGTTTTGTTTCCACTTAAAATCGACTTTACCTTGGCTTTGCATTAATGCCATGGTCGGAATATCTAATGCTAGCCAATCGCCAGTATTGGTCAGCTTGCCTTTAAAATCGATTTTTCCATGCATAGATGCACGCGTGCCGAGCCACGGACTTAGCTTACCTGCATCATCACTGTGCACTGTTAAATCTAACCAACTGCCTTTTTGCCAGTTAGTTTTTACAAATTCACCCTTGGCTTTAATATCGATAACTGGGCTAGCAAAGTGTAGCGATGGGCTCCAATTACGATGATTAATAATATCGGACAATGTGCCAGCTTTGGCGGTGATCTGAACTGGAATCGCCATGATCTGACCTTGAATGTCAGAGCTAAATGGCTGCTCCATACCTGAGGTTAATACCGCTTTATCGATGGCAAATGAAGCTTTTGCTCCCCAATCAAGATGAGCCTTATCGATATTAAGCGCGAGCTGGCTGTTATCAATCCAATCTTGAAGTTTAGTGCCTTGGGTTGTCAGCTGCAGCTGGGCATTTTCAAGGTGGCCTTTAGCGTGTGGAATGCCTGAAATCCAACCTGCCATTTCACCTAACTGAGAATCTTTCGCCCCCAATTTAACATCAACGGTTGATGTCCATTGAGTGGCATCAATATCGGCTGCACCACGAAATGGCACATTGGCAATATTGGCGGTCATTGGGGCATGAAGTTTACCTTTATCACCTTCAACTTTAAGTGAAATGTTATTGACAGGCGTGCCTAAGCCTTTGATCTCATCGATAGATAGATCAAGATGGGTTTCGGTTTTCACTAACCATTGGTCAAGGGCTTTTTGCAGTGGGGATTGTTGTGGTGCTGCGGCTGCGTAACCCACACCGTACATCACAGGCGGCTGAGGTTGTAACCATGGGCGCAGATCGATCAACGGAATGTTGAGTTTGCCGTTAATGTGGTTAAGCGCTTTGTCGTTTTGTGCCAGAGAAATATCAAGGAAGCCTTTCGCTGACGTGATCGGACTAGTTAACGCAATATCAGCCAGTGAAATTCCTTTGCTAGATGCGGTGATCTGCGTTGTCAGTGACATCGGTGCTGCATGACGTAAATCAATATCCAGTAGAGATTCCAGTTGCGCAGTATCAACCCAATCGAGCTTTACTTTGGCTTTTGAAGGTGTGTTACTACGAAACGGATGAATATCGGCATCAATATTGAGCTTCGCACCTGCAAAACTGCCCGTTGCATCAAGCTTACCTTGTTGCTCATTGATCAATGATTCCAAATCACCTGCCAGTGATACATCATAGTCATTCCCCATCGCATTACCTTTGGCTTGTAATAGCCATTTATCTGGTTTGGTTAATGCTAATTGCTCTAAGTACACATTGGTGTATTGCCCTGTTTGTTGATCTAAGTAATCAACGGCAACTTTATCTGCCTGAATATTGTTACTTAGCGCTAACTTAAATGGGGTAGAACTGGTTGATTGCTTAGGTTTAGCTTGCGGATCTTTGCCAAATATCCAGTTTGGATTGCCTTGGTTATCTTTGACCAAATGTAGGGAAGTATCTTTTAGATCAAGATAATCGATTTTTAGTGTGTGAGAGAGCAGTGGTAATACCGAAATTTTCGCGCCAATGTATCCCGATTTCAGCATCGGTTCCCATTTCATGGCTTCGGTATTCGCAATGGTGACATCGCTAAGCTCAATTTCAGGGCTAAACGATAAGGTCAGTGACATGTCACCACCAATGGTTGTTTCACGATCTAACGTAGAACTTAACCATTGGTTGATATCATGTCGGTGCTCGGTTAAATCAATCTTAACGCCGTACGCTAGCACACCTGTTGCTGCAATGATTGGCGTGAGTAAAGCAATGGATGTCCACTTAGCGACCTTTTTTAATTTATTTTTCTTAGGTGGCTGTGGTGTTGGTTGCGCTGCGTGATCACTGTTGGTTGATGAAACAGGTGCAGATGGAATGTGTGATGAACTCATAATACGTCAGACTTCTTTTTCGGTAATGAGTGTAGCAGCTAGTGATAGTTACTTTCGAAACGTCAATCTTATACAGTGCTGCAAATAACTAGCAAAATAATGTTTTATGCCAAATGTTTATAGTCTGACAGTATATCAAAAACAGGGTTCCCTGAACGTTGTGAATAATGGTAACAAAAAGTAAATGCTTGGTGGTGTTACTCTTGGATGGCGAGGCACAAGATATCGGTCAGAGTTTGCTGTGCTGCAAGGTGGAGAGTAAAAGGCTGATTGGCAATCCTATGTAGCGATGGCTCGCAATGCATCAACAAGGTGAAATCAGCAAGACTGGTTAATGGCAAATCATCAGGTGTGGTGATCACAACGATAGTAGCACCGTGAAGTTTAGCGGCATGGGAAGCTAACTGTAATGTTTGATGTTCAGTATTATTGCTAAGGATAAAAAGCACGTCTTGCTCTGTTAACGTGTTAGCAATAGTGCTTTGTAGTGATGGATCTGCACTGTGGATCACAGGTCGCCCTAACGAAAGTAATTTGTTATTAAAATCATGAGCCACTAATGCATTAGAGCTCAGTCCAATTAACTGAATGCGGGTGGCTGATTTTAATGTCGTTGCGATTTGTTCGAGTAAATCAACATCTATCGCTTTAGTGGTATCGATGATCGCATTGGCTTTTTGCTGTGCCATTTTGCTTAAACTACTCGCAAGCGCATTATTAGTCTCTGGTTGAGTGGGCAACTGGTTAAGTACGTTGCCACCAATAGTATTGTGACGTGCTAACTCCTCGCTGATCGCCATTTTGAAAGCGGGAAAACCTTTAAATCCAATCCGCTGGGTAAACTTTACAATACTTGATTGACTGACATTCGCTGCCGTTGCTAATTCTTGAGAAGAAAGCGACACCACCAATTCAGGTTGCGCTAATACTAAAGTCGCAATCTTTTGACCATTAGGGGAGAATTGTGATTGTAGGCTGGCGATTTTATCAAGTGCAGTCATGGTAATAACAGTTCAGACATTTGCTCTGATAATAGCCTGAATCACGCTTAATTACCGTGATATTTATTGTGTTATGTTAATTGTATGCAAGAAGCTAGAGCCTGATATGCTTCTTGATTATGATTGATAAAGAATGAATAAAAACTAGGACGAAACCTTGAAGATTGATCTGACCCAATTAGTCACTGAAAGCCGCAATACAGCTAGCCAAAATATCGATATGTTATCGACAGTAGAAATGCTGCAGGTGATCAATAATGAAGATAAAAAAGTCGCGCTAGCGGTAGAGCAGGTGTTACCTGAAATTGCTCAAGTGGTTGATGCGGTTGCGATAGCATTTCAGCAAGGTGGGCGTTTAATTTATGCAGGTGCTGGTACATCTGGTCGTTTAGGTATTTTAGATGCAAGTGAGTGTCCACCTACTTACGGTAGTAAGCCAGAGCAAGTGGTCGGCTTAATTGCTGGTGGTCATCAAGCAATTTTAAAAGCGGTTGAAAACGCAGAAGATAATCGTGAAATGGGGGCGCAAGATCTCATTGATCTTAATTTTACCGAAAAAGATGTGTTAGTTGGTATTGCTGCCAGTGGTCGTACACCTTATGTCATAGGGGCAATGGAATACGCAAAATCACAAAACGCGATAGTCGCTTGTATTAGCTGTAATCCACAAAGCCCAATGGCAGCACTGGCTGATGTGGCAATCACCCCTGTGGTGGGGGCTGAAGTGGTAACGGGCTCTTCTCGCATGAAAGCAGGTACAGCGCAAAAGCTAGTGCTAAATATGCTAACTACGGGAGCCATGATCCGTGTTGGTAAAGTGTATGGCAATTTAATGGTGGATGTTGAAGCGACCAACGCTAAATTGGTTGAACGCCAGAAAAACATTGTGATGCAAGCTACCGAATGTAGCCGTGAAGAAGCAGAGCAAGCACTTACTCAATGTAATGGTCACTGTAAAACAGCAATTGTCATGCTCCTTGCAGGTGTCGATGCTCAAACTGCCACTGACTTATTAGCAAAAAATAACGGCTTTACACGCCAAGCGATCCAAGCTTAACGATACAAAACAGAAAGCCCTATCTCGATGGTAGGGCTTTGTTTTATAACCAAGTCACTTGTATATAGAGACTATAGTGACTGAAATTCTTTTTGGAAATTCAGTACTTTTTCAAGATAACGACGAGCTTCAAGTTTGGGATGCTTATTCGTGAGTGCCCAATAAGCTTGATTCGGTTGTAGTTGATTGAGCTTATCCATTGCTCGTTGCCTATCTGAATCAAAGGTTGATAATACGCCGCCTGTACCACTGTTATAAGCGGAAATCATACTGTAATGCTTCGTGGTTGGATTTCGCACATCCCTTAAATAACGGGTTTGTAAAATGTGCAAATACGCTGTACCCGTATCAATGTTGTTTGCCGGATCAAACAGGTAATCTTTGGTCGGTATCCCCGGTTTGTTTTTCACCAGCTTAAAGACATCAGCACCTGCGGTTTTCGGAATAACCTGCATCAGGCCATAAGCCCCAGCGTGGCTGACAGCAAACGGGTTAAAGCTGCTTTCTGTTTTTACCACCGCATAGATCAGATCTTCTGAAATACCGTATTGGCGAGAAGCACGCTTAATTAAATCTGCATATTGGTATTCACGTTGCTCAAGGTGATCGCTCACCATATCTATTTCAACATAGTAAGCGGTGCCACGTTTGAGAGGCTTGGTGCGCAACTTATTTTCAATTAAATAATCTGCGAAACGCCCAGCACGCCACGGCCACTGAATATCTTGGTTATCATGATCTTTAACTTGCCCAAGTAGGAAAGGCTTACCGTTTAGTGGAATGGACTTATCACTGAATAAATCAACCTGAGAAGGATCGGCTGGCATCAGCAAGGTTTCTTCAATCGCTTTTTTCAGTGTTGCCTCTGGGGCGTATTGCGCAACAGTGGAAACGTAAATTTTGCCGCTATCAAAATCAATGTGTGCACGAGTACGATAGCCATCGAAATACTTCACATAACGATGTTTACCTGCTTGAAGGAATTCATCATCCCCCCATTGCTTTTTCACTTGTACCCCAAGATAAGCTAATAATGCCTGCATCGCTTGCTCATTATTCACATTACCAGTGTTTATATTCCCATTATGGTTAGGATAAGTGGGTTTACAGTTATAGAGGCATTCAACTTGGTTTGATGAACATCCTGTGGCAATTAAACCGGCGATCATAATGAGCCAAGCTTTTTTCATGATTTTCCTTTATGCGGCAATATGCGATTAGTGAGTATTGGTAGCATCCCGAATAGCGCTATTAAGATCTGACGTTAATTTATCGACAAATCGGCGTTTACGTTGTTCAGCACGTTGCTTACGTTCACGTGCTTGTTGATCGACATAATTATCCCAACGCTTTTCAACATAATCGTCGTCTTTTAAATTTTCCCACGCATTTTCGATGCGCTCACGACGCTCTTTTCTTTCTCTAATTTGACGCTTAGATTCTTGAATACTGTTTTGCAGTTTCTGAAGACCATTATCTACAGAATTTAAAGTATCTACGAGATCTTTTGCTTGGATCGAGGTTGAAAATACGCTTACTAAAACAGCAAATAAAAGAGATTTGTTTTTCATTATTCTTATTAATGTAGTCTAAAGTAAAACCTTGAGTTTACATTTTGAGAGGTGTATTTCAATATTATTCATTTATTTAATGATTTACTTGAAAGATATAGCTAAAGATGATTGGTTTGACAGTTAATATGTTACATCTGGTTACATAATCTTGATTGTGATTATTAAGCGTTATGATTGAATAGCGCTACTTAAATTACATGAGGTATAAAATACATATGGACGACCCCTCGAGTTGTTCTCTATTCCTGAGCTCCTTAAATAAGGAGTCTATTCAATGTTAGATCTTTTCCTTCAACCTGAAGCGATGATGATATTTGCCACCCTATTTGCCCTAGAAGTGGTATTAGGCGTGGATAATATTGTTTTCATCTCAGTGCTTTGTGAACGCTTACCTGAGCATCAACGTAAATTGGCGCGAAACCTCGGTATTGCATTGGCTGTTGCTGCACGTATCGGTCTGGTGTTCTCGATCAGTTGGGTAATGTCACTCACACAACCATTATTCTCTATTGCAAGTGCTCCGTTCTCGGGCCGTGATTTGATCATGATTGGTGGTGGTGCATTCTTATTAGCGAAAAGCTTAAAAGAACTATGGATGTGTTTCTCTGGTGATCATCATCAAGAAGCAAGTAAAGTTCGCGCAGGTATTGCTTTAGTCTTATTGCAGATTGTTGCCGTTGATGCGGTGTTCTCGATGGATTCAGTGATCACTGCGGTGGGCATGACAAGTGAAGTACCGTTAATGGTTGCGGCGATTTTGTCATCTGCGGTGGTGATGGTGCTATGTGCTGAGAAGATCAACGATTATGTTTCTCGTTACCCTGGCTTTAAAACCTTAGCATTACTATTCCTTGTGATGTTAGGTGCGATGTTAATGGCAGAAGGTTTTGAGATCCATTTCAATAAGGGATATGTGTATTTTGCCATGGCGTTTGGTTTATTAATTGAAACCTGCCACATCTTATTGAAGAAGCGCAATAAAAAAGTGTTTCGTCGAATCTACCCACAACAATGTGGTTGGGCTGTGAAAGCTAAATAACGATAAACGTTAATACCAACAGTTCAAATACAGAAAAGCAGAGCCTAGGCTCTGCTTTTTTTATACCCAAGTAACGTCAAGATACAGTGTTCAGCGAGACGACCTTAGTTCTCAGTCGCGGCAACGATTCGAAGATATAGTGGTTCTACATTGAGAATCGGTAACAAGGTCTGAGAGCTAAGGACGCTCGCCCTTTGGGAGCGTGTCACTGAGCCGACTTCTTACGTCAGACAACTTGGAAAGAGCTCGCTATTCCGCTTCCTTGCCTTCCTTGAATTCAACTCAGTGACTTCGCTCTGAATCAGTCATCTTGAAGTCGCTTGGGTATATACGGGCATTTTAAAATTAAGCGAACTTCTTACGTTCAATAAAGAAGTGAAGTAGTGCCATACCACCATGGCCAATCAAATATACTTCAATCAAACCTGTTAGCGATTTATGGATTTCTCGCACATCGTTGGCATAAGGTGAGTGGCTTAACCATAGTGCAAGCCATACTAATGCAGCGGCTTCAATTAAGATCAACGCACCAATACCTAAACCTTGAATAATGTTACCTAAGCCTTTTTCTCGTGGCTCTGGTAATTTGCCGTGACGTAGCTGTTTTAAATCATCAAGCAAAATTGCGTTGTCACCAAATAGGTAAGGGAAGAATTGGCGAAATGATTGTTTAGTTAACATGTAGCCGATCATAGCCAATGTCACCACAACGGTTAGCACACCTAAAACAATATGTACCCATAAGAAAAAGGTAGAGAGTGGGCCACCTTTGATCTCACCGGTGTGGGTCATGTGCATAAAGTTACTGTTTAAGATTTGCAGGATAACTAAGGTAGCGAGTGAAGTATGAATATGGCGTAAACCAGTGTTGGGGAAGTAATGTTTGATGTAGCGCCAAAATGAATGAATGAGTGGCATAGTAAATCCTTAGCAATCAAGTGCCAAAAACAGTGAGTTAAGAAATACCGAGTGACCTAGAGGTAACTTATGTTAAAGCTTGCATTTTTAAGCTTATAGGGTATACAAGCCGAATTTAGCACACGAGAAAAAAATAGACAGATTTCAGAAGAATAAAATCACGTAATTTAAATATGCATTTTTAGTGTTTAAAAATATTAATGTAGTAAATGCGTTATTTGTTCTTCATACCTGTTAATCATAAGTTAAAATGGTGCAGCTAAAACAAATATAATGGAGAATGTTGTGAGCTCATCAGGAACACCTAAATTATCCCAATTGAATGTTTTTCCAGTTAAATCTATCGCTGGTGTTAGTCAATCTCAAGCATGGGTAGAAAAACAAGGCATAGCATTCGATCGCCGATTTATGGTTGCCAAGCCTTCCGGCGATATGATCACAGCACGAAAATACCCGCAGATGGTGAAAGTGAAAGCGGCGTTACTCGCAGACGGTTTAGTCCTAAGCTACGGTGATAAATCACATCTATCATTGAAATATAAAGAGTTTTTAATGGAAGATGCATCCTCGACTGTGTGGGGAGATACATTTGTCGCTTATACCACCACAGAGCAAGCCAATGCATGGTTTAGTGATATTATCGGTGAGTCGGTACAGTTGTTATTTACTGGTGAGCAATCCAACCGTGTACGTCCTAAAATCCAACAGAATGTTAGTTTCGCTGATGGTTATCCATTATTAGTGATCAGTGAAGCCTCGCTACAGGCGCTTAATGAACGTAGTAGTGAACGTCACACCATGGATCAATTTCGTACCAATTTAGTCGTCAGTAATACTGAAGCTTTTGCCGAAGATGGTTGGAAGCGTATCCGTATTGGTGAGGTTGAATTTGAAGCAGTAAAACCTTGTGCTCGCTGTATTCTAACGACTGTCGATCCTCAAACTGCCTCGTTTAATCAAGCGAAAGAGCCATTAGTGACAATGGCAAAATTTCGAGCTGATGCATCGGGTAATGTTTATTTCGGACAAAATCTTGTTGCCCTTAATGAAGGGATCATCACAGTGGGTGATGAAATTGAAGTGTTAGAGACCAAGCCGAAAGAGGTTTATGTCGATAACAGCGATGTGAAGCTACAACTAACTTGTGTTGAGCGTGAAGATATAGCACAAGATTTCACCACGTTCTGGCTTGAGTCACATCAAGAAAACCAAGCGTTACCGACTTATTTGCCGGGGCAACACCTACCGATTCAATTAGAAGTTAATGGCGAATATATTTCTCGTCGTTATACCTTATCTTCTAGCCCGTCACGACCTGGGCGTTATGGAATTTCAGTAAAACGTGTTGATGATGGACGAGTGTCTAACTGGTTGCATGAGCATTTTCAAGTTGGTGATACGCTGGTGGCGGATTCGCCAAGTGGTGATTTTTACCTCGGCGTACATACCGACAAACTGTTGTTGTTATCAGCCGGTAGTGGTGTCACGCCAATGCTCTCAATGCTCCGTTATTTATCAGACAACGACCGTGTGCGTGATGTGGTGTTTTACCACCAATGCCGTACTGAAGCAGATATTCCATGCTTAGAAGAGTTACATGCGCTAGAGGAAAAACACCCATCGTTAGACTTACGCATTGTACTCAGTCAGCCTAAACGTGATTGGCAAGGCGAATCAGGACGATTGAGCATTGGGCATTTAGCCATGATCAGCGATCTAGATAAGCGTCAGGTCTTTGTGTGTGGTCCGGATGCCTTTATGGATTCAGCAAAGACATTATTACTCAATATGGGCATGTCGGCATCACGCTATCATCAAGAAGTGTTTGGTCCTGTACGCCGTGCACAGCAAGAAAAGAAAGCGGTGGAATTGTCGATTGATGGGCAAGTATTCCAAGGTAATAACCAAGCAACCTTGTTAGAGCAAGCAGAGAATGCGGGCATTGCTATGGACTACAGTTGCCGAGCAGGTTTTTGCGGTGCATGTAAAGTAACCATCGTGTCGGGGGAGGTTGAACAACCCGATGTTCCAGCGTTATCACCACAAGATCGTGAGCAAGGAAAAGTATTAGCGTGTTGTTGTATACCTAAAAATGATTTAACTATTATAAAATAACGACAGAGATGAGATATAAGGCCATGTGGTAGATCACATGGCCTTTTTTATTGATAACGCTAATATCAGTCACATATAAACATCAGACCCTGCAGACGATCGCATAAATCTATAAATCGGTGGTCTCCGTATCATTAAAAAAAATGAGTTCGGGGTTGGCGGGGGGGGGG
>NZ_SSMG01000323.1 GCF_009873615.1 Photobacterium lucens
TTGATATATTAAGTTATCACGCCAATCTTGATATTGGAACTCTGGCATACTGATAATAAACAATCCATTATTTGTTACTGGTAAGGTGTTTTCAGAGTAAATATAACTTCCATCAGGTTCTAAATATTTATCTGCTGTTGTCCAAAGTGTATGAGCATGATCGTAGAGGTAAACAATATCACCATTTTGAATACAATCTGTTGATACTTTTTGACGGCTGATTTTCATGAAATCGGAGGAATCACCCGATTGGGTGTAATATGAACTACCAATATAATTCCAATAGTAGTTTTGATAACCATCAGCACGAGATATTTGTACATAATCATTATCGTGAATACAGACACCATTATATGGATGCCAATTATCTAATTTGAATAATGCATTAGGAACTGAGCCATTGCTACCATAAGTTAACCAACCATTAGATACATTGGCGTCAGCATAAACATACTGATTGGTAAGTTGATGCTTTAACTTTATCTGATTATAAGGCTTATTGATCGGGCGAAAGCTTTTCGTTTGTGTCTGTTCATCTGCATATTCAAAAGCAACCACTGGGAAATGATCGGAATACTCATAAAAATAATAGGGCTCCTGAGTGCCCGGTAATTCGACCTTTTCTGATAACACATCTAATACTTGATTGTGCCAATATTGAGGTTGTTTATGACTGCGTTCAACCAAAATGTAGTCCAATAACTGTCCTTTCAGATCAGGATAATTATCATGTGCTAACCCATTGATACTAGGGTCCCATGAGTAAGCAGCCCCTGCATAATGTGTTGGTTCAAATACATTGAGCGTATCGAGCATCGAGTAAAATTCTTGCGACGTTTTAACTACATTTAAATCGCCTGCAATAAAGAACATCTCATTGAATGATCGTCCAGCATTAGCAATGTAGCTCTGGATCTGGGTAAATTGTTGATGCCTGATAGATGATGGTGACGCTAAACAACTACTGTCATCAGCTTGAACATGCGTGCCTACAATATTATACCGTTCACCTGATTTATTAATAACAGCATGGATAAACCCTTTCTGAGCGAGTTTATCTGCCCCACAGCTTTTATCAAAGATCACTTGCGCTTTATATTCAATAGGATATTTACTGAGTATGATCACGCCACCGTCATCAAATGAACCAGGACGCCAGCCTTCAGTTTTATCCCAACCACTTTCCGTGCGCCCTAATACTGGCGTGCGATAAGCAAATTGCTCTTTTAATCCCTCGATCAAAATATCACTGGCTTGGTTATCAAAGATCTCGTTAAACACCACCACATCAACATGGCTAAATACAGATGAATTTACTAATAACTCAGCCCGTTTATTCGGGTTGGTATTTCCTGTTACCACACCCACATTGTGATCCAGCATATAAACGTTATAGTTCATAATCCTCGGTGGAGAATGTGCATCTTCTGCCCGTAGCACAAAACTGCTCAACACGAATATGACGGAAAAAAAGTACTTAATCATTGGTAGTACACCTCATTGTGAATAATGAGCTGCACTATTTCACAGCAAAATCCGTAATAATAATTAAAAAAAACGTAAAAAAATGACAATTAGTTATCAATTTATAAACACTTTCT
>NZ_SSMG01000324.1 GCF_009873615.1 Photobacterium lucens
ACATGGCGGGTGAGTTCCAGTTAGATGACTTCATCTCATTCAACATGGGTCTAGACAAGATCAACGAAGCATTCGATTTGCTTCACGAAGGTAAGAGTATCCGTACTATTATCCACTTCGACAAATAATATAATTACATAATAATAAATGTGCGCAGAGGTCATCTTCTGTACCCTATCTCTGCGCCTAATCTGACTAAGAGAATATATCCATGCCTTTAGAAAACATTAGCTGTAACAAAACTGCTGGCGGTTGGCATAAACAATATACGCACCGTTCAGAAGTCCTTAACTGTGATATGCGTTTTGCGATTTTCCTACCACCACAAACAGCTGCTGGTCAAAAAGTGCCTGTGGTTTACTGGTTATCAGGTCTAACTTGTACCGATGAAAACTTCATGCAAAAGGCAGGAGCACAACGTATCGCAGCAGAATTAGGTGTAGCGATTGTAGCACCAGATACCAGCCCACGCGGTGAAGGTGTTGAAGATGATCCAGCAGGTAGCTACGACTTTGGTCTAGGTGCGGGCTTCTACGTAAACGCAACAGAAGCGCCTTGGAACCGTCATTACAACATGTACGATTACATTGTTAATGAACTACCAGCACTTGTTGAAGCGCACTTCCCTGTATCACAGCAACGTGCGATCAGCGGTCACTCAATGGGTGGTCACGGCGCATTAATGATTGCAATGCGTAACCCAGAGCGTTTCACTTCTGCATCAGCATTTAGCCCAATTGCTAACCCAATGAACTGTCCTTGGGGTCAAAAAGCATTTACAGGTTACCTAGGTAGCAACACTGAAAACTGGAAACAGTACGATTCAAGTGAGCTAATGCGTAAAGCTGAGCAAAAACTACCGATGCTAGTTGATCAAGGTACTCACGATAACTTCTACATTGAAGGTCAATTACGTACAGAGAGCCTAGCTGCAGCGGCTAAAGCGAATAACTACCCAGTAGAGATCCGCATGCAAGATGGTTACGACCACAGCTACTATTTCATGGCGACATTTATTGAAGATCACCTACGCTTCCACGTAGAGCACTTCAACAAGTAATTAGAGTCAGTGTTTAAAGAAATAGTTACGTAATATCTTCAAACACTAAATAGAAAAAAGCCTCACTATATTTAGCGAGGCTTTTCTTTTATCTGCTGAAATTTAAATTATCAGTAACTTAAATTATAAGCTGTAAGTGTATGGTGCTTGAACACCAAGTGGAATACCTAACGCCCAGTAAGCAAGTAGGAAGATGGTCCAACCCACTAGCATTGCAATTGAGTATGGCATCATCATAGACGCTAGCGTACCGATACCAGAGCTCTTCACATAACGTTGCATGTAAACAACAACCAGTGGGAAGAACACCATCATAGGTGAAATGATGTTAGATACAGAGTCACCTACACGGTATGCCGCTTGTGTTAGCTCAGGAGAAATACCTACTGCCATTAGCATTGGAACCATAATAGGACCAATCAATGCCCATTTCGCTGATGCAGAGCCTACCAATAAGTTCACACTTGCTGTTAGTAGGATCATACCAACGATAGTTACTTGACCCGGTAAGTTCATCTCTTGCAGTAACTGTGCGCCAGATAGCGCTAGTAATGTACCTAGGTTAGATTGCGTAAACGCCACTAGGAACTGAGCAATGAAGAATACCATTACCATGAAGCCAGCCATACCCGCCATTGTGGTAGACATCGCTTTAATAACATCGCTACTTTGCTTAAAGGTACCAGCCACTTTACCGTAGATGATCCCAGGGATCACAAACAGGATAAAGATTAGCGGAACAATTGACTGCATCACTGGCGCATTGAACGCTGCAATTTCACCCGTTGGCGAACGCAGTGGTGATGACTCAGGCCATACCGCAGCAACAAGTAATACAATACCTGCTACCATTGCCCAACCTGCGTAAGAAAATGCCTTACTTTCAAGTTCAGTGAAAGAGCCCATATCAGGCGCTTCTTCTGCATCTTCATCGATAGCTGTTTTGCTTAGACGAGGCTCAATGATCTTATCTGTGATGTACCAACCGATACCCACGATAACGAATGATGATAAACCCGTGAACATAAGGTTCGCTAATGGGTTCACGATGTAATCCGGATCCATAATTCGTGCAGCTTCTTGCGTAAAGCCTGCTAGTAATGGGTCAATACCTGATGGGATAAAGTTTGCTGAGAAACCACCTGATACACCAGCAAATGCTGCCGCAATACCCGCTAATGGGTGACGACCCGCAGCGTGAAAAATAATACCGCCTAGTGGAATAACCAGAACATAACCAGCATCTGCTGCGGTGTGAGACACAATAGCAACAAGAATAAGCATAGGTGTAAGTAGCTTAACAGGCGTAACGTTAAGCATTTTCTTAAGGCCGGTATTAATAAAGCCAGATGCTTCAGCAACACCAACACCTAGCATTGCTACAAGTACAATACCTAGCGGTGCAAAGCCTGTGAAATTCTTCACCATATTAGCAAGGAAGCTTGCTAATGCGTCACCCGTTAATAGGTTATTTACTTGTACAACTTGTTGTGTAACTGGGTGAACTAAACCAAAGTCAAACTGAGACATCACCGCAGAAAGAACCCAAACTGCGATCAAACCCCAGAAGAATAGCAAAGCAGGATCAGGGATCTTATTACCTACTCGCTCGATACCATTTAAAAACTTATCCATAGCGCTTGATGGCTTAGGCGCTTGATTCAATGTTTTTTCGTTCATGGCAACTCCGTGCCCCTATGTTGATTGTGTCTGCATAGTGGATCTACTTTGAAGCAGATCTCATTGTTTTTCCTTTCAGCATTATGTTGCTGAACTTAGGTTGAACGATTGTATCGAAAAGAAAATAAAAAAAAGCGACATCATCTAACGAATAACCAAAAGTTATAACAATACTTTGTAAACAAGTATTAACTGTAAACAAAAAACCAACATAATATTTTATTTAGCAAAACATTCTGTCATCCAAATTGAAACAGAGCAGTGTTTGATGACTATACCTAATGATGATTTACTGATTAGTTAGATAACAAATTAAGCATAAAGGAGAAAATTAAGGAGAAAAGTGATTGGATATCGATATCAAATACAGCAATAAAAAAACCCTAATAAATGACTTATTAGGGTTTCAAAAATGTTAACTCACGTTGAGTAACAGGAGAAAATTATTCCCACTCGATCGTCGCAGGTGGCTTACCTGAAATATCGTAAACAACACGAGAAATACCATCAACTTCGTTGATAATGCGGTTAGACACTTTACCTAGGAAGTCGTAAGGTAGGTGCGCCCAGTGTGCTGTCATAAAGTCGATGGTTTCTACTGCACGTAGTGATACAACCCAATCATATTTCCGACCGTCACCCATAACGCCAACAGAGCGAACTGGTAAGAATACGGTAAATGCTTGTGATACTTTATTGTAAAGATCTGCTTTATGAAGCTCTTCAATGAAGATCGCATCAGCACGACGTAGTAAGTCACAGTACTCTTTCTTCACTTCACCTAGTACACGTACACCTAGACCCGGACCTGGGAATGGGTGGCGGTAAAGCATGTTGTAAGGTAAGCCTAACTCTAGACCGATCTTACGTACTTCATCTTTAAATAGCTCTTTTAATGGCTCAACAAGACCCATTTCCATATCGTCTGGTAGACCACCTACGTTATGGTGAGATTTAATAACGTGCGCTTTACCTGTTTTCGATGCAGCAGACTCAATCACATCAGGGTAAATTGTACCTTGTGCTAGCCACTTCGCATTTGATAGCTTCTTAGATTCTTCATCAAATACGTCAACGAATACGTGACCGATCTTCTTACGTTTTGCTTCAGGATCAGCAATACCCGCAAGTGCAGATAAGAAACGATCTTCAGCTTGTACATGAACAATGTTTAGGCCGAACTTATCACCAAACATGTCCATTACTTGCTGGCCTTCATTCAAACGAAGTAGACCGTTATCAACAAATACACACGTTAGCTTGTCGCCAATTGCACGGTGAATAAGCATCGCAACCACTGATGAATCAACACCACCAGAAAGACCAAGGATCACTTCATCGTCACCTACTTGCTCTTTAATTCGTGCAACAGCATCTTCAATAATGTTTGCTGACGTCCACAGTTTTTCACAACCACAGATATTCATGACGAAGTTTTCAATTAACTTCATACCTTGACGGGTGTGCGTTACTTCTGGGTGGAACTGAACGCCGTAGAAACGCTTCTCTTCATTTGCCATTGCTGCAAATGGACAGGTTTCAGTTTCTGCAACTTTTACGAAATCAGATGGGATTTCTACCACTTTGTCACCATGGCTCATCCATACATCCATTAATGCAGTGCCGTCTTCTGCTACTGCGTCTTGAATGCCTTCAAGGAAGTGTGTTGGCTCAACGATCTTAACTTGTGCGTAACCAAATTCACGCTCAGATGAACCAGCAACTTTACCACCTAGTTGCTCAGCCATGGTCTGCATGCCGTAACACACACCAAAGACTGGCACACCTGCATCAAATACATATTGTGGTGCACGTGGAGAACCGGCTTCCGTTACACTTTCAGGACCACCAGAAAGAATAATACCGTTTGGCGCAAATTCACGGATATCGGCTTCATCAACATCCCAGCTCCAAAGTTCACAGTAAACACCGATCTCACGGATACGACGTGCAATTAACTGTGTGTATTGAGAGCCAAAGTCCAAAATAAGGATGCGTTGATCATGAATATTAGTGGTCGTGGTCATTAGTGAGTGTTCTCAAATAATTTTTTATCGATTGGGAGCAGATATTCTGCTCCCGATGCTCTGTATTACTTTCGTTAATTCTAATTAGCAGAATGAACGATTAACCCATACGGTAGTTTGGTGCTTCTTTAGTGATAGTCACGTCATGTACGTGTGACTCTTTCATACCTGCGCCAGTAATGCGTACAAATTCAGCTTTAGTACGAAGATCTTCAATAGTTGCAGAGCCAGTTAAACCCATGCTTGAACGTAAACCACCCATTTGTTGGTGTACGATCTCTTTCATGTGACCTTTGTATGCCACACGGCCTTCAATACCTTCTGGTACTAATTTGTCAGCAGCGTTATCTGTTTGGAAGTAACGGTCAGAAGAGCCTTTAGACATCGCACCTAGTGAGCCCATGCCACGGTAAGATTTGTATGCACGGCCTTGGTACAGTTCAACTTCACCCGGTGCTTCTTCAGTACCTGCGAACATTGAGCCAACCATGACACATGATGCACCAGCAGCAATCGCTTTACACATATCACCAGAGAAACGGATACCACCATCAGCAATAACAGGAATGCCGTATTGATCAGCAACAGATGTCGCTTCTGAGATAGCTGTAATTTGTGGTACACCTACACCAGTCACGATACGCGTAGTACAAATTGAACCAGGGCCAATACCCACTTTCACTGCACTTACGCCAGCTTCAATCAGTGCACGTGCACCTTCAGCAGTTGCTACGTTACCACCAACGATTGGAAGATTAGGGAATGCCGCACGTGTTTCACGAATACGTTGTAGTACACCTTCAGAGTGACCGTGTGAAGAATCGATAAGCAATACGTCAACACCCGCTTCTACCAGTGCTGCAACACGCTCTTCATTACCTGCGCCAGCACCCACAGCAGCACCAACACGTAAACGACCACGCTCATCTTTACATGCGTTTGGTTTACGCTCTGCTTTTTGGAAGTCTTTTGCTGTGATCATGCCTTTTAGACGGAATTCATCATCAACAAGAAGCACTTTTTCAACGCGATGTTGTTGCATGATAGCTTCAACTTCTTCACGTGATGCGCCTTCTTTTGCAGAAGCAAGCTCTGTTTTAGATGTCATCACATCTTCAACTTTCATTGAAAGATCTGTCACAAAGCGAACGTCACGACCAGTGATAATACCAACTAGTTCATTGTTATCAGTCACAACAGGGTAACCTGCAAAACCATTTTCTTCAGTTAGACGTTTAACGTCTGCAATGGTTGCAGTTGGCTTTACAGTAACAGGCTCTGAAACCACACCTGCTTCGAACTTCTTCACCATGCGAACTTGGTTCGCTTGTTGTTCAATAGACATGTTCTTGTGAATGAAACCAATGCCGCCTTCTTGCGCAAGGGCTATTGCAAGACGACCTTCAGTCACAGTATCCATTGACGCTGACACCATAGGGATATTTAGAGCAATATCTTTAGTCAGTTGAGTGCGCAGATCGGCAGTGTTAGGTAGAACGGTTGAATGGGCTGGAACCAGCAAAACATCATCGAAGGTTAAAGCTTCTTGTTTAATTCGTAACATTGCAATATCTCACACCGAATAGGTTTTAAAAGAAGGATAAAATATTGCGGTCGAATTATACGTACGAAGCAAACGTTTGGCTAGAATTTTTTTTATTTTTTTTCTTGACACTTTTTGATTGATAAGTAGTATATTTCGGTTAACTATCCGGTGATGCGGTCAAGGAAATACGGCCAAGATCTGTCCATAGATCTGCCTGTGTGTTTTATGACTTATTCGGTTTTATTTTGACCGCCTGCCTTCTACTTCCTTCGATAGCAGGTACCATTCCCAGTGACCACTTTCTCCCCGCAAAGCCAAACTAATAGCCGTATTTACACCGTTTCTAGCCTTAATGCTCAAGTTCGTCTTATTCTTGAAAATGAAATGGGCGTGGTATGGTTGATTGGTGAATTGTCTAATTTTTCAATGCCCGTTTCTGGTCATTGGTATTTCACCCTTAAAGATGCACGCGCTCAAGTAAAATGCGCCATGTTTAAAGGCAGTAATCGCCACGTCACTTTTAAACCCGGCAACGGTAATCAGGTTTTAGTTAAAGCACGCCTATCATTGTATGAACCACGCGGTGATTACCAACTGATCATTGAAAGTATGCAGCCAGAAGGTGATGGACGTCTTCAACAGCAATTTGAACAACTAAAAATGTCGCTTGCGGCAGAAGGTTTATTTGCACAATCGTTGAAAAAAACACTGCCAGAGCAACCTAAACGTGTAGGGATCATTACCTCAAAAACAGGTGCTGCGCTGCACGATATTTTACATGTGTTACAACGCCGAGATCCGAGCCTACCCATTGTGATTTATCCAACCATGGTACAGGGTGAAGGCGCTGCAATATCTATTGCACAAGCCATTGGTCGCGCTAATACAAGACAAGAGTGTGATGTATTAATTGTTGGGCGCGGTGGTGGTTCATTAGAAGATCTTTGGGCATTTAACGAAGAGATCGTCGCACGCACGATTGCTGCAAGCCAAATTCCAATTGTAAGTGCAGTGGGTCATGAAGTAGACGTGACAATCGCAGATTTTGTTGCCGATGTTCGTGCGCCAACCCCCTCAGCCGCTGCTGAATTGATCAGTCGTGATATGACTCACCAAACACAACTGCTTGATCGTAAAAGACAACAATTGCGTCATGCGATCACTGCGTATTTGTCACAGTCACTACGTCAAACAACCCAGTTACAGCATCGTTTAGAACGTCAGCATCCGCAGCTTCGTCTAAATTTGCAACAACAACATCTTGATGAGATAAGTCAGCGTTTAACCCAAGCAATGGCAAAAAAACTGCAAAATCATCAGCAACATATCGAGCATAATAACTATAAACTCTCGCTCTACTCCCCTGCTTCATTAGTAAAAAATGCACAACGAAATTTAGAACGTAGTGAACAGCGCCTCTATGATGCATTAGATAGGAAACTGCTGAATGTTCGCCACAAATTAGCAGTGGCAGCAGAAAAATTGGAAACCGTCAGTCCACTGGCAACCTTAGCGCGTGGTTACTCCATTACTCGAAATGAGCAAGGCGACGTAATAAGAAAAGCCTCCCAAGTGAAAACGGGGGATACCTTAATCACGACAGTAACTGATGGCGAGATCCACTCAAGCGTGATCAAATAATTTTAAGATCTAGTAATAAAAATGGCGCTTTCTACCAGCGCCATTTTTCTTTCTCTCGTTACACTCGCTTTATTTAAGCTTGTGTACCCATTTTAAACTGTGCTTTTACCCGAGATTTAGATTTTAACTCGTTACAGTGATTGCAAAAATAACTCGCAGAGCCACAAGCTTGTAACTTCTCTAATTGCTCATTACAGTCAGGGCAAAATACCGTTTTCTTCACTTCTTGCTGGCAAAAATCACAAAAATAGCCATGATTTTTCCAACTTAAAATACTGCTACATTGCGGACAAATATTATCAGCCTTATCTGTCATGCCTTATAACCTCAGCGCATCAATAATGTGACAGTCAGATTATTGAGCCTGTCATAAAAAAATACAATTCCATCCATCATAGAATTTCATCTTGCTCACAAAATACTATGTGCAGTAAGACGCCATTTCTCTATTTTACCACCAAACAGGATCTTCGTGATGATCAACAAGCTAAGTGGTGATCATCGTATAAAACAAAGATGATCAGCGATCAGGTATCAAAAGAATATTTATAATTACACTTCCCGAAAGCATAAGTTACATATGCTGTATTTGGATTTTAAACGATATAATAATCCTATCTTTGCTGTTATTTACGCACTGATCTAGTATATTACAAATCAAGATCTTACTCATTATTTAGCTAAATTTATCCAAATCAGCAGAATAAAGCGATATTTAAGCTTTAATGCATTCTGTCCGCATCACAATTTCTTGCTCTGAAATCACTTCAAAACTCACCGTAATAGCAGAATATTCTGCTAATGAAGAAACGTGCGTGCCTCCACATGGGATTTCAAGGCTCCCTTCTTGAGCAAGATCGCATTGCCAGTAACGAGAATCTGTTAAGTATTCACCTTCTCTTCGCATTACAACAGGAGTTTTTAACGCTAACCACAGTGAAAGCTGCTGATTCATTTTAATAGCTACATCATCTAAGGCTGTTAATAATTCGGCACTGTTTAAACCACGCTTACGTAATGTTTTACCTAAACGATAAGTATCTGTGCTGAGATCTGGGGTAACTTCACTTTTTTCTTGGGCGTAGCTGTGGAAATCGTAATAGCCCAGTTCATCTTTACGACTCGGCTCTTTGCGCCAAAATGCTTCATGAAGCACTTTATTCAATGCCAATGAAGATAAATGGCCTGCACTGTGCCCACGACTCAAGCTTTGCTGATAGGCTTTATCCACAGTCAATGTCACGGTATCACCTACTGTCAAAGCGGCATTGGTAGCAATGACATGCACAACAACAAACACCCAACCTTCTGTATCACGCTTAACCGGAATATCTTGAGCAACAAAAAGCGTTTGGGTTGATAACTCTACGGCACCAACAACACAATCCATTACTTCAACGCTCTGATCATCAAAGCTAATTTGACCTTTATCAGCAGGATGATCAGGCCAGATATGACTGACAGGATGAAAAGGCGTACATTGAGTCACAATATAATACTGCCCATTATTTGGGATCATCATTAGTACTTGACTGTCTATCTGCCACTGATTTTGGGTAAATACAACTTGAGTTGGTGTGAACACTGACATTTTCAATCCTTTTTGAGTATGAAAAAGCCCAGCACGATGGCTGGGCTCTCTATTATAAAATTAAATCATATTCACTGATTAACTTGCATTGGTTTTTTCAAATACAAGGAACTTGTCACCAGCATCAACGATTAAACTGCTGTTAATCACTTCAATACTGGTTGCACTACGCAATACATTAAGCATTTCGTTCTCTTGTTTAACCAACTCAGGCAAACACATCTTATGTGTTACAGCAGGCAGTGAGAAATCACCATCAGGTTCAACTTTACCTTTAAATAAATTACAGCCAGTAAAACCTGTAACTTCCATATTAGGTTCGATATTCAATGATGGACGGCGCTTAGTAATACCAGGGATTTCAATGCCTCCCTTTAATTTCCAGCCACCAACCATTTGTGCTGATTTATCTAATTGCTGATTAGAAAAACAACCGGTTAATGAAATAGTGATTAATGCTAGTAAACATAGCGTTGCTTTTTTCA
The DNA here is from genome assembly GCF_009873615.1 of Photobacterium lucens. Taxonomy (GTDB): domain Bacteria; phylum Pseudomonadota; class Gammaproteobacteria; order Enterobacterales; family Vibrionaceae; genus Photobacterium; species Photobacterium lucens. Next base: position 10,031 of record NZ_SSMG01000324.1, read on the forward strand.
TTAGTACCCCTAAATGCTTTTTAATTTCAGTCTCATTAAATCGCTGATTGAAGACCGTAGAAGACCCTCCGCATAGCGCGACTTATTAAAAGTGATCTAATGAGAATGTGATTTGAAAAATAATGCCGGTGAAAATGTCACCGGCATTGAATTTATCTTAGCGAGAAAACGCTAGATAGATGCGATCAGTCTTAATTACTTAAGGATGATCTGTACTGAACGTTGTACGTAGTTAGTCTTAGTAGCAGCGTCAGTTTTGATTGGATCGTTGTAGCTTACAGAAGAAACAGTTAGACGAGATGCGTCGATACCGTTAGCTTCTAGGTAGTTAGCAACGTTTGCAGCACGCTCTGCAGAGATCTTTTCGTTGATCTTAGCTGAACCAACTTTGTCTGCACGACCGATGATTTGAGCGTTAACTTCTGGGTTAGCTTGCATAGTTGCAATCACTTCACCTAGGTTGTAACGGCCGTAGTCGTTTAGCTTAGTTTGACCATTTTGGTATGGTAGAACGTAAGAAGAACGAGTTGGTACTTGAGACTCAACAGCTACTTCTTTAACAACTTCAACGTTATTAGTAACAACCATTGGAGTTGCTGGTTGACCGAACTTGTAAGTCATACCCCAGTACGCTTGAGTTAGATCAGCGTGACCGTGTGAAGTACGTAGGTCTTGGTAGTAATCAGCACCGATTTGAGTAGATAGTGCGTGAGTGATTTGGTAAGACAGACCTAGACCAGCTGTTGGTGAGAAGCTGTCAGACTTCATGTGTAGCGCGTTGTCTGCGAAGTTCTTGTTATCAGCGTAGATGTAAGTTGCACCAACTTTACCGAACGCAGATAGTTTTTGAGTTAGAGGTAGGTTACCTTTTAGACCTAGAGTTGCTAGGTGCATGTCTGCGTTACCTAGATCGTGCATGTAGTCGTAGCTACCGTAGATACCGAAGTACTTGTTGAAGTCGTAACCAGCGTCTAGTTTAACGCTTGGTGCTTCACCGTTTGCAGAACCAGGGAACTTAGAAATATCGCTGTTAGATACGTAACCCATACCTAGTGCACCACCAACCCAGAAACCAGATTGATCGTAAGAAGGTGCTGTTTGTGCAGGTGCAGTAGCTGTAGTGCTAGTAGTTGCATCAGCTGCCATTGCAGATGTAGCAACACCTAGAGATAAAGCTGCTAGTACAGATAGAGATAGAGATTTCAATTTCATGTTTAACTCCATTGAGTAATGCTTAAACTTTTTAATAAGTTTTTCTTATTGTCTGCTTCTTTAAGTGCGCACTGTTTTTTTGATGTGTAACGCAAAGCAGTTTTGTCAGGAACGGGATGCATTTTGTGACTAAGACGACATTATGGCAAGTAATAAAAAATGATGTTC